>JBDGSB010000114.1:0-3358 GCA_042217765.1 Haloarculaceae archaeon | reverse complement strand
CTTCTGGTTGTACAGCCCTGCGGCACTGATGGTCTCGGCGAGGGTCTCTCGCTCGGCGTTGGCCAGCGCGACGGCGAGGTCCGCGTCGGCCGCGTCCCCGGCATCTGCGTCGGCCGCGTCCCCAGCGCCCGCACCGACTTCGCCCCCGTAGCGGTCCATCAGGGCGTCGTGGGCGGGCTGGCTCGCCACGTCGCTAGTGTTCTGGCTCAGGATCGTCCGCACGAGACACTCGAAGGCGGGGCGGCCGCCGTAGGTCTTCGTCCAGTACAGGTCGCCCAGTCGGTCGACGACCGCTTGTGCGCGCGTGTCTGCCGCGTCGGCGTCGAACGTCGTCTCGGTCCCGCCGCCGTCGGCACCACCGGAGATGTTCACGTCCGGTTCGGGGTCGTCGGACATGTGATTTCGTGGGGCATCCACCGGCAAAACGTCCTCGAAATCGCCGTCAGTCGACGGTCAGCGTCAGCGTCGCCGCGGCCCCGTCGGCCAGCGCAGCCACGAGGTCGCGATCGAGGTCCGCGGCGGCCGCGTCGGCGTCGACCATCACGGTGCGGTCGTCGACGTATTCGCTGGTCCGGCAGACGTGACTTCGCTCGTTCGCGAAGGTCAACTCGGGGTGGCCACTACCGACCACGCGGGCCGCGTGTCCACCGGCTTCGACGGTCGCCGTGACGGTCGCCTCGCGGTCGCGGCAGGCCGCGACGAAGTCGTCGTCGAAGTCCGCGGGGACGCGGTCGGCCTCGACGGCGAGGATGCAGTCGCCCGTGGGCGTCAGGTAGTCGTCGCTCGTGACCTCTAACGTGCTCGCGTGGGTCGCACGCACGTGCTCGTGGCCGCGTGCGTGAACGACTTCCTCCAGGGCCATGCACGCCCCTCGCGGACGGACCCACTTGAGGGAGTCGACTCCCCGGCAGGAATCACTCGATGGGCGTCGCATCGCCGACGTAAAGGATATGGCGACGGCGGCCGCGCCGGAATATATGTTGCGCGAGTGGAGTGGTGCGGCGGTCGACCCGGGTGCGGAGCGGCCAGCCCCGGAGACCTGGGAACCCGTGGAGGTCCCCGGCCGTCCCGACGCGTTCGCCGGCGCGGACGCGGTCGCCTACCGGACGACGTTTCCCGACCCTCGGTCCCCCGACGAATCGCGCGCCCTGCTCGAACTGCGCGGCCTGTACGCCCACGCGCGAGTCTGGCTGAACGACGACCTCGTGGCCGAACACGACGCGTACTTCCAACCGCTTCGGGTCGACTTCGAGCCCGAGGCGGAAAACGACCTCGTGGTGACGTGCCGTCGGCCGACCGACCGCTTCGGCGGCATCCACGACTCGCCGCACGTGCCGCCATCTGCGGCCGTCCCCGGCATCTGGTGGGACGCCAGCGTCTCCGGGCGGCCGGCCTCCTACGTCGCCGACGTCCGGGCGACGCCGCGGCTCACCGACGATGGGGCGGCCATCGACGTGGCTATCGACGTCGTCGCCGGACGCGACCTCGACGACCGGCTGACGCTGTCGTTGCGGCCCGCCGGCGACCTCCAGCGACGGGGGACAATGGACCGCGTGGGCGTCGCGGCCGCGGCGGGCGAGCGCACGACCGTCGAGTACACCATCGAGGTCCGCGACCCGGCGCTGTGGTGGCCCCGTGGGATCGGCTCACAGCACCGCTACACCGTTCGCGCCAAACTGGACGACGACGCACGAACGACGACGACGGGCATTCGATCGGTGGCGCTGACGGAGGACGGACTCGAGATCAACGGCGAACCGGTACCGGTCCGGGGACTTACGCTCCTGTCGGCGACCGCGGACGACGTCGAGCGCGCGGTCGCGTGCAACGCCAACCTCGTCCGACTGCACGCGCACGCACCGGCCCAGGCGGTCTACGAGGCCGCCGACGACGCCGGCGTGCTCGTCTGGCAGGACCTGCCACTGACCGGCCCCGACGCGTTCGACGTCGACCGCGGCCGCGAACTCGCGCGTACGCTGGGTCGCTCGTACGGCCACCATCCGAGCCTGGCCGCCTTCGCCGTCCACGACGAACCGCTCGATCCGTTCGACGACCGCCTCGGCTCCGGGACGCTCGACCGCTGGCGGTTCCGCTGGCGCGCCTGGCGGAGCGACTACGACCGCGAACCGGCCGTTGCGGTCGCCGAGGAACTGCCGGCGACGATTCCCTCGTTTCCCGTCGTCGGTCCGCCCGGGACCGGCCCCGACGCGGCGACGCTGTATCCGGGCTGGGACTACGGCGAACCCGAAGACGTCGCGTGGCTGCTAGACACGTATCCGTCGCTGGCCGACGCCGTGGGCGCGTTCGGCGTCGGTTCCGTCGGCGTGGAGGACCCCCGCGAGTTCGCCGGGTTCGACCGTGAGAACCACGACGTCCACGCCGACGTCGCCGACCGCGAGGGCTCGCAGGCCTACCAGGCACGGGCGCTCAAGACCGTCGCCGAGACGTTGCGGCGGCGCGACGGCGACATCGCGGTGGCCGCGACGGTCCGCGACCTCGCCGACGCGGGAATGGGCGTATTCGACCGCGACGGCGAGCCGAAATGCGCGGCCGAGACGTTGACGGCGGCCTTCGAGCCGGTACAGGCGATGCTGGCGGACCCGACCGGCGGCCCTGGAGAGGTCGTCGTCGTCAACGACACGCCCGAGGCGGTATCGGGGACGCTGGCGTGGACGGCCGGCGGCGAAACCGGGGAGATGACCGTGTCCGTCGACGCGTACGGGCAGGCCTCAGCCGGCAGCGTCCCCGCGCCGTCGAACGGCCACGTCGAACTGATGCTGACCACCGACGACCGGACGGTCAGCAACGAGTATCGGCTGTAGCGGTGTACTGGTCGGGACCGCTGTGACGATGACGATGACGGTCCGGTGGACTTGAAACTCCGTTGCCGTGGAAATGCTTGTCACACAATCGCAAGCGGGAGGACGTGTGAATCGCGTTCACGGACCGATATTCGACCGGAATGTTTAAAATGCAGCCCCCAATATTTCAAAGTACCAGAACGCCTCCAGCGTTTCGGTAGTATCGCGCGTAAGCCAACATGAGAGGGAATCCTTGTTATCGGCGTTGGTCTCACGTGGGAGTCACTACTGCGACGCGCTGGAGCGGGAAGGAACCGAGGTACGAACCATGGCAGACTCGATAGACGAATCCAAGAACGTAGAAATCACGGAAGAAAATTTCGAAAACAACTCCAAAGGCGAACTCATCAAACTGGCCGGCCAACTCCGGGACCGACGGAACGAACTCAACCAGATGGCCAGCGAGCGCGCCTCCAATCGCGACGAACTCAACGCCAAGACTCGCGAGAAGGTCGACGAGGCCCAGGAACACCGCGAGAAGCGCGACGAACTCAACG
>JBDGSB010000004.1:0-3433 GCA_042217765.1 Haloarculaceae archaeon | reverse complement strand
GTCACACATCGCGATGACCGGGATGCCGACCGTGATGGCCTCCTTGACCGCCTGGCTGTCGCCGATGGGGTCGGTCACGACGACCACGTCGGGTTCGATGTAGCCCTCGTAGTCGGGATTGGTCAGCGTACCCGGGATGAACCGGCCCGTCCGGGCGCGTGCGCCGACCGCTTCCGCGAACTTCTCGGCCGGGAAGCGGCCGTACTGGCGCGAGGACGCCACGAGTATCTGCTCGGGGTCGTAGTTGGCCAGGAAATCCGCGGCCGTCCGGATGCGCTGGTCCGTCGTGGAGACGTCCAGAACGTACAGGCCGTCCGTCCGGACGCGGTGGATGAACCGCTCCATGTCGACTGTCTTCTGCTGGGTGCCGATGTGGACGCCGGCCGCGAGGTAGTCCTCGACGGGAATGAGGAGGTCGGCCTCGTCGTCTGGCATGACGTCCTCGTCGACCGCGGGTTCTTCCTCGGCCGCGTCCTCGGCACCGTCGTGCGATTCGCCTTCCGTCTCGGTCTCGGCCGCGTCCGCGTCGGAGTCCACCGCGTCGGTCTCCTCGGGTTCGAGTTCGACGTCGGAGTCGGCGGCGTCGAGACCTTCCTTTTCGTTTCCACTCATACTGCGTTTGCCTCGATTCGAATCAGTTCGTTGAGTTTGGCTGTTCGCTCGCCCCCGACCGCGCCCGTCTTGACGAACGGGGCCGCGGTCGCGACGGCGAGGTGTGCGATGGTCGCATCCTCGGTTTCGCCGCTGCGGTGAGAGATGACCGGCTCGTAGCCGTTGCGGACGGCCAACTCGACGGCGTCGACGGCGTCGGTCAGCGTCCCGATCTGGTTGGGCTTGACGAGGACGCTGTTTGCGGCCCCCGCCTCGATGCCCGTCGAGAGCCGATCGACGTTGGTGACGAACAGGTCGTCGCCACAGACCAGCGTCTCGTCGCCGACGCGATCTGTCAGCTCCGCGAATCCGTCGTAGTCGTCCTCGTCCAGCGGGTCCTCGACGTAACAGAGGTCGTACTCGGAGACGAGGCCGGCCACGTAGTCGATCTGTTCGGCCGTCGTCTTCGTCTCGTCGCCGTAGCGGTAGACGCCGTCGTCGTACAGCTCCGACGCGGCCACGTCGAGCCCGAACCGGATCTCGAAGCCGACGTCGTCGGCGACCGTACGGACCGCCTCCTCGACGACCTCGAACGCCGCCTCGTCGTCGATGGACGGTGCCCAGGCCCCCTCGTCGCCTTTGGCCGCGGCGACGCCGCGCTCGTCGAGCAGGGCCGCGACTTCGTGGTGGACGGCGGCGTTGGCGAAGACGGCCTCCGAGACGCTCGGTGCGCCGAGGGGCGCGACCAGGAACTCCTGGATGTGCGTCGCGTCCGCGGCGTGCTCGCCGCCGCCGACGACGTTGCCCAGCGGCGTCGGGAACGTTTCGCCTCGGAACGTGCCGCCGAGGTGCTGGTAGGTCGGCACGCCCAGCACGCCAGCGCCGGCCTTCGCCGCGGCCGTGCTGATGGCGACGGCGCTGTTGGCACCGATTTCCGAGAAGTCGTCGGTGCCGTCGGCCGCGTGCAGGGCCGCGTCGACTTCCCGCTGGTCGTCGACGTGGACCTCGCCGACGAGACGCGGCACCGCCTTCTCGCGCGCCGCGGCGATGGCTTCGCCCGCCGGCAGTTCGATGGCCTCGTACTCGCCGGTGGACGCGCCACTCGGCGCGGCCCCGCGTCCGAAACTCCCGGCCTCGGTGATGACGTCGGCCTCGACGGTGGGGTTGCCCCGCGAGTCGAGGACGCGCCGAAGCCGTACGTCCGTGATCAGCGGCACGTCAGTCACCCCGGTTCACGGTGAACGGCAACACGCCGGCGTCGTACTCTTCGGCCGCGATGAGGATGGGCTGGGTCTGGTCGGTGTCGACCAGCACCGGTGCCCCGTAGGCCACCTGCAGCGCTCGTGCGCCGAGGATGCGTGCCTTCTCGTAGCGGTTGTCGCGTTGTTTCGACATCATTGATACGGTGAGACGACGTCCACGAGGTCCTCGTGACTGACGAGCATCCGCCGACAGCAGTGCCGTTCGACGCCGAGGTCGTCGAGCACTGCCTCGGGGTCCTCGTCGCCCTGCTTGGCGCGGGCTTTGAACTCCTCCCAGTGTTCGCCGACGACGTTGCCGCAGGTGAAACAGCGGACCGGGACCATCATGGCTGTCTCACCGGTAGGATTTCTGGTAGCGCGCCCGTGCGCCCGGGCCGCCCCACTTCTTGGATTCGGACTGGCGGACGTCGTTGACCAGCAGCGAGCGGTCGAACTCCATGAACGCGTCGCGGAGTTCGGCGTCGTTGGTGTGGTCGACGAGGCCGCGCGCGATGGCGGTGCGGACGGCGTCGGCCTGTCCGCTGACCCCGCCACCTTCGACGGTGACCTCGACGTCGACGTCCTCGCGCAGGTCGGCGTCGGCGATGCGGAACGGTTCGAGCATCTTCAACCGCGCGAGTTCCGGTTCGACGAGTTCGACCGGACGGGAGTCGACCCGCACGCGGCCGTCGCCGTCGCGAACCGTCGCTCGGGCGATTGCCGTTTTCTTCTTGCCTGATGTGTTCGTTACCATGTTACGTTCGCTCCCAGGGATTCGCTAACCTCGCCCAGTTGGACGAACTTGATGTTCGAGAGTCTGTCCAGCGACGTGCCTTCGAGCACTTCGCCGTCCTCGTCGAGGGGATTGCCCACGTAGACGCGGACGTTCGACAGCGCCTCGCGACCGCGGGGCTTCTTGTGTGGCACCATGCCACGGATGGACCGCTTGAAGATGCCGTCCGGCCGTTTGGGGTAGGCCGGCCCCCGGTCGGAGCCGACGTCGCGGCGCTTCTGGAACGTCGCCATGACGTCGTTTTCCCGACCCGTGATGACGGCCCGCTCGGCGTTGACGACGGCGACGGACTCGCCGTCGAGGGCGCGTTCCGCGACCTGCGAGGCGACCCGCCCCATGATGCAGTCGCGCGCGTCGACGACGACGTCGGCGTCGAACTCCGCGACGCTCATCGTATCACCCGCACGTTCGAGCCGTCGGGATTGTTCTCTATCGCCTGTTCGAGTTCGATCGAATCGCCAACCTGGTCGATCTTCGTCCGTGCCGTGGACGAGAAGTCGACCGCGGCGACGGTGACGTCCTTCTGCAGGACGCCACTACCCAGCACCTTGCCCGGCACGACGACGGTTTCGTCCTCCCGGGCGTACCGCTCGATGCGGCCCAGGTTGACTTCCGCGTGCGTGCGCCGGGGCTTCTCGAGGCGCTCGGCCACGTCGCCCCAGACGTCTCCGCCCGAGTTCCGGGCGGCCGACTTCAGGTCGGCGATGAGACTACTGAGTCTCGGGTTTGTCTTGCTCATGACGTTTCTCCTGTGGAAAAGTGCAGGGAGCAGGATTTGAACCTGCGGACCCCTACGGGACAGCGCCCT
>JBDGSB010000044.1:0-3927 GCA_042217765.1 Haloarculaceae archaeon | reverse complement strand
TTACTAGCCCCTGCAACCGGACGCCCTTTGAAGATTTCTTTATCGTTCTCATACGTGTGCGCGAAAACGGCGCGAGCGAGCGACGAAACCGCGCGTTTCTTGTTATTTGTCGAACATTCCAGGGTCGGACCGAGACGACGCGACGACCGATTCCGCCACCGAACGTGTTACTGGTAGTCGACGTCGCCTTCGCCCTCGCCGATCCACGCGCCGCGGTCGGGTTCGCGCGAGGCCAGCGGGTCGATGTCCTTGTACCAGGGGACGTTCTTGAGTTGCTCTTTGTTGTAGGCGAACTCGTCTTTGGTGTCGGCGGTGAACTCGAAGTTCTGAGTCAACAGAATCGCGTCGGTGGGACAGACCTCCTCACAGAGCCGACAGTAGATGCACTGTCCGATGTGGAGGTTGTACTGTTCGCCGTTTCGCTGGTCGTCGGTGACGATCTGGATGGTGTTGTTCGGACAGACGTTCTCACACTGGCGACACCAGATACACCGCTCCTGGCTGAACTTGTGGACGCCGCGGAACCGCGGCGACACCTCGGGTGCTTCGTCCGGATACTCGACGGTGAACGTCTTGCCGTCTAGCGCGTGCTTCATCGTCGTCGCCATGCCTTTGAGTATGCCGATCATAGGCCCATCACCCCGACGATGACGGCCGTGAGAACGAGGTTCGCAAAGGACAACACTAGCATTCCCTTCCAGCCGATCTGTATGAGCTGGTCGATGCGAACACGGGGCAACGCCGACCGCGCCCACTGGGTGAACAGGAACACGGCCCAGATCTTGATCATGAACCAGACGAATCCCGGAAGGACCGGGCCGGCCGGCCCGCCCAGGAACAGCGTCGCGACGATGGCACCGCCCAGGAAGATGTGGACGAACTCCCCGAGGTACATCAACACGAAGTACACCGACGAGTACTCCGTCTGGTAGCCGGCGACGAGTTCGGTCGGCGCTTCCGGAACGTCGAAGGGATTGCGGCCGACCTCCGCGAGGTTCGCGGCCAGAAACAGCACGAACGCGAACGGGTTGACGAAGGCGTACCACGAGGGGATCGCCAGTGGCCCGAGCGACACCAGCGTCGAGGTCTGGGCGGCTACGACGTCGCTCAGCCGCAGCGTTCCGGCGAAGATGACCACCGACGCGCCCGTCAGCACTAGCGGAATCTCGTAGGCGAGATTCTGTGCGACCGCGCGCAGGCCGCCGAGCAGCGAGTACTTGTTGTTCGAGGCGTAGCCAGCCATGACCAGTCCGAGCGTGGCCATCGACGAGGTGGCGAAGACGTACGCCAGGCCGATCTCCGGGTCGGCCAACTGGATGCCGTTGCCCATCGGGATAACCGCGAACCCGAGGATGGCCGATCCCGCCATGACGATGGGCGCGAGGTCCCACGCCGGGCGGTCGACGCCCTCGGGGACGATGAGTTCCTTCGAGAGCAGACGGACGGCATCGGCGACAATGATGAGCAGGCCGGCCGGCCCGACCCGGTTGACGGCGATGCGGTCGACGAACGCCGCCGTGATCTTCCGTTTGGCCCACGGCCCGGCCAGCGCCGTGTTCGTCAGCATGAGCGTGCCGATGATGGCCGCGCCGACGAACGCGACGACGATCTCCTGGCCCGTGGTCATCTGCTGGAGGCCGACCAGCCCGCCGAGGAGGTCGACGAAACTCATCGGTCCACCTCCCCGAGGACGATGTCGAGACTCCCCAGCGCGGCGATCATGTCGGGGACGTACTCACCTTCGGACATCTCCGGGAGCGTCTGGAGGTTCGAGAAACACGGACTTCGAATCTTGAACCGGGCGGGTGAATCGGTGCCGTCGCTCCGGATGTAGATGCCGAGTTCGCCCTTCGCGCCCTCGACGGCGCTGTAGACCTCCCTGTCGTGGTCGGGCTTGAGCGTCCGCGGGACGTTGGCCTGAATCTCGCGGTCGTCCTCGGGCCAGTCTTCGAGCAGGTCGAGACACTGATCGACGATGCGCGCGGACTGCTCGATCTCGCGCAGTCGGACGAGGACGCGCGCGTAGTTGTCCTTGCCGTCCTCGGTGACGACGTCCCAGTCGAGTTCGTCGTAGTAGCCGTAGGGGTCGTCCCGACGCAGGTCGTAGTCGATACCCGAGCCACGAGCGACCGGTCCCGTCGCGCCGTAGCTTTTGGCGACCTCGGGTTCGAGGATACCAGTGTCGACACACCGCAACTGGAAGATCTCGTTGGAGGTGACCAGGTCGTGTACCTCGTCGAGGCTCTGGGGCAGGTCGTTCAGGAAGTCCCGCGTTTTCTCGATGAACTCCTCGCGGGGTTCGGGCAGGTCCCAGGCGACCCCACCCAGCCGCAGGTAGTTGAACATGAGCCGCTGGCCGGTGAGGTCCTCGAGCAGGTTCTGGACGCGCTCGCGGTCCCGGACGGTGTACATGAAGATGGCGGTGAAGTCGCCGTAGACGTCCAGCGCGAACGTGCCCATCGCGAGGAAGTGCGACGCCATCCGACACAGTTCCGCCGACATGGTCCGGATGACCTGTGCGTACTCGGGCACCTCGATGTCGGCCAGGTCCTCGGCCGCACGCGCGTAGGCCCACTCGTTCAGGATGCCCGCCGAGATGTAGTCCCAGCGGTCGGGATAGGGCATGATCTGGTGGCGGTAGGTGCCCGCCTGGCACATCTGCTCCTCACAGCGGTGGAGGTAGCCGATGTCGGGTTCGACGTGGGCGATCTGCTCGCCGTCCAGCACCGTCTCGACGTGTAACACGCCGTGGGTCGCCGGGTGGTGCGGACCGATGTTGACGAACATCGTGTCGGAGTCGTCGCCGCCGCTGTGGTCTTCCTGCAGCGGGTTGGCGTGTTCGCGCAGGGTGACGATCTGGGGTTCGCTCTCGTCGAAGTCCTGACCCAGCGGGTGGCCCTGCCACGTCTCGGGCAGGAGGATGCGCCGGAGGTCGGGGTGGCCGTCGTACTCGATGCCGACGAGGTCGTAGGCCTCCCGTTCGTGCCAGTCGGCGGTCCGGTAGACGGGTTCGGCCGTCTCGTTGTGCGGGTCGTCCTTCGGCGAGGGAACGACGACCGACAGTTCCTGGTCGGGGTCGTCGTACTTCTTGAGGTGGTAGATGGACTCGTAGCGGTCGTCGTACTCCTGGGCGGTGACACACGAACAGTGATCGAACCCGGCTTCGTCACGGAGGGTAAAGAGGACGTCCTGGACCTCGTCGGGCCGGACCACGAAGCCCTCTGCGTTGACGTGCTGTTCGCGGTCGCGGACTTTCTCGCCCAGGAGGGCGGCCAGTTCGTCGTAGTCGAGGCCGTCCTCGGTGACGCCGACCGGCAGGTCGGCCTCGGACTCGTCGGGTTCGGGTTCTTCCAAACTCATGCGAAGCACCTCCGGTGGTTCGTGTGGGGTCGATAGTCGCAGCCCGCAACGCGGGACCGTCTATCGGAACTCATCGGGAGTCCACCCCCGACCAGTCGTAGCGCATGACGAGGTCGTCCTCGTCGATCTCGTCGGCGAGCTTCTGGACCAGTTCGTCGCGTTCGAGGTCGCCGAACTCCTCGAGTTCGTAGGGTTTGACCGTCACGGGCGAGGTCTCGCCGTTGGCGATGCGCTCCTGGAGTTTGGCGACGCCGTAGATGAGCGCCTCGGGACGGGGCGGACAACCGGGTACGTGGATGTCGACGGGGATGACCTCCTCGGCGCCCTTGATGACGTTGTAGCCTTCCTGGAACGGGCCGCCGGAGATGGTACACGAGCCCATCGAGACGACGAACTTGGGCTCGGGCATCTGGTCGTAGACGCGCTTCATCCGGGGGGCGAACTTCGAGACGATGGTCCCCGGGACGATGATGACGTCGGCCTGCCGCGGCGAGGCGCGCGGGACGCCGGCGCCGAAGCGGTCGAGGTCGTGCTTGACCGCGTAGGTGTGCATCATCTCGATGCTGC
>JBDGSB010000093.1:0-4090 GCA_042217765.1 Haloarculaceae archaeon | reverse complement strand
TGAGATTGTAGATCAGCGACCCCACCCCGACGCTGTCTGGCGTTCAACAAGGCAACAATTCTCCTAAAGACGGTGGCACTCCGAACCAGCTACACACCAATTACACGTCGCATATCCGCTCTTCGGAATGGATTCTCTTTCGGACGCCGAATATGTCTTCGTTCTGAACCCTTCTTTGAATTTTCACGAGTTCTATTGCGATTTTGAAAATCGTCTGAACGCTCGCTCTCGTCACTGGTTCGCTGGCAACGATCAATGCCGACCGGCGGAACTCGCTAGCGGTGAAGCGCCAGCAATTCCGGCGAATCGTCGGCACCCACTGACGACATTCCTTAGGCTCGCAGGTCGGCCGCATCGAGCAATTCGTTCAGGTCCTCGCGCACGTACTCGCCGCGCTCGCGGTCGCTGGCGGTGGTGACGACGCGGTTCTCCTGGACCGACGAGCCGTCGCGAATCAGCAGGCGGACGTTACCCCCGTCGTCGGCGCGGGTGGCTTTCGCCCGGACGCCGGTACGCGACCCCGACCCGCCGGCGTCTATCGGCCCGGGGATGATCTTCTTGACGTGGGGGTGGGCGGCGACCGTTTCGATGGCCTGCCATCCCGCGCGGCCGCCGATGAGCGTCGAGTGGGTCCCCCCGAGTTTCTCGGCGGCGGTCGCCTCGACGACCTCCAGGGCGGGTTCGCCGCGGCGCTCGATGACCGTCTCGACCGGCGTGTCGGTCTCGACGCGGTAGAATTCGTAGTGCAACTGTTCGCGCACGGCCGTGATGACCTCGCGGTCGCCGGTCACGTACACCTCCTCGGGACGCTTGCGTCGCACGTCGTCGGCCACCCTCCCCGCGAAGTTCCGGAGTTCGACGACGCCGGTCTCGTCGCCGCGTTCCGGCGTGGTCGTCACCTCGCGGCTGGCGACGACTGCCTCATCGAACAGGCAGGTGATCCGCGCCCGGTCGCGGTCGAGTTCGAGGACGACCGTGTCGGTGTTGGCCGTGTTACAGACCAGACAGTAGTCGCCGGGACGCTCGAGTTCGGAGGCACACTGCCGACACTGCACGTCCGACCGTCGGCGACGGGGGTGGATAAACGGGACGGTTCGACGTCGCGCCGAGGGACGAACGCCGGTCGATCACGCCAGCGCGTCCGGGTCCGCTTTCAGGTACTCCCGCAACACGACGGTCGCGTAACTGCCTTTGGGCAGGGCAAACGAGAATCGCAGCGGATCGCGTTCGACGTCGAGGTCGGCCCGGAGCAGTATCGCACGGCGGGTGCCCGTGGAGTGAAACTCTCCGGGGAGGTCGAACTCTCCCGGTTCGACGCCGACGTCTTCGAGCACCGCCCGCTCGACGTCGCCCGGTTCGCCGTCGGCGAGTTCGGTGTCGGTCCCGACCAGCGGCGCGGTGACGAACGCCCGCTCGCGCCGGCAGTGTCGGGCAACGGTGTCGAGGCGCCGGTCGGTCACGCGCTGGGTCCGGTCGGGATCGGGCAGCGGGAGGTCGGCGGGCGCGTCGTCGGCGGCGAAACAGACGACGTCGCCCGCGACCGGCCGTGCGAACGGGAGACCGCGGTCGAGCCGTTCGGACAGGATGCGGTTGAACACGTACGACTGCGCGGCGTTGACGAACAACCGCTGGAGGTTCGTCGGCACCGCCTCTAGCGCCGCCCGGAAGTCCTCGGCCGTCTCCGCGCCGTTCTCGACGAGTTCGTGGACCATCGCTCGCTCGTACCCGAGGCGATCGGGCAGGTGGTCGAGTGCCGCCGTCCAGTTTCGGGTTTCGTCGACGAACGCCCGCGCCTCGCGCGTGTCGGACGGTTCGCGCTCGCTCGGGTTGCCCACGTACGCCAGCACGGCCCCCGTCCAGTCGCCGCGGACGATCGCCAACCCGACTTCGTGGGTGACCGGACGGCGACTGCCGAACCGTTGCTGGCCGAAGTAGTTGGGAACGCCGACGGTCGCGGCGTCGGTAGGTAACGCGTCGCCGCCGATCGATCCCTCGTCGCCGGTCGGGCCGGCGGTCGCGAACGCCCGGAGGTCGTCGGTCACGGCGTCGACGTGCTCGGGGTGGTCGGGATTCCGAACGACGATTTCGAAGGCGTTGCCGGCCAGATCGCCGAACAGCACCGGTCGGCCGGCCCGACCCACGACCTCGACGTCGGCGTCCGGAAGGGCGGGCAGATCGGCGGGGTCGACGCCGTCGACGGAGAACAGTTGCGTTGTGACCGCACGCTTGTCCTTCGTTCCCGCCCAGGAGACGCGCTCGCGGCTGATCCCCAGCCGGTTCGATAGCGCCCGCGCGTAGTCGTTGGTGTCCCAGTTGGACAGCGTTGCCCGGGCAACGAGATGGGGGTACGCGCCCGGATCGGCGTCGACCGGTTGCACGTCGAACGCCTCTAACTCCCGGACCCGAAAGTCCGCCGGGTCGCGTTTCAGTTCGCCGCCGACGCCGTCGGCGTCGCTGACGTAGTACTCCACGCCCACGGTCCGTTCGACCGGGTGTGCCCTGCGCATCTATCCGACCCGACGAGCGCCCGCTACTAGTAGGTCGCGCTCTCGCCGCCAGACTCATCCGCCGATCGGTCGAACCACGACGCATGCCCGACCTCATGGAGACGTTCATCGAGAACCGCTGGATCGTCCAGCCCAACCACGCCAACACGCTCGGGACGGCCCACGGCGGGACGATCCTGAAGTGGATGGACGAGGTGGGTGCGCTGTCGGCGATGCGGTTCGCCGGCGAGAGTTGCGTCACGGCGCGGATGGACCAGGTCGACTTCAAGCGGCCGGTCAACGTGGGCGATACCGCGCTGATCAAATCCTACGTCTACGACGCCGGACGGACGAGCGTCCGGGTCCGACTGCGCGCGTATCGGGAGAATCCCCGGACCGGCCAGCGCGAACTCACCACGGAGTCGTACTCGGTGTACGTCGCCATCGACGACGAGCGCGACCCGACGCCAGTCCCGGAGTTGACCGTCGACTCCGACCGGGGCGAACGGCTTCGACACGAGGCACTGGACGCGGCCGTCCACGAGTGATCGGCGACGCCCACGGCCGTCCACGAGTGATCGGCGACGCCCACGGCCGAGGAGTTCGGCGAGGCGAATCGGCTGGCGTCGATTTCAGGGCAGCATCGAGTCGTCGATGCTTTCGCGGCGGCCGTCCAGCACCGCGAACCGTTCGCCGCGGCGGCGTTCAAGCCACAACAGCAGGCGTTCGGCCCACGCGAGTTTTCGCGCTTTCACCTCGCTTACGTCGGGGTCGTCGAAGTCCCAGCCAGGGAACGTGAGCCGGGCCGCGCCGCGTGCGTCCGCGAGGAAGGCCGCGCGGTCGCCGTCGGTGAAGCCCCCGAAGTTGTACACCGCCGCCGTCGGTTCGGCCTGCGTCGTCGGCAGGACGGCCGCGTGGTCGAGGGTGGGGACGTGTTCGGTCAGCGCAGCGACGTTGTCCCCGTGGGCGTGGACGGCGACGGGCACGCCCGCGGCGGTCAGCGTCCGGGCCGTCTCCGGCGTCTTGTCGAGGTCGGTCACCATGCAGTCGACGGTCACGTCCCGCTGGCGGAGCCGTCGGGCCGCGTCGCTCGCCGCGACGACGACGTCGGCGTCGCGGACGAGCGCGAGGTCGGCCTCTAGCGACGGTCCCGCACCGGCGACGGCGACCGTCCGGCGCTCGAAGTCGAGATTCGTCGGGTCGTAGCGCGTCTCTAGCAGGTCCGCGAGGTGGTCGCGCGCCCGTTCGTCGGCCGCCCGATCGAACCCGAAGTCCGCGAGGATTTCCAGGTAGATCGGCTCCCAGGTGTCGTAGTCCATGGCCGTCGCTCACTAGTCAGGTACGCGATAAATAATCGAGTTGAGCCGAAATGGCACATCTCGGTACCCCTACCCAGGTGCCCTTTCGGCTTTCACCCGTCAATTCAGAGGCATCCGGTATAAGTTTTCTCACCTGTAACCGTCCCCGACCAGTTCGAAAGCGTTCACGAGACGTGAGGGGCCGTCGATCGCGCTGGCCGCCCGCTCGAACGCGTGCGGCGGTCCGACGGCGAGGACGGCCCCATTGCTCGCACCTACGTCGATTTCGACCCCATTGCTCGCACC
>JBDGSB010000066.1:0-4127 GCA_042217765.1 Haloarculaceae archaeon | reverse complement strand
CGATGTGCTGGACGTGGCTGTACTTCAGGACGTTCATGAACTCCTCGACGCGGACCGATCCCGCACGGGCTACCCGTCGAACGTCGTTGCGCGCGAGGTCGACCAGCATGGTGTGTTCGGCGCGTTCTTTGCCGTCCGCGAGCATCTCGCCCGCCAGCCGGCGATCCTCGACCGGACTGGTACCCCGGTCGCAGGTGCCCGCGATCGGGTTGCTCATGACCTCCCGACCGCGGACCGACACTAGCGTCTCGGGGCTGGCCCCGACGATGGTCAGGTCGTCGTACCCGAGCAGGTACATGTACGGCGAAGGGTTGACCGACCGCAGCGACTCGTAGAACCCCAGCGGGTCGACGTCGCCGTACAGCTCCCGCTTGCGCGAGACGACGCCCTGGTAGATGTCGCCGTCGAGTACGTGCTCTTTCGCCCGTTCGACCGCCGCCTCGTAGTCCTCGCGCGGGCCGGCGCGTTCACGTTGCTGGTGGAAGCCGCCGGTCTCTAGGGCCGTCGCCCCCGACAGCAGCGTCCCGACGCGGTCGGCCTCGGCTTCGAGTCGGTCGTAGCAGGCTTCGGCGTCCTCGTCGTCGGTCAGGACCGGCGTGAACACGAGGCGGACCGAGCCGTCGGCGTCGTCGAACACTAGCGTCGTCGTCGTCAGGACGAACTGCGCGTCCGGAAATCGCGATGCCGGCCGCTGCCGGCCGACTTCGTCCAGCCACAGGTCGTAGACCGCGTCGTAGGCGAGAAAGCCCACTAGCCCGCCGTCGAGGTGCTGGCGGTCGTCGTCGGGGAAGCCACGCGGGTCCGCGTCCGGCAGCGACGCCCGGAGGCTGTCGAGGACGTCGCCGCCGTCGGGCGTCACCAGGTCCGCGTATCGGTCGTCGAATACCTCGACGTCGACGGCCGACCGCGACGCGTCGGACGACGCCGTGACGTCGCCGTCGGCCCCCCCGCTCGCTTCGCCGCCGACGGTGACGACCGCCCGCGGGTCGTAGCCCACGAACGAGTACCGGGCGTGGCGGTCCCGGCCGGTCGGCGCGAACGCGCCGTCGGGATCGCTAGAGGCCACCTTCTCGGCGCTCTCGAGCAGAAACGCGTAGTCGCCGCCGTCGTGGTCGGCGGTCCGCCCCGTCAGCGCCGCGTACGCCTCTAGCGGTTCGACGTCCACGTCGAGTTCGACCGCTGCCCGGACGACGGCAGGCCGTTCGCCCGCCGCGAGACTCGCGAACGTCTCGCGGTCAGGGTCTAGGTCCGGACTCACGGCGATACCACCCGTTTCAGCGTCACGGCGACACCACCTCTGCGGACGCACGCGCGACGAACGCACGCATCGCGTCGTGGTCCTTGATACCGCCCTCGCGCTCGACGCCGCTGGCGACGTCGACGGCGAAGGGATCGACGGTCGCGACCGCCTCGGCGACGTTGTCAGGCGTCAGCCCACCGGCCAGGACGACCGGAACGTCCAGTTTTGCGACGCGTTCGCGGGTCCGCTCCCAGTCGTGGGTCTCGCCGGTGCCGCCGCCACCCTGCTCGTCGAGCGAGTCGACCACCAGCGCGTCGGCCGCGTCGGCGTAGGACGCCAGATCCGGGTCGTCCGCGTCGACCGCCGCGAGGACGTCCGCGGGGGCGTCTGCGAGTTCGGCTATCTCGTCCGGGCCGATCCCGTGTACCTGTATCGCGTCGGGGCGAACGCGGTCGATGCGCTCGCGGGCCGTCGTGGCGTCCGACGGCATCGTCACTAGCACGCTCGTCACCATGGGCGCCACCGTGTCGGCCAGCGTGGCCGCCCGTTCAATCGACACTTCACGGGGCGTCTCGACGCGGACGCCCGCGGTGAAACCGACGGCGTTGACGCCGGCCGCGACCGCGGCCGCGAGGTCAGCCTCGCGAGTGATGCCACAGACCTTGACCCGCGTCATGCGTGTGGGTTGCTCTCCACGTCCGTCTCGACGCGTTGCAGGGCGGCAAGTTTCTCGCTGGCCGCTCCCGAATCGACGGCGTTCGCGGCGGCCTCGACCCCCTCGCGCACCGAGTCAGTCTCGCCGGCGACGTAGAGGGCCGCGCCCGCGTTGGCCAGGACGATGTCGCGTTTGGCCCCGGTCTCCTCGCCGTCGACGATGGCCTGCATGTCCGCGGCGTTTGCCGGCGGTTCGCCACCCGCGACCGCGTCGATGCCGTACGTCTCTAGCCCGACGTCTTCGGGCGTCAGCGTGTACTCCTCGACGTCCGCGCCGTCGACCTCGGCGACGGTCGTCTCGTCGTGGATGGCGATTTCGTCGAGTCCCGATCCGTGGACCACCATCGCCCGGTCGACGGCCATCTCGCCGAGCGAGCGCGCCAGCACCGACACGAGGTCGGGGTCGTAGACGCCGACCACTTGCGCGTCAGCGCCCGCGGGATTGGTTAGCGGCCCGAGGACGTTGAAGATGGTCCGCATCCCCAGTTCCTTGCGCGGGCCGATGACCGCCTTCATCGCCGGATGAAACACCGGCGCGAGCATGAAGCCGATGCCACGGGACTCGATGGCCGACTCGACGGCCGGCGGTTCGGCGTCGACGGTCACGCCCACTTCCTCTAGTACGTCGGCGCTGCCCGACGACGAGGACACCGAGTAGTTGCCGTGTTTGGCGACGGGCACGCCCGCCCCCGACGCCACGATGGCGCTGGTCGTCGAGACGTTGATCGTGTCGTAGTCGTCCCCCCCGGTCCCGCAGGTGTCGACCAGCGGATCGCGGTCGGGTTCGATGGTCCGGGCCGCCTCGCGCATCCCCTGTGCGAACCCGGCAATCTCCGTCTCGGTCTCGCCTTTCGCCCTGAGTCCGGACAGGAGCGCCCCGATCTGGGCCTCCGTCGCGTCCTCGAAAACCGTACTCGCCGCCTCTCGCGCCTCCGCCAGCGAGAGGTCCTCGCCGTCGGTGACGCGTTCGATGTGTTCCTTCATTGTGACCACCAATGCACTCTTTCGTGTTACAATGGACAAATTCGTACATCACCTTAAGCGTATCGCACCCGACCGACCGTGTGGGTGGCAGACAATCCCCGGAGGTCGGGGATTCCGAAACCTTCAATTATCCCTCCGGCAAACCAACGGATGCAGGCGAACGCAAGCCAGCACGGGTTCGTGGTCTAGGCTGGTTATGACACCTCCTTGACATGGAGGAGGTCGGCAGTTCAAATCTGCCCGAACCCATTTACGGGATTTCTGACCCCCATCTGGTTTTGGAGAGTGCGTTTACGAAGGACGTGTGCGTCTTCGGGTGATTTCTCCTAGCATTTGAACAACAGAATCGAAATCACCACAGGTCACTCCTCCGGGTCCTCGTCGCTGGGCGGCCGTCGCGCCAGTCTGTCGAAGCGGTCCTGTGCGGCGTCGGTCCGCCTTTCGGTCGCGTCCTCGTCGACGGTGGCGTCGATCGGGCGGCCGTGCTCGACGACGATTTCGAGCACGGAATTCGGTCCGGCCCCTTCGGGGAGGGCCGTTCGTTCGACGACGAGTTCGTCGACCTGTACGTCGCCGGCTTCCACTAGCAGGACCGCGAGTTCGGCACCTGCTTCGTCCTCCTCGACGCGGTCGAGGACGGCCGTGTAACCGCCGTCGTCGACCATCAGTACGACACCTCTAGCGTCGTGACGCCGGTTTCGTTCGTCACGGTAATCGTGTCTCCATCGTTGTTCCAGATGGCTCCGTTCGCCGTCCAGTAGAGCGTGACGTCGCCGTCCGTGCCGACGCCGGTGTTCGCCCCCGCGCCGGTCCGGAGCGTGAGCGTTGCGCCGGGTGCAAGCGTCACGCCGTCGGGAATCGTGTACTGGTGGCCCGCAGCGTCTCGAATCGTCCAGTTCGACAGGTCGAGCGGTTCCTCGCCGCCGTTCCGGAAGACGACGTACTCGTCGGGGAGGTTGTCGTCGTCGTTCCCGGTGGCGTCGGCGTGAATCGTCGCGACGATGAGCCGATCCTGGAAGGGTGACGATTCCGTGCCCGCCCGAGCGGCGAATCGGTCGACGACGACGAACTCGTCGGTCGCACCGGGTTCGACGGCCGGTTCGTCCCGCAACGACAGCGGGTCGGTCGTCGCCGACCGCTGGGCGAGTACCGTCACGTTCGGTCCCGTACTCTCGACGACGACGGTGCC
>JBDGSB010000094.1:0-4267 GCA_042217765.1 Haloarculaceae archaeon | reverse complement strand
TGACCGAGTTCGACGTGTCACAGGGAGCGGGCGCAATACGAGACAGCGACATCGTTCTGTTCGTCGTCCCATCGACGCTCGAACACGACCTCACTAGAGACGTCGTCACGCACTTCACCACTGACGAGAACGCACTGTGCATCTATGTAACGGTCGCCAAGCCGAGTCGAACCGTCGAACGGTCGTTTACGGATGCCGGAGCGAATACGGACAACATCTTCTACATCGACTGTGCAACGGCGCTGACCGGGACATCGATGAAACGAGCCGGGAACGTCGTCTACCTGAAACCGTCGGATCTGACACAACTTTCAATCGCGTTGACGAACGTCGTCGACGAGTTGCCGGCCGAGCGCGAAGGCATTCTCATGTTCGATACACTCAGTACCCTCACGATCTACAACAACGCCGAGACGGTCTCACAATTTGCGCACAAACTCCTGTCCCGCATCCGAAACTGGCCGGTTACGGGGTTCGTCTTCACTGTCGACGAAGAAACTGACGACGTCATCAAATCGCGGCTGACACAGTTCAGCGACCGGACGATAGAGATCGAAGCGTGACCGTCGGTCCGCCTCCCCTTCCGATCGCAATGCGAACTCGCGGTTGAAGACCTGCTAGCGATGCGATCGTCTCTCCGCAGTCATTCCGTGGAATCGGTGTCCGGCTCGTTCGAGACGTCGAGCCGCCGGAAGGCATCCAGAATCGCTTGCTTCGCTACCGCGCCGCGGGTCGTCCAGTGGTGGGCGTAATCGAGCATGTCGTCGTAGACGTCGGGTTTACAGCCGGCGGCGCGGGGGTGGCCGCCGCCGTTGACCTGCTGGGCGACCTCGTGACAGCGCTCGAAGGACTCGGTCCCGCGGATCGAGGCGGAGCCGGCGGGTTTGACGACGACGGACGCGTCGGCACCCTGCTCGCGCAGGGCCTCCGCGACCTCGTTTTGCGAGCACCGGCCGTAGGTGACGCCGACGGTCCAGTCGCCGACCGTCCGGAGTTCCGCGCGCTCGACGGCCTTCTCGATGAGCGCGTCCTTCTCGACGCGGCGTTCGGCGAGGAACTCACGGACTTCGGAGGGGAGGTCGGCACCGTGATCGGCGACGACGCCGACGTACTCCTCGGGGTCGGCCCAGTAGGCGAAATCGGCGAGGTCGTCGCTGCGGTCGTCCTCGCGAATCCAGAGGTCGTGGTCGCGCGTGACCGCGGCGAGGTCGCGATAGCGGTCGTCGAAGTCGTACTCGAGGTGTTCGAGCATGACGTCCGCCGAACAGACCTCCTCGGAGTCGCCGACGACGAGCGTGACGCCGGCCTCGCGGACGGCGTCGGCGAGTCGAGGCTCCCACTGGTGGTGGTCGAGCCACGCGACGGCGTCGACGCGATCGACGAGCACCGGGAGGGCCTTGAGGTCGCGGTCGTCGTCGGGACAGAGGTCACAGACGAAGACGTCGGCGTCGGCGTCGGTGTACTCGGCGGCCCACGCCAGCGCCTCGGCCAGTTCGTGCGGGCCGGCGGGAATCAGCGCGCCCTCGCCGCGGGCCTGCCGGACCAGCGCGGTACAGGCCAGGCCGTCGGCGTCGGGATCGGCGATCACCACCGTTCCGGCGTCGTCGATCGCCTCTGCGGCCTCCCGTTCGGCCCGCCGTTCCTCGATGGAATCGGGCCGAAAGAAGCCCTCACCGGGGAGGACGGACTTGCGTCCCAGCGAGAGTCGGTCGTCGTCGATGAGCCAGTCGTCCATACCACACCGTCCGGCGGGAACGCCATCAAGCCCCCGGTTCGGCGCGTTCGGCGGCGTCGAGTTGCCGGACCGTCAACACCGGCATCGGACAGCGGCGTACGACCGCCTCCGCGACGCTCCCGAGCAGGAAGGCGTGTTCGCCGTGGCGACCGCGGGTGCCCATCGCCACCACGTCCGCGTCGGCGTCGACGGCGTAGTCGCGGATTTCGCTGGCTGGCCGGCCGCGACGGACGGCGGTGGTCACCTCGCGGTCGGCGTGGTCGACGACCGCCGCCAGCGCGTCGTCGGCAGCCTCCCGGAGCGCGTTCTCCATGTCCGCCCGGAGGTCGGCGGGCGACCCCTCGACGTCCCCCTCGTCGACGACGTACAGCGCGTGGACGGTCGCGTCGAACTTCGCCGCGAGGTCGCAGGCGACGGTCACCGCTCGCTCGGCGCTGGCCGAGCCGTCGGTCGCGATGACAACGGTGTCGAACATACGCGCGTCTATCGACGCGGCGTGCATAAAGACATCCGTTCGACGACGAACCGCGTACGCGACGCCGGTTCGACGGGCTGCCTGGCTGTCGCGTACCGGCGTCCCGCGTGCTTTTAGTGGACCGGTCGCATTGCACCGGACATGGCCGTCGAGATAGACACGGTGCTAGTGCCGGTCGACGGGAGCGACCAGTCGACCAAAGCACTCGAATACGCCGTCGCCGTCGCCGACCGATACGGCGCGAGCGTCCACGCGCTGTACGTCCTCCAGGAGGGACTGGTCCGCGGTATCGAGGCGGGCGACGTCGACGAAGAGACGGTCGCCGCCGAACACGAGGCGCTGATGGAGACCGCCGCCGAGATGGCCGGCGACGTCCCAATCAGCCACTCCACGTCGGCGGGATTCTCGCCGTCGCGGCTCCGCCAGCATCCCGGCAGCGTCGTCCTCGACGCGGCCGAGGAAATCGACGTGGACTTCATCGTCGTCCCGCGCGAAATCCCGACCGGCGACCCCGCGGAGGTGCTGGGCAAGTCCGCACAGTACGTTCTCGAATATGCCAGCCAGCCCGTGCTGTCGGTCTAGAGCCGAATCCCCATCTCTAGCTCGAACGTCTCGGCGTTGCTCGTGACGAACCCGACCGACCGGTACAGCGCCAGCGCGGGGTCGTTCCAGCGCTCGACGGTCAGCCAGACGTACTCGACGCCGTCGGCCTGTCCCTTCCCGAGCAGCGCTTCGAGCAGTTGGGTTCCGATGCCCGCACCCTGGTAAGCGCGCGTGACGAAGATGGCCAGTTCGTACTCCTCGGGATCGGACGTGTCGACGGCGTCGGTCGCAGTGACGTCGTCGTCGGCTCCCGGCGTCGCGACGTCGGGAACGAGCGTGGCGTGGCCGACCACGTCGTCCCCGTGGCGGGCGACCACGTTGCTGCACTCCTCGCCCAGCAGGTCCGCGACCCACTTTCTGACGTCGTCCGGTCGCATCGGCGGTATGCCCTGCGCGCGGTCCTCGGGGTCGAACGCGTCGTACATCGCCACGAGGTCGTCGTAGTCGTCGGCGTCGGCGTCGCGCACCGCGATGTCGCGCCCCTCCGCGTCGGTGAACCGCCGCGGCGGCCCTTCGAACGGACCCGCCCGTTCGTCGGGATAGGTGCGCCCGGTCATCGTACCAGCGTGAGCGTTGTGGTCGCGTTCAACAGGACGAACTCGAGAAACTGGTCGAGGTTGACTTTGCCGAGCGGGCTTCGGGACCCGCCGCCGACGACGAGGCGGTCGTACGGCCCCCCGTCGGCGAGTTCGACGAGGCGGCTCGCCGGGTCGCCCGAGACGCGCTCTCGTGTCGCATTCACGTCGCCGAGCGCGTCCCGGACCAGTTCGTCCAGGTCGACGTCCGCGGCGGCCTCGGCATCGAGCAAGAGCGCGACCGTGAGGTCGTCGCCTGTCTCACTGACCCTGTCGACGGTCGCCGACAGCGCGGCCAGCGAGTCGTCGCTGCCGTCGACGCCTACCAGCAGGTGCATAGTGGGGTCTGCGTGCGGCCGCGTCAAAAGTCTCTCGTTGGCCACGTCGACACGCTTTTTCCCCGGCCCGTCCCACTCACGGCCATGGCCGACCAGCCCGAGGAAACCGACGTGGAGGCGGACGTAACCGGAGAGACGGACGCCGAAACGGAGACGGACGCCGACCCGCAGGAGGCCGACCCGCAGGAGGCCGATCCACCAGACGACGAAGCCGCCGTCCCCGAAGACGTCAGGAAGTACGACCGGTTCAAGAAAATCGACGGCGGCACCTACGACCGCGCGAACGACTTCCTGCGCGAGCGGACCTACATCACCGCCCGCGAGTGGGCCATCGCGCGGTTGTGTGCGGACTTCCGGACCGAGACGGGCGTCGAGATGACCAAGATCGGAACGAACCTGCCGGAACTCGTCCCGTTCATGACCGACACCTACACGCCACAGGCGGTCAACCAGGCGCGGGCGTCCTTCGAGGAGAAGGTCCGCAAAGCCGGCGCGACGTTCCTCTACGGCGCGATGTGTGACTTCTTCACCGCCGAGGAAC
>JBDGSB010000065.1:0-4367 GCA_042217765.1 Haloarculaceae archaeon | reverse complement strand
CTCGTAAGTGAACTCGAAGCGGTCGCCGTCCCGGTCGAGCGAGATGACGCCGGGGTCGCCCACGGGGAGCAACGAGTAGGTGCCGTCGCCGACCACGGTGTAGTCTTTGCCCATCAGGATGCGACGGCGCGCCAGTTGCATCGCTCGCTCGAATCCGAAGCCGTGTACCAGCAGGCGAGCGAACGCGGTCCCGACCTTCGCCGCGTGGCTGTCGAGCACCTTCGTGAGCGTGACCGCACCGGCGACGCTCCCGCGGTCGACGAGACGGAGTCCCTCGTGGTAGGAGCCACAGGCGTTGAGAAAGAACGTGCGCGTCCGTGACCGTTCGAGCGTCGCCAGCGACAAATTCCCATCGGGACAGCACAGACCCGATTCCTCGCAGTGGCCGATGTAGTGCAGGAAGTCGTGTTCGGCGGCGAACACCGAACGCAACTGATCGGTCGTCAGCGTCTCCCGGACGGTCAGGTCGATGGGCAGGTCCGCTGATCGCCGTCGATAGATGTCCGCCGCTGCGGCCCGTTCGTCGGCCATGTCGTCGTCGTTCAGCACGACGGTCACCGACAGGTTGTCCTCGCGTTCCCGATACGTGTGACGGTTTTCGTAGGCACGCGGCGTCGTCTTGTACGCGTCGATGGGCGTCCCGGGAGCCAGCCACGCGTGTACTCGCCCTTCCTGCAGGTCCGGGTTCACCCTGTGGACGGATCGGACGCCGTTCGCTCCGCGGTAGGAATCGTCCAGCGTCTTATCGAGGAGGTCCGACTCCGCGAGTTCCGTCGCCTCCGGAAGGAACACCAGACTCAACGAGTCGAGCAGGTGTGGCAGGCAGGAAACGTGCTCGCGGTCGGGCGACGCGTACGTCGAGAGGTGCCAGTCCGGTTGATTCGCACGGACCAGCGAGTTCGGAACGTCCAGATACCGCGAGAGGCGCTCGGCCGGCGAGCACTCACGAAGCGCCGCGGGTCGCAGACCGAGCGCCGAAAGCAGGTCGTCCCTGCTGGCCGGTGTGCCGGTCGCGCCCGGACGGACCAGACAGTCGAGGAAGAAGGTCTTCCGGAGGAGCGTCGCGACCGACTCCTGGAAGGTCGGCAACGACGGAAATCGGTACTCGAGGTCGGCCGTCGGTGCCGACAGCGTCGGCGTCGGATTGTCGACGACGGACACGTCCGCACAGAGGTAGTACGCCAGCGGCGCAACGACGAACAACGCGTCGAGTCGGTTCGGAACGCGGACCTCGATGCCCGTCTCCGGTCGACGCGTCCGGATCGAGGAAGGAATCGCGACCGACTCCCCCAGTTCGAGCAGTGGCGGGTGATCGCGAAACGCCGGATGGGACCGGCTCGGGCTCGTAGTCTGGTGTGCCGCCGTACTGTAGGAAAGCGCCGTCGCGATGCCCTCCGGTGTGAACGGAACGGTCATCCGCTCGCACGCCTCGGGGTCCGGCCGGGACCGTCCGAGTGCCGTCTCTCGCGGCCGATCGAACGTGACCGTGACGTGTCGGTCGCGTCGCCGAATGCGTGCCGGCCCCTCGAAGGAGAGGTACGTCTCCCGGCGCCCGTTCGCCTCGTCGTCGAGCCCACACACGAGCAGGTGTCGCCCCGGTGGAACGTCGTCGTCGTCGCTCGGGAGAGACGCCGTTCCATCGTCGACGCGACGAACGACCGCCGTCGTCGCCGGGAGCGATAGCTTCCCGGTCCGTTGTCGCCAGACGGCATCGATGCCGTCCGGCCACCCGTCCGGATCGTCTGTAAGTCTGTTCCCCGTCGTTTGCGGTCGGACAGCGGCGTCGTCGGCGACATCCCCCGCCGTCGCCGAACGGACGACACTCTCCCCCGCGTTGGTCACCCCCCAAGGGACCATCGACTACATCTCCCGTCGCATCGTATAAATATATGCCGGAAGTGACAGCGAGTGTTGACAAGGCGATGACCGAACGGCCGGGGATCAAACCGAATCGTCGAGTCGTTGGCGGGCCGAGGCGAGCGCGTTCTCGTCGGCGGCGGCGATGGCGACGCCGAGGTCGTGGGCGACCCGCACTAGCCGTTCGACTGTGGTCGGATCGACATCGCCGTCCAGCGCTTCGACGCGCTTTCTACGTTCGGTGAGCCGGGAGACGACGTCGCGATACGGCTCGTCGATCCCCGTCCGGTCGTCGTCGAGATACAGCCGCAGGTCGCGGACGTAGTCGTCGACGGCCGCCGCCAACGCCAGCCCGCGCACTCCCCACAGCGACTCCGGGACGTCCTCGACCGACGGACGAGTGCCCCGATCGGCTCCGCGGAGCAACGAGAGGAAGTACAGTTCTTCGTCGTCGGTGTGGCGCATCCGACGGCCGAGTTCCGACCCCACGCCCCGGAGTTCGGCCGCCGCGAGGTACGTCGTCCCGAGCGGCCGGAGTTCGCCCGCGTCGACGAATCCCTGTGTGCGACAGTACGACGCGCAGACCTCGGCCGCCTCCGTCGCGATCTCCCGGAGCGGGGCGTCCTCGTCGAACGCAGTGCGAACCGGCGTGAGGTCGAGGTCGACCGCCCCCGCAGTGTGCCGCTTCCGGTCGTCGACGCCGACGCTCCGGAGGCTGCCACACTCCGGGCACGTCACCGATCCCGTCTCGTAGTACGACCAGCGAGTCCCGCAATCGGAACATTCCCGTTCGCCGCGTATCTTCATGCCCGATCTTGGGACTGCCGACCCATAACAGGCGCGGAGCGTACCACGGCGACAGGATCATCGACCACCCGGCCACAATCCGGCCGGTCTCGCGAACGACAACTGTTAGGGTGTTCCCTCGCGAGTGCCCACCCATGACCGACGCCGAAACCCTCTCCGAGCGCGTCCGCGACGGCGAGGTGCGCCTCTACGAACTCGAAGAACACGCCGACGCCGAGACGGCCGCTGCCGCACGGCGACACCTGCTAACCGCCGAGACGGGGGCTGACCTGGAAACGGTCGGCAACTACGGTTTCGACGCCGCTACCGCCGAGTCCAACGTCGAGAACATGATCGGGGCAACGCAGATTCCGATGGGCGTGGTCGGTCCGCTCCCGGTCGAGGGCGGGGCGTCCGACGGCGACCACTACCTCCCGCTGGCGACCACGGAGGGCGCGCTCGTCGCCAGCGTCAACCGCGGCGCGTCGGCCATCCGCGCCGCCGGGGGCGCGACCGCGCGCGTGCTCAAGACCGAGATGACCCGCGCACCGGTCTTTCGCGTCGACGACGTCGGCGAGGCCGGCGAGGTCGCCGCGTGGGTGCGCGCACACACCGACAGGCTCGCCGACGCCGCCGAGTCGACCACGAACCACGGCGAACTGCTCGATGTGACGCCGTACGTCGTCGGCGACAGCGTCTTCCTCAGATTCGGCTACGACACCAAGGACGCGATGGGCATGAACATGGCCACCATCGCCACCGAAGCCGCCTGCGACGTGATCGAGGCGGAGACGCCGGCGGATCTGGTCGCGCTGTCGGGCAACCTCTGCACCGACAAGAAGCCCGCCGCGATCAACGCCGTCGAGGGGCGGGGTCGCACCGTCGCCGCGGACGTCTGCCTGTCTGTGGACCTCGTCGAGGAGACGTTCGGCACCACCGTCGACGCCATCGCAGAGGCCAACACCCGCAAGAACCTGCTCGGCAGCGCGAAAGCGGGCAGTCTGGGGTTCAACGCCCACGCCGCCAACGTCGTCGCCGCCGCCTTCCTCGCGACGGGTCAGGACGCCGCCCAGGTCGTCGAAGGAGCCAACGCCATCACGACCGCCGAGGCCCGCGAGGACGGACTGTACGCCAGCGTTACCCTGGCATCCCTCGAAGTGGGAACCGTCGGTGGCGGCACCGGTCTGCCGACCCAGTCGGAGGCACTGGACGTCCTCGGACTCCGGGGCGGCGGCAACCCGCCGGGCAGCAACGCCGACGCGCTCGCGGAAGTCATCGCCGCCGGCTGTCTCGCCGGCGAACTGTCGTTGCTCGGCGCACTCGCGTCCCGCCACCTCGCCAGCGCACACGCCGATCTCGGCCGATGACGTCCCCTGGGGCCGCCGCCGACCGGTCGCGAGCGCCGGCACTACCGCCGTTGCTACCTGCGGAACGATCAGAACACGATACATGTTGAAATACCGTTAGCTCTGGTCTGGCGCGACGAGTCGCCGAACGACACCGGCCGATTCGACGCCATTCCCGAGGTGGAAATTCGGACGTTATTACCACTATTATGGCACTCCCCACCTCCATCTATCGGCAATAGCGAATAAACGTCATCCCAAACACACGGGGAATTTTATTTGGTTTCTTCCAAATAAGTGTGCGTTATAGACAGCAATTATACATTTAGCTGAATTGAGGCGCTAAGCCCCCTTCCTCAGCGAGCGACCAACGGGAGC
>JBDGSB010000074.1:0-4574 GCA_042217765.1 Haloarculaceae archaeon | reverse complement strand
ACTGACCTAAAAAATATTCTTTTCTATAGCCAAAACATAATTGGTGGTTAGGCGAGTCGGCAGGAAGTGACAACGAGCGTACGACGCTACCGCAGTCCGACGCGTCTGCCGACAGAAACGGTCCGAAAGACGGCAGTTTCCGGCACGGACGACGGGTTTTCTGAGCGATGTGTCGTAACGACTAAGAGTCGAACAGTACCTATTACAACGTAAGATGACTATCGAACGCGATTCGCAGCGGGGGTGGTTCCGTGGGCGTTGAGATACAGGAGTCGCCAGTCACGGAGTCGGAGTTCGAGGACATGCAGGTCTTCGTCCACGACTACCTGGCCGCGAGCGTCGAAAACGAGATGGAGGGCGGACGGATGCGCTGGTATCCCTGGCACTCCGCGGAGTACCGGTTCAATCACATTCAGAACGTCGTCGAACTCGCCGCGGGAATCGCGCGCAAGGAGGGCGCGAACGTCGACGCGACGCGCGTCGCCGCGCTGTTTCACGACATCGCCAAGCTCGAAGCCGAGCAGGACGTTCACGCCGAAGTGGGCGCGAAGATCGCACGCGAATACCTGACGACGCACACCGACTACCACAACTCGTTCGTCGATCAGGTCTGTGCCTCCGTCCGGGATCACTCCTACCAGGGCGATCTGACGGACTTACCGCTCGAAACGCAGTGTCTCATCGAGGCCGACCTGCTCGATAAGGTCGGCGCCAACGGCACCGCCCTGATGCTGCTCCGGATGGGCTATGAGTCCCGCACCCACATGGACGCCGCCGAGATGGTCGGACGCGTCCGCGAACGCGGCCGGGACGTCATCGACCGCGTCGAGAGCCGAACGGCCAAAGACCTCGCCCACCGGCGACTCAAACGCGTGAAGTGGTTCCAGGAGTGGCTCGTCGACGAAGTCGCCGAGATGTCGCCCAAAAGTAGCGCCGCCGAGATGACGACCGGAATGGACGACTGACAGCAGTCGCTGTGACGGCAATCCGTGGATCGTCCACGCAGTGGCATATAAACCTACCCGGATGCTGAGGTAGCCCGACCATCGCTGTGGAACGCGTTTGTTCGGTATGAGCCAGACGCCCCTTCCGCTGGTCGTTCCCACCCTCCGCGAGCGAACCGCAGAGAACACGATCGAGGTCGAATCCGACCGCGTGGCACGGGACGTATTGACGGCGCTCGACGATACCGACTGCCGTTGCATCCTGAACGAGACGAGTACGGACGCCAAATCCGCCAAGGAACTCTCGGAGACGTGTGACCTGCCGCTGTCGACCGCCTACCGGAAGGTGGACCTGCTGAGCGACGTCGGCTTGCTCGACGAACGGACGCGAATCAGCCGCACGGGAAAGCACGCAAGCGAGTACACCCGCCGGGTCGACGAAGTCACCGTCACAATCGACGACGACGGACGACTGCACGTCAGTATCGCACGGCGCGAGGCGGATCACGAGACGTCTCCCCTGGCGACGACAGTCCAGAACTGACCGGAAAGCCGAGCAGAACTGACCGGAAAGCCGGGCTTACAGCGATAGCGAGACGAACGCGACTACCCGTAGCAGTCGGAACCGTCGTCGAGAAAGTCGGAACCGTCGTCGAGGGTGGTCAGGACCCGTCTTCGAGAACGTCTTTCAGGACCCGTCTTCGAGGACGTCTTCGAGGAGCTTTCGCTGGGCGACGGCCAGGTGTTGCCCGAACGTCGACGGAGAGATGTCGAGTTCGGCGGCGAGTTCCGACGCGTTGCTCCGTCGGGGCCGTTCGAAATAGCCGTGCTCGTAGGCGGTCCGGAGGATTTCTCGCTGGCGGGGCGTCAGTTTACTCCGGTCGACGAAGACGCTGTCCCGTGGCGACTCCTCGGGCGGCGACCGGACGAATCGTTTGATGTTCAGGGAGGGAAAGCGCTCGCGGAGGTCGCTCACGACGGCCTCTAGTTGCTCGTAATCGGCCGCGTGGAACGCGAGCGTCAGCGTGCCGTCGCGGACGGTGTACCGGACGATCGGACAGCCGTACTCCCCGATGCACTCGCAGGGACAGTCCACGCCCTCCTCGTGCGTGTAGCGGTAGCGATACGTCGTGCCGTGTGCGAAGACGAGGTCGACGTCCTCGTGGGCGTGAACTTCCTCGCCCATGGAAAATTCGGTCACGCCCGAACACGAGTCGGACGAACATACGTTCGCAGCCATAGAGCCGACGTCCGACCCGGTCGCCGACGAGAGTTCGACCGCCGGACAGAGTTCCGGATCAGTGAACTCTATCGTGGCTCGAATCCCTGACGCCATGAAATCACGTGCCCGCTTCGCCGCCGCCCCACTTGAGTATACAGGTGTTTCTCCACGCGCGCCGTCGATGGAACGAGGTTACCGGTTCAGTCGGCAGGATTACCGCGCGGACGCGTCGGTCGAGTCCGTCGTTACCGACACGAAGAACGCACGTTCCGCGTCTCGGATCGGTCGCTCCCGTCGGACCGGACGCGTTTTCCGGCTCGTTTGCTCGGTACACTTAAATGGGTGGATCACTCCCATGATAGGTAATATCAACCGTGGCGGTGGTTGCTGTCGATTCCGAACAGTTAAGTGGGGGTGAAGAATCGAGATGGGCGGTGGGTTTATAGTGTCGTGAGTACATTATATTAAACACTATCGGTAAGACTCCCCGCAGAAACCGAGAGACACCCGCTCGCGGCCGTGACGGTCGGACGCGGGCCGGTACGAACATGGCACGCACATCCCGACCCCGATGGGGGTCCCCGCAAGCGACGGTCCGCAGGGACGCGCGGAGTGAGAACTGCCCTGGCGTGCAACGGGAAGTCACCGAAACGCCCGTTGGGCGTCCCTCCCTGGCCGAGCGCCGGCCGACGTCGGAGGGCTCCTCCCGAGAAGACCCCTTCGTGATAGCATGACTGACGACAAAGAAACCCTCGAAGCGCTGAGCACGGATTACCAGAACGCGATACCGTCGGACCTGCGGCAGACGCACTCGTTCGACTGGTATCTAGAACGGCTCTACGACGACCCGAAGATTTCCAGAAACGCCCATCAACGCGTTGCGGATATGTTCGACTACTACGGCACCGACTACGACGAGGACGCCGGCGTCGTCGAGTACGAACTCGCCTCGAAGGACCCGCTGCACGACGGCGAGAACACGTTCTACGGCCGGGTGATTCACGAGGCTATCCACGAGTTCGTCAACAAGGTGAAATCGGGCGCTCGCGGACTCGGGCCACAGAACCGCATCAAACTCATGCTGGGACCGGTCGGGTCCGGCAAGTCCGACTTCGACCGGCAGGTCCGGCGGTACTTCGAGGACTACACCGCCCGCGAGGAGGGCCGCATGTACACCTTCCGCTGGACGAACCTCTGTGACGTCATCCCCGACCAGGACCCAGCCGACGACGTCGTCCAGTCGCCGATGAACCAGGATCCAATCGTTCTGTTACCACAGAACCAGCGCGAACGGGTGCTAGAGGGCGTCAACGAGAACCTGGACGCACCTTACACGATTCGCAACGAGCAGGCGCTCGATCCAGCCAGCGAGTTCTACATCGATAAGTTGCTGGCCCACTACGGCGACGACCTGCAGGACGTGCTCGAAAACCACGTCGAAATCGTCCGCCTGCTCGCCGACGAGAACAAACGCCAGGCCATCGAGACGTTCGAACCCAAAGACAAGAAAAACCAGGACGAGACCGAACTCACGGGCGACGTCAACTACTCGAAGATCGCCGTCTACGGCGAGAGCGACCCGCGGGCCTTCGACTACTCGGGGGCCTTCTGCAACGCGAACCGTGGCATCTTCTCCGGCGAGGAACTGCTGAAACTCCAGCGGGAGTTCCTCTATGACTTCCTGCACGCCACCCAGGAACAGACCATCAAACCGAAGAACAACCCCCGAATCGACATCGACCAGGTCATCGTCGGCCGGACGAACATGCCCGAGTACCGGGACAAGAAAGGCGACGAGAAGATGGAGGCGTTCAACGACCGGACCAAGCGCATCGACTTCCCGTACGTCCTCCAGTACGAAGAGGAGGCCAACATCTACCGGAAGATGCTGCGCAACGCCGACCTCCCGGACATCCACGTCGAACCCCACACGCTGAACATGGCCGCCCTCTTTGGCGTGCTGACCCGCATCGAGGAGCCCGACGCGGGCAACGTCGACCTCATGCAGAAGGCCAAAGCCTACAACGGCGAGATAGACGAGACAGACGACGTCGACGTCAAGAAACTCCGCGACGAGGCCGACGAGACCACCCCCATCGGCGAGGGCATGGACGGCGTCTCCCCGCGGTTCATCGGCGACGAAATCGCCGAGGCCATCATGGACTCGATGCACCGCGGCCGCGGGTTCCTCTCGCCGCTGACGACGTTCAATCACCTCGAACGCAACCTCGAAAACCACGGCTCCATCGACGAGGAGGACTTCGACACCTACTACCGCTACCTCGAACTCACCCGCGAGGAGTACAAGGAACGCGCCATCGAGGACGTCCGCCACGCGCTGGCGTACGACGTCAACGAGATCCAGCGCCAGGGCGAGAAGTACATGGACCACGTCATGGCCTACATCG
>JBDGSB010000020.1:0-4659 GCA_042217765.1 Haloarculaceae archaeon | reverse complement strand
GTCCGACCGGACGTCCTGGGCCTGGTCGAGGATGTCCATGAACTCCATGATGAGCCCGTCCCGTTTCTTCTCTAAGGTGTCGTGCCCACGCTCGGAGAGTTCGATGCGATCCTCGATCTGCATCAGGTTCTTGCGCGTGGGTTTGACGTCCTTTGCCATTGGGCGGGGGTTGCACGTGGAGGCAGTTAATCGTTGTTAGTCGTGTCGCCCCAGCAGTCCGACGGCGACCGCCAGCGCCAGCACCGCGACGGCGACGCCGAAGCCGGGGCCGCCGGCCGTCGTGGTCGGTCCGGGCGTGGCGGTCGTGGTCGTCGTCGCCGTGGTCGTCGTCGCGTCGGTCGTGGTCGTCGTGTTTTCGTTGGAATGGAACGCCTCCGCCAGTTGGCGAATCGCGATCACGTTCTTCGGGCCCGGCTGGTTCATGTAGTTCTGGTTCACCCTGATCACCTGATCCTTGCGGACGGCCGTCGAGTTCTGGACCGCGGCGTTGTCGGGCAGGTCAACGTTCTGGTTGACGACGATGTAGTCGGGATTCTCCCGTTCGATGATCTCCGGACTGATCTTCTCGTAGAACGTGATGTTCGCGTCGGCGGCGATGTTGTGTCCGCCGGCGGTGGTGATAATCTCGTGAACGAACGACCCCGGTCCCGCGGTGAAGCCGCCGGCCATCACGTAGTAGACGTCGGGGCGTGGCTCGTCCGCGACCGAGCGCTCGATTGAGTGGACCTCCGAGCGCATCTCGGCGCTGACCTGCCTGGCCCGTTCGTCGTTACCGACGAGACAGCCGGTCCGGTTCGTCTTCTCGTAGACGTCTTCGAGGTTCCGCGCCGCGTCGAAGCGGTAGACGGTCAGTCCCTTCTCGCGCAGATTGTTGACCGTCTTGTTTCGAATCAGATTCGGGGCGAGAACGAGGTCCGGGTGCTGGGCGACGATGGTTTCGGCTTGCGGCTCGCCCGTGGAGGTCATGACGTTTTTCTTCTCTTTCGAGCCGTCGAGATAGGCGGTGTACTGGTTGACCGGCATTCCCACGACCTTCTCTTTAGCACCGATGGCCCACATCGTCTGGGCCGCGCTCGGCGCGAGGACCACCACCCGTTGCGGTTCGCTGGGAACGGTGACCTGCGTCCCGGTCGCGTCCTCGACGGTCATCGGGTACGAGCAATCGACTGCGTTGGACTGTGCGCCTGCGGTTCCGGTGCCGACCGCGAGTCCCGCGGCCGACACGAGTAGAAGCACGACGACGATGGTGCTTCGAACAGCGTCGGTCATCATCCGGGTATCGACGCTAATACAATAAATACTTAGTTAAAGCAATCCAACTTGAGACAGATGCGCACCGACGTGCGAGCGTTCGTCTGGTCGGTTGGACTCCTGGCGGCACTCGGAGTCGTGGTTCTGGCGAGCACGACTATCGGTCCCGTCTCACTGGACGTTCCGACCGTCGCGAAGGCGACGCTCAACGCCGTCGCGGTCCCGACGTCGATCGGTTTTCCGCCGGTGGAGGCTTCCGTCTTCGGTGCGACCGTCCGGGTCCCGACCGTCGACCTCGGCTACACCTATCTCTTTCACTTCCAGGTCCGCCAGACCGCGTCGGTCATCGTCCGGCAGATTCGCCTGCCGCGGATCGCGCTGGGTGCGGTCGTCGGCTTCGCGCTCGCGGCCGCGGGCACGGTCATGCAGGGCTTCTTCCGGAATCCGATGGCTGATCCCTCGATCATCGGCGTCTCCTCGGGCGCGGCCGTGGGTGCCGTTGCAACCATCGCCTTCCCGCTGGCGGTGCCCTTCGGCCTCCAGACGGCGGCGTTCGCCGGCGCGCTCGTCACGGCCTTCGGCGTCTACCTAATCGCCAGGAAGGGGTCGCGGACGCCGGTCGCCACGCTGTTGCTCGCGGGCGTCGCCGTGCAGGCGTTTCTCGGTGCCGTCATCTCGTTTCTGATGCTCAACACGGGCAAGAGCCTCGAACGCGCGGTGTTCTGGATGATGGGGCACCTCCACGGCAGTAGCTGGTCGGAAGTTGAAGTGACCTTCCCCCTGGCGCTGCTGGCCTTCGTGGTGCTTGCCACCTACGCCCGGGACCTCAACGCGCTGTTGCTCGGCGAGGAGGACGCCCACACGCTGGGCATCGACGTCGAACGGACCAAACAGGTGCTGCTGGCACTATCGAGCGTCATCACCGCGGCGGCAGTCGCCGTCTCGGGCGTCATCGGGTTCGTCGGGCTCATCGTTCCGCACATGATGCGGCTGCTCGTTGGCCCCGACCACCGCGTGCTGTTGCCGACCAGCGCCATCGCCGGGGCCGCGTTCCTGGTCGCCACCGACACCCTCGCCAGGTCCGGTCCGTCGGAACTGCCCGTCGGCGTCGTCACCGCCGCCGTCGGCGCGCCCTTCTTCCTGTACCTCCTCCGAAAGCGGGAGGTGCACACGCTGTGATCCGCCTCGACGACGTCTCCGTGACGCTCGGGAACGCCCCCGTCCTCGACGACGTCTCCCTGACCGTCGAGGAGGGGACGGTCGTCGGCCTCATCGGCCCCAACGGGACTGGCAAGACGACGCTGTTGCGGACGATCAACGGCGTGTTGACCCCCGATTCCGGGACGGTTACCGTCGACGGCCGCGACGTCCACGCGCTGTCGGCCCGCGATGTCGGCCGGACCATCGCCACGGTGCCCCAGGACACCTCGGTCCCCTTCGAGTTCACCGTCGAGACATTGGTCGAGATGGGGCGAACGCCCTACTACGACCGGCTGGGACGCAGCGAGGGCGACCACGCGACCGTCGTCGACCGGGCGCTCGAACGCACGGGCACGGCCGGCCTCCGCGACCGGCAGGTCAGCGCCGTCAGCGGCGGCGAACGCCAGCGCGTCCTGCTCGCACAGGCGCTGGCCCAGGAGACGCCCGTGCTCCTGCTGGACGAACCCACCGCCAGCCTCGACGTCAACCACCAGATCGCGACGCTCGATCTGGTGACCGACCTCGTCGTCACCGACGGCAAGACGGTCCTGACCGCGATTCACGACCTCGATCTGGCGGCGCGGTACTGCGACCGGCTGGCGTTGCTGTCCGACGGCGCGATTGCCGCCGCCGGCGACCCCGAGACGGTCCTCCGCGACGATCATCTCGGCGACGCCTTCCGCACGCGGACCGCCGTCACGACCAACCCCGTCACCGGCACGCCGACGGTGACTGCGCTCACCGACTCCGCCGAGCGCTCGCTCCACGTCCACGTCGTCGGCGACGGGAAAGTCGCCGCCCGGACCATCGCCTCGCTGGTCGACGCCGGGGTCGCCGTCTCGGCGGGCGTCGTGCGCGCCGACGGCTTCGCCGCCGAGACGGCGAGCGAACGCGACGTCGAGACGGTGACAGCACCCCCATTCGAACCCGTCCCGGACGCGGCCCACGCCAGCGCCAGTTCGCTGTCGGAATCCGCCCACGTCACCGTGCTGGCCGATCCGGTCGTCGCGGCCGACGGTGCCCAACTCGACATCGCCGCCGCGAACGAGACGCTCGTCGTCGTCGAAACCACCGACTTCGCCGACCGGAACTACGACGGCGCGACCACGCGCGACGCCTACGAGTCGCTCCGTTCGCGCGCCCGCGTCGTGGACGCGCCCGACGACGCGATCCGGGCGGTCATCGACGCGACGACCGAGCGGGAAGCGACGGCCGAGGAGTGACACAGTCGAGCGTACGACGCGGACGGCGAACGTCCGGGAAACTATCCGAACGGCCCGGTCTCGCAAGTACTGGAACGTGGCGTATCGACACGAATTCGCCTGTGCGGATTCGGCCGGGAAAAGTCCTCAGCCCGGCATTCGACGTTTCCGGGCCGGACGATCAGTCCGCGCTGGCTTCGACCGTCTCTTCGTCCTCGACGTAGTGCTCGTCGATGTACTCCTCGTCGACGCGGTTGAGTTCCGTCTTCGGGAGCATACTCAGCAGTTCCCAGCCGACGTCCAGCGTCTCGTCGATGGAGCGGTCGGTGTCGTAGCCCTGCTGGACGAACTCCTCCTCGAAGCGGTCCGCGAAGTCCAGATACTGGTTGTCGCGTTCGCTCAGCGCCTCGCGGCCGACGATGTTGACGAGGTCACGCAGGTCTTCACCCTCGGCGTAGGCGGCGTACAGCTGGTCGGAGACGCCGCCGTGGTCCGCGCGGGTGAGGCCCTCGCCGATGCCGTCGTCCATCAGCCGCGAGAGGCTCGGCAGCACGTAGATGGGCGGCTCGATGCCCTGGCTGTTGAGGTCGCGGTCGACGTAGATCTGGCCCTCGGTGATGTACCCCGTCAGGTCCGGGATGGGGTGGGTGTCGTCGTCGCCGGGCATCGTGAGGATGGGAATCTGGGTCACCGAGCCCTCCCGCCCTTCGATGCGGCCGGCCCGCTCGTACAACTGTGCGAGGTCGGTGTACATGTATCCGGGGTAGCCACGGCGGCCCGGAACCTCCTCGCGGGCCGCCCCGATCTCGCGCAGCGCCTCACAGTAGTTGGTCATGTCCGTCAGGATGACCAGCACGTGATAGCCCTTGTCGAACGCGAGGTACTCGGCGGTCGTCAGCGCCAGCCGCGGCGTGAGCGTCCGCTCGACGGCGGGGTCGTCCGCGAGGTTCATGAAGACGACGCTGCGTTCGAGCGCGCCGGTGCGCTCGAAGTCGTCCATGAACTC
>JBDGSB010000014.1:0-4755 GCA_042217765.1 Haloarculaceae archaeon | reverse complement strand
AGCGACTGGTGGACGACACGGGCGGGGACGACACGCGCGGGGACGACACGCGCGGTGTGGCCACGTGTTCGTGGCAGCTCACGGCGGTTCGACCCGCTTCAGCGGCCCGCCCCGCCGCGGAGGCCCGACCCGCTTCAGCGGCCCGCCCCGCCGTTGCAGGACGGAAACCTTATTATCGCCGCCAAACAGACTCTCGTAGTGATGACGACGCTCGCTGGCGTCGGGGTCCGGACGGAGGCCCCGTTCACGGCCGACTCGCAGTTCGGCACCAGCGGCGCAATTGCCCTTCTTGGCGGTATCGTAGGGGCTGTATAGCCCCACAATTCACACCCGTCGGTTTCCCGGCACGTATCGACCGCGACCACCCGAGGTGACGACCATGTATCACACACCACCACAGCGTACACGAACGGAGGCACAGTCATGAGCGAACGAGCGATGTCCAAACCGGACGCCGAGGATGCGAGCGACGACGAACCCGAGCGAGAACCGGTCGCGACCGGCGCGGAGTCAGTCGTCCGGTCGCTAGAGAACGCCGGCGTCGAGATCCTCTTCGGCGTTCAGGGCGGGGCCATCATGCCCGTCTACGACGCCCTGTACGACTCGGAGATGCAACACGTCACGATGGCCCACGAGCAGGGCGCGGCCCACGCCGCTGACGCCTTCGGTATCGTCTCGGGCGACCCGGGGGTCTGCCTGGCAACCTCCGGTCCGGGTGCGACGAACCTCGTGACCGGCATCGCCGACGCGAACATGGACAGCGACCCGCTGATCGCGCTGACCGGCCAGGTGCCGACGAACTTCGTGGGCAACGACGCCTTCCAGGAAACCGACACCGTCGGCGTCACCCAGCCGCTGACGAAGAAGAGCTACTTCGCGGGCGATTCGGACACCGTCGGCGACACCGTCGGCGAGGCGTTCGCGCTGGCCGACGAGGGACGGCAGGGCCCGACGCTGGTGGACCTGCCCAAAGACGTCACGAAAGGCGAGACGGACCGCAATCCCGGCGAGGCGAAGCCGCCGGCCACCTCTCGCGTCCAGCGCGAGGCCGACGACGACGCCGTCCAGGCAGCCGCCGACGCCATCGCCGCGGCCGAGCGGCCGGTCATCCTCTCGGGCGGCGGCGTCATCAAGGCCGACGCCAGCGAGGAACTGTACCGGTTCGCCACGGAGTACGAGATTCCGGTCATCACGACGATGCCCGGCCTGGGGTCGTTCCCCGAGGACCACGAGTTGAGCCTGGAGATGGCCGGCATGCACGGCACCGGCTACGCCAACATGGCGATCACGAACACCGACCTGCTGGTCGGCATCGGGACCCGCTTCGACGACCGCCTGACTGGCGGCGTCGACACGTTCGCGCCCGACGCTGACCTCGTCCACGTCGACATCGACCCCGCCGAAATCAGCAAGAACATCGAGGCCGACTACCCGCTGATCGGCGACGCCGGCCGCGTGCTCGATCAGTTGTTCGACGCGGTGCCGAGAGCGCCCGACGCCGCGGACTGGCGCGAGCAGTGCGAGGAGTGGAAAGCCGAGTACCCGCTCGACTACGAGATGCCCGACGACGAGCCACTGAAACCCGAGTACGTCGTCGAGAAATTCGACGAGGTGACCGACGACGACGCCATCGTCACCACGGGCGTCGGGCAACACCAGATGTGGGCCTGCCAGTACTGGACGTTCAAAGAGCCCCGGACGTGGGTCTCTAGCCACGGGCTGGGGACGATGGGGTACGGCGTGCCCTCCGCGATCGGCGCGAAACTGGCCGCGCCCGACCGGGAGGTCGTCTGCTTCGACGGCGACGGGTCGTTTTTGATGACGATGCAGGAACTGTCGGTGGCCGTCCGCGAGAACCTCGATCTCACCTACGTCGTGTTGAACAACGAGGCGGTCGGCATGGTCCGGCAGTGGCAGGACGGCTTCTACGAGGGGCGGCGGATGGCCTCGGAGTACCCGTGGGTGCCCCAGTTCGACAGGCTCGCGGAGGCGTTCGGCGCGCGCGGCTTCCGTCTCGAGGACCCCAACGCCGTGGAGGAGACCATCCAGGCCGCCCGCGAGTACGACGGGCCGGCGGTCATCGACGCACTGATAGACCCGGCCGAGAACGTCTACCCGATGGTTCCGTCGGGCGGCGACAACGGCCTGTTCGCACTGAACGAGGAGCAACTGAACCAACTGTGAGGTGGACACGATGAGTCGAGGAGAACTTCCCGGTCCCGCACCCGACGAGCGGATCCGCCCCGAGGGACGACGCAACACCCAGGGCATCCGCATCGATCCGGAGGCAGAGGCGACACACGAACCGCGACAGGCGGTGCTGTCGACGCTAGTGAAACACGAGCCCGGCGTCCTCGCCGAAATTTCGGCGCTGTTCAGCCGGCGGCAGTTCAACATCGAGAGCCTGACCGTCGGCCCGACGACCGACGAGGGGACGGCCCGGATGACCATCGTCATCGAGGAGCCCGAACCCGGCGTCGACCAGGCGAAAAAGCAACTGCGCAAACTGGTCCCGGTCATCTCGGTCTCGGAACTCGAACGCGAGGCCGTTCGGCGCGAACTCGCGATGATCAAAGTCGAGGGCGACAAGCCCGACGACGTCAACGCGGTCGCGGAGATGTACGGCGGGCAGGCGGTCGACGCTGGCCCCGAGACGGTCACCGTCGAGATAACCGGCAGCCAGCCGAAAATCGACGCCGCCGTCGAGGCGTTCGAACAGTTCGACGTGCGCGAGGTCGTCCGTACCGGCGTCGCGGCGCTCGAACGCGGCGACACACGCATGGAGTGATACTATGGCAGACGAACTCACGACGACAGTTTACTACGACGACGACGCGGACGAATCGCTGCTAGACGACAAGACGGTCGCGGTCCTGGGCTACGGCAGCCAGGGCCACGCGCACGCGCTGAACCTGCACGAGAGCGGCGTGGACGTGGTGGTCGGCCTCCGAGAGAGTTCGTCCTCGCGCGAGGACGCCCGCGAGGCCGGACTCGAGGTGGCGACGCCGAAGCAGGCCGCCACGCGGGGCGACGTGGTGCAGATGCTCGTGCCCGACAACGTCCAGCCGGCCGTCTACGACCGCATCGAGAGCGGCATCGAGCCCGGCGACACCCTGCAGTTCGCCCACGGCTTCAACATCCACTACGGCCAGATCGAACCCCCAGAGGGCGTCGACGTGACGATGGTCGCGCCGAAGTCGCCGGGTCACCTCGTCCGCCGGACCTACGAGCGCGGCGAGGGCGTCCCCGGTCTGGTCGCGGTCCACCAGGACGCCACCGGAGAGGCGAAGGACCTGGCGCTGGCGTACGCGAAGGCCATCGGCTGTACGCGGGCGGGCGTCATCGAGACTTCCTTCCAGGAGGAGACCGAGACCGACCTCTTCGGCGAGCAGGCCGTCCTCTGTGGCGGCGTCACCGAGATGGTCAAGGCCGGCTTCGAGACGCTGGTCGACGCGGGCTACGCGCCCGAGATGGCCTACTTCGAGTGCCTGAACGAACTCAAACTCATCGTCGACCTGATGTACGAGGGCGGCCACATGGAGATGTGGAACTCCGTGTCCGATACCGCCGAGTACGGCGGGCTGACCCGCGGCGAGGAGGTCATCGACCGCGAGGGCATGCAGGAGATCCTCGAAGGCGTCCAGACCGGCGAGTTCGCCCGCGAGTGGATCTCCGAGAACCAGACCAACCGCCCGGCCTACAAGCAGTACCGGGCGGCCGAGCAGAACCACCAGATCGAGCAGGTCGGCGCGGAACTCCGGAAACTGTTCGCCTGGGACGACGAGGAGGAGACCGAAGAGGAAGCGGAGGTGGCCGCCGATGACTGAGGAGTCCTCGGCCGAATCTGACGGCACGCGACGGGCGGGACGCGAGCCGATGAAAGCGGTCAGCCACACCGACCCATACACCGACAGCGCGTTCGGTTCGGGCCCCGCGTTCCAGCGCGGTCCGACCGTCGCCGCCGACGGGGGCGAGCGCGACGCCGCCGGCGAGGACGAAGACGAGGACGACCCGTTCGCGGTCGAGGAGCCGTCGGTCGAGGAACAGACGATGAAGGACGTCAGCCACACGCCGCCCCACGACGAGGCCGAGGACGTCAACCGCGTCTTCGAGCGCGGGACGGAAGGACGCGACGAGACAGTATGAGCCAGGGAACCCTCTACGACAAGGTCTGGGACAGACACAAGGTCACGACGCTTCCCAACGGCCAGGATCAGCTATTCGTCGGTCTGCACCTCATCCACGAGGTCACGAGCCCGCAGGCGTTCGGGATGCTCGAAGAGCGCGATCTAGAGGTGGCGCGGCCGGACCTGACTCACGCGACGGTCGACCACATCGTCCCGACGGCCAGCCAGGAGCGGCCCTACAGCGACGACGCCGCCGAGAACATGATGTCCGAACTCGAAGCGAACGTCCGCGAGGCGGGAATCGAGTTCTCGGACCCGACGTCTGGCGAGCAGGGCATCGTCCACGTCATCGGGCCGGAGCAGGGCATCACCCAGCCAGGCAAGACCATCGTCTGTGGGGACTCTCACACCTCGACCCACGGCGCGTTCGGGGCGCTTGCCTTCGGTATCGGCACCTCCCAGATTCGGGACGTGCTGGCGACCCAGACCATCGCGATGGAGAAACGGGACGTCCGGAAGATCGAGGTGACCGGCGATCTCGGCGACGGCGTCGAGGCCAAAGACGTCGTCCTCGAGATCATCCGCCGGCTCGGCACCGAGGGCGGCGTCGGCTACGTCTACGAGTACG
>JBDGSB010000060.1:0-4865 GCA_042217765.1 Haloarculaceae archaeon | reverse complement strand
TACCACAACAGCCAGGAGATGACCGAGGACGAGGTGGCGTTCAAACTGCTGAAAGGCGAGATGGAACCCGTCGTTACCCGCTACGACGAGGCGGCGGCCGTCGAGGAGACGCTGGCGAACGTCACCGTCGGCGGGACGGCTGCCAAGCGACTCAACGACCGGATGATCGGCGAGGTGCCGACCAAACACGCCCTGGGGAAACTGCTCGAGTTCGAGTTCATCGACGGCCTGGAACCGACGCCGCTGGGCCGCGCCGTCACCAGGCACTTCCTGGCCCCCGAGGAGGCCTTCCTGTTGCTCGACGGCGTCCGGAAGGGCCGAAGCCCCGACGAACTCGTCGCGGACATGGAACTCCGCGAGGACGAGCGGTGAGGTCGACCATAAATGCTCGTCGTATGGCGACCACAGAGTGACGATTACAGGCCGACACGTTTCGATGCGGTCGGTACGGTCGGACGGTCCGGAAACCGAACGTTCCGGAAACCGAACGTTCCCCCACCCCTCTCCCCCCACGATTTCACGATCCTGAGATCCTTTCACCGTCGTGTCCGTGACCGACCGACGACGAAGACTATGGGGGTATACGCACAACGGTCGACGCGTGAGCATGGGTCGCTGTCCACACTGCGAACAGACGGTCGACGCACAGTTCGAGTTCCTCGGAAAGCGAAGCGGGTCGGACAGTTCCGACGCGAAGTTCCAGGTCGTCTGTCCGAACTGCGACTGCATCCTCGGTGGCACGATACTGAGCAAAATCGAGACGTCCGGCGGCCTGCTGTGAGGGACGCCGGCGTTCCGTGCGGGTCGGCGACCGGGAGTCGTCGGCGTTCCGTGCGGGTCGGCGACCGGGAGTCGTCGGCGTTCCGTGCGGGTCGGCGACCGGGAGTCGTCGGCGTGACGCCTTAGGTACTCGCGGTCGTCGGTCCGGTATGCGCGTCACGTTCCTCGGAACCGGAAGCGCGATGCCGACGGGGCGACGGGCCCAGACCGGACTGCTGGTCGAGCGCGACGACGACAGGCTCCTGGTCGACTGTGGCAGCGGCGTCCTGAACGCGCTCGCCCGGACCGATCCCGGTTACGAAGGCGTCGACACCGTGTTGTTGACCCACCACCACCTCGATCACGTCTCGGACGTGCTAGTGCTGCTGAAGGCCCGGTGGCTCGCCGGCGAGGAGTCGCTGCGGGTGGTCGGGCCCGAGGGGACCGACGCCCTGCTCGACGGGCTGCTCGACGTCCACGAGTACCTGCGCGACCGGGTCGACCTGACCGTCCGAGAGGTACGACCCGGGTCCTTCGAGACCGCCGGATTCGCGGTCGAGGCGATGGAGACGCGTCACTCGATGCCGTGTCTGGCCTACCGTTTCGAGGCGACCGACGCCGGGGGACCGGCGTTCGTCTTCAGCGGCGACACCGAAGCGTTCGCGGAACTCGTCGGGTTCGCCGACGGCGCGGCCGTGCTGGCACACGACTGCTCGTTTCCCGACGACGTCGACGTCTCGAATCACCCGACGCCGAGCAGCCTCGGGGCGGCGCTGGCGGCCGCCGACGCCGACGTCGGTCGGATCTACCTGACGCACCTCTATCCTCACACCGAGGGCCGCCACGAGGAGATGCTCGACGCCGTCGGCGACCGCTACGACGGCGACGTCCGGTTCGCACGCGACGGGCTGTCCATCACGATCGAGTGACCGACCACCGTCGAGTGACCGACCGGTGTCGTCGTCGGTCGACGACCGCCGCTGTCAGACCCGGGCCAGCGTCACGCGAAAGTCCGCGCCGCCGTACTCGCTGTCGCCGACGTCGACGGTGCCGCCGTAGGACTCGGTGAGCGCGCGAACGAACCCGAGTCCCAGGCCGGTGCCGTCGCTGTCCGGGCCCTTCTCGCCCATCTCGAAGATGTCGTCGCGGACCTCGGGGGGAACGCCGGTGCCGTCGTCGGCGATGCCGACGAGCAGTTCGTCGGGAGACGGTTCCTCGGCGTAGAGGTGGACCGTCACGTCGCCGTCGTTGTGGACGGCGGCGTTGGAGATCACGTTCGTGAACACCGAATCGAGCAGTTCGCCGCCGTAGACCGCGTACGCGAAGTCCTCGGGGTCGAACGTGACGGTCAGCGTCTCGTACTGGGCGTCGACGTCGGCGACGACGCCTTCGAGGATAGTTTGCAGGTCACGTGGCTCGGGTTCGGCCTGCCGTTCGAGCGTCGAGACGACGTCGCCGACCCGTTCGATGAGGGTTGCCGAGCTTTCGGCCGCCCGATTGATCCGTTCGGCGTAGTCGGATTCGGACCCGTCGAGTTGGTCGACGAGCACCTCGGAGTATCCCTCGATGACCTGGAGGTCGTTGCCGAGGTCGTGGCGCAGCAGGCTGTCGTACATCTCGATCATCTCCTTGCGCGTCTCGAGGTCGTTGCGTGCCCGTTCGAGGCGTTCGCGCGACCGGATGTTGCTGATGGCCGTCGCCGCGTGCGAGGCCAGAATCTCTAGCGGGCGGACGGCCGCGTCCGTGAACGCGCCGTCGGTCGAGCGCATCACGAGCACGGCGATGACGTCCTCGCCCATCATCGCCGGCACCGCGAGCGTGGCGGTCACGGCCGAATCGTCGGTGACCCCGACCTGCGTGCCGGACTCCGAAATCGTCTCCCGGGACTCGTAGGCACGCCGGACCAGCGCGGTCGGATCGTCGCCGGGCGACAGGTGGGGATTCGTGCTGTTGATCACGCGCAGTTCGTCCTCCCCAGGGACGACCTCGACGAACGTGGAGAAGTCGACCTCGAACAAAAGCGACATCGCCTCGATCGTCATCGAGACGACCTCGTCGACGGTGCCACACCGGTTCAGTGCGTGCCCGTACTTGTTGAGGTCGGCGACCTGCCTCGCGAAATCCGGTTGCTCTTCGAACGACATCAGGACTCCTCGTTCGACCGTTTGCGTGACGTCCGACCCATCACACGATAAACGGCTCTCCCGGCCCGCGGGTATTGCTCGATCCCCCTGGAACGCTCGATCGTCCGTATTCCCACCACGATTGCAACTCGTTTTTGCTATATTCGCATGGCTACAATAAAAACTTCGAGGGCGAAATGATCTCGTCGACGCCCCGTCGCGCCTCGTCCGGCGTCGCCCGGGATCGGGTGAACGGTCGGCCGTCGAGAGATCGACAGACGAAAGACCACCGAGAAACCGGTCACCACTATGACCGACGCGGACGAGCCGATAGACCCCCTCGAAGTCGGGGAGGCGGACGCGCCACCGATCGAGGACAGCCCCTACAAGGTGCTGTTCGAGGCGAACAAGTGCATCGGCGCGGGCAAGTGCGCCGAGGAGGGGGACAACTGGAGCCTCGACCTCTCGACGGGCATCGCCAGCCCGGAGACGTACTTTCTCGACGAGGACGCCCTCGACGCGAACGTCCGGGCGGCGGCGGCGTGCCCCGCGAAGAAGGGCCAGGGGGTCATCCACGTCGTCGACCGGCGGACCGGCGACGAGATCGCGCCCGACCCTCACGGCGACGGCACCGTCTCCGTCGACTGGTAGGTCCCACAGCCGCGAGGCCGGTCGGGGGGTCGATCACGTCAGTTCTCCCAGCAGGTGTCGCGCCAGTGCCTTGTCTAGCGGGTCGTTGGCGTTGCCGCAGTGGGGCGACTGGACGCAGGCGGGACAGCCGTCGGCGCAGTCGCAGGCGGCGAGCATCTCGCGGGTCGTCGCCAGCAGCGAGCCGACGGTCTCGTAGGCGCGTTCGGTCAGGCCGACGCCGCCGGGATAGCCGTCGTAGACGAAGATGGTGCTGGCGTCGGTGTGGGGGTGGCGCGGCGTCGAGAGGCCGCCGACGTCGCGGCGGTCACAGAGGAACTGCGAGGGGAACATCGCGATTGCGGCGTGTTCGGCAGCGTGGATGCCGCCAGGAAAGTCGCCGGCCTCGCGCATCGCCAGTTCGACGTCTGCCGGGACGGTGACGTACAGCGCCGTCGTCTCCAGGGTCGTCTCGGGGAGGTCGAGCGCTTCGCGGCCGATCGATTCGCCCGAGGCGGCGTCTCTGCGCTCGTAGCCCGTGATCTGCTTGCGCATCGTCACGTCCGCAAAGCGGACGGGGACGTCCTCGCGGGCGGGCAACGACCGCTCGCGGCGGTCGGTCTCGACGGTGATCTCCTTGTCGTGCAACACCCTCGTGTAGTGGTTCGCGCGGGTGCGTGCGAGGTCGGCGACGTCGTGGGTCAAATCGAGGTCGACCACCTCGTAGGTGCGCCCCTGGTGGTGGTAGATCGCGCCGGGATGGGCGTCCCGGAGCGCGTCCGCGAACGGCAGCGTCGCGATGACCTCGCCGCGGTCACGGGCCCGGAGCCGGATCTCGCGGTCGGAGATGGTCCGCAGACTCGTCGCCTGCTGTGGGCTGTCACCGCCGTCGTAAACCCACCGGACGCCGTAGTCGGTCGCGCGCCGTTCGAGTCGCCCCTCGTCCTCCAGGTCGGCAACGAGGGGCGGAAACGACGCGCCGAAGTGGCGGTCGTCGTCGGGGCGGAGCCACGTCTCCCGGGCGGCCGAGCAGACGTGGTCGGGAAGCAGGTGCTCGTTTTCGGGATCGGTCATCGCCCGTTCCGGGTCGCCGTCGAACAGCGTCGTTGGGTCGGCGGCGACGTACTGATCGAGTTGGTCCTCGCCGGCGACGAGAGCGACCAGCGACGGGTCGGTGCCCCGACCCGCTCGACCGGCGCGCTGGAACGCCGACATCCGGGTGCCGGGGTAGCCGTCTAGCAGGACGGCGTCGAGGCCGCCGACGTCGACGCCGAGTTCGAGCGCGCTGGTGGCCCAGACGCCGCGGACGTCGCCGTCGTGAATCCCCGCTTCCAGTTCGGAGCGGCGGTCGTGGGG
>JBDGSB010000067.1:0-5061 GCA_042217765.1 Haloarculaceae archaeon | reverse complement strand
TCGTGCTCGCCGGCACCCTTCAGCCGCGAGACGACGCTGATGGTCCCGCTGGTGAGCGCCAGCGAGAGTCCAAACCCGATGAAGTAGTACTGAAAGCCCAGTTCGAGCCCCGCGATGGCCACGTCACCTAGCGCGATGCCGACCATCACGAAATCGGCCGCACGAAGCAGAATCCGCAGGCCGCCGGTGACCATCACCGGCGCGGCCAGGTCCAGCGCCTCGCCGGCCTTGTGGCGGTCGACCAGTCCCAGTCGCGCCAGCGCGGCCGGAAAGAGCGCGAGCAACCGCCGCAGCGTCGACCGGACCATCCACCGTCCCATCGAACCAGGCGATTACGTGTCTTTCGGAGTCGACCGGGCGCTACGGTATTATCTGCTCGCCGTCGTCGTCGTAGACGGTGATGGCGTCGACCGGACAGGCGCGGGCGGCGAACTTCGCGTCGAGTTCCGCACCGTCGGGCACCTCCCGGACGAACAGTCCGTCTTCGATCTCCTCGCTGCCGTCGAGAATCGCCTTCCCGGCGTCCTCGTCCTTCTCGAACGCGTCCCACTCCGCGACGCACTGGAACATTCCGATGCACGTGTCGCGGTCGTACTCGACTCGCATGACCGCGGGTTGGACGGGTGGCGACAAAGGGGTGACGACCGCTGGCGGCCCTGTGTACGGGCGGACCGCAGCGACGTCACCGGACGCGCCGCGAAGCGTGACCTTAAACCAGAGGACGGGCTAAGGAGGCGGTAATGGACGTCGCCGAGTTGACCGGCGTGCCCGAGTGGCTGCCCGCCCACCTGCGGGAGTCGGGGATCGAGGAGCTGTACCCGCCCCAGGCCGCGGCCGTCGAGGCGGGGATCACCGACAGCGCGAACGTGCTCGCGAGCGTGCCGACCGCCAGCGGCAAGACGCTCGTCGCGGAACTGGCGATGCTGTCGTCGGTCGCCCGCGGCGGCACGGCGCTGTACATCGTCCCCCTGCGGGCGCTGGCCAGCGAGAAGCACGCCGAGTTCGAGCAGTTCGAGCAGTACGGCGTCGACGTGGGCGTCTCGACGGGCAACTACGAGAGCGAGGGGGGCTGGCTCGCAGGCAAAGACGTCATCGTCGCCACCAGCGAGAAGGTGGACTCGCTAGTGCGCAACGACGCGCCCTGGATCGACGAGTTGACCTGCGTCGTCAGCGACGAGGTCCACCTCGTCGACGACGGCGAGCGCGGTCCGACGCTAGAGGTGACGCTGGCGAAGCTCCGGCAACTGAATCCGGACCTCCAGACGGTAGCGCTGTCGGCCACCATCGGCAACGCCGACGAACTCGCCGCGTGGCTCGACGCCGAACTGGTCGACTCGGAGTGGCGACCCATCGAGTTGCAGAAGGGCGTCCACTACGGGCAGGCGCTGCATCTAGAGGACGGCAGCCAGCAGGAACTCCGAGTCCGCAACGGCGAGAAACCGACGGCGGCCGTTGTCCGCGACACGCTGGCCGACGAGGGCTCGACGCTGGTGTTCGTCAACTCCCGGCGCAACGCCGAGGCCGCCGCCCGCCGGCTATCGTCGGTGAGCGGCGACCACCTGACCGACGACGAACGGGAGCGCCTGACCGAGATAGCGGCCGAGATCAGAGACGTCAGCGACACCGAGACGAGCGACGACCTCGCGGACGCCGTCGAGGGTGGAGCGGCCTTCCACCACGCCGGCCTCGCGCCCGACCACCGCTCGCTGGTCGAGGACGCCTTCCGCGAGCGCCTGCTGAAGGTCGTCTGTGCCACCCCGACGCTCGCGGCGGGCGTGAACACGCCGTCCCGCCGCGTCGTCGTCCGGGACTGGCGGCGCTACGACGGCACCGCCGGCGGAATGGTTCCGCTGTCGGTACTCGAAGTCCACCAGATGATGGGTCGGGCCGGACGACCCGGACTCGACCCCTACGGCGAGGCGGTGTTGATCGCCAACAGCCACGACGAACTCGACGAACTGTTCGACCGCTACGTGTGGGCCGAACCCGAGCCGGTGCAGTCGAAACTGGCCGCCGAACCGGCGTTGCGGACGCACGTCCTGGCGACGGTGGCGTCGGGCTTTGCCGCCTCTCGGGAGGGCCTGCTCGAGTTCCTCGAACGGACGTTGTACGCCTCACAGACGCCCGAACGCGGCCGGCTAGAGGACGTGACCGACGACACCATCGAGTATCTGGTCCGCAACGACTTCCTGCAGCGGGAAGCGGGCGGCCTGACGGCGACGTCGCTGGGCCACACCGTCTCGCGGCTGTACCTCGACCCGATGAGCGCCGCCGAAATCGTCGCCGGGCTAGAGGACGCCGCCGAATCGGGGACCGGACCGACCGCGATGGGGCTGTACCACCTCGTTTCCCGGACGCCGGACATGTACGAACTGTACTTGCGGTCGGGCGAGGACGAGGAATACACCATGCTGGCCTACGAGCGCGAGGAGGAGTTCCTGGGCGCGATGCCCAGCGAGTTCGAGGAGAGCCGCTTCGAGGACTGGCTGTCGGCGCTGAAGACCGCACGCCTGTTGGAGGACTGGGCCAGCGAGGTCGACGAGGACGAAATCACCGAGCGTTACAAGGTCGGGCCGGGCGACGTCCGCGGGAAAGTCGAGACTGCCCAGTGGCTACTGGGCGCGGCCGAATCGCTGGCGAGCGAACTCGGGCTCGAGGCCGCGCCCGCGGTGCGGGAGGCTCGCGTCCGGGCCGAGCACGGCGTCCGCGAGGAACTGGTCGACCTCGCGGGCGTTCGCGGCGTCGGGCGCAAGCGCGCCCGGCGGCTGTTCGAGGCCGGCATCGAGGATCGCGCGGCGCTCCGGGAAGCCGACAAGTCGGTCGTCCTCGGGGCGCTACAGGGTCGCCGCAAGACCGCCGAGAACGTGCTCGAAAACGCCGGTCACCGCGATCCTTCGATGGAGGGCGTCGAGGCCGACTCCGACGCCCGCCACGAAGCGGCCGACGGCGGGACGACCGGCGAGACCGCAGACGGGGTGGCCGACGGGGACGACGACGACGACCAGTCGAGCCTGGGGGATTTCTGATGCGGCTGGTCGAGGGCATCGCGACGGTCGAGGACGTCGAGTCGTTCGTCGACCGACTCGCCGCGATCGGCGACGACCACGGCGCGACCGTCCAGGCGTTCGACGCCCGGTACGTCCTCGACCGCGAGCACCTCCGGCGCGCGGTCGACCTCGCGGACCGTGCCATCGAGCGCGGGGAGAACGTCGCACGCGACCGCGCGGTCGAAATCCTCTGCTACGCGGCGGGTCGCCGACAGATACACCGCGCCCTGGAGATGGGCGTCGACGAGGGCGAGATGGCGGTCGTGGTGCTGGTCGACGGCGGCGACGGAGGTAGGTCGTCCGATGCGTCGTCGTCCGGCGTGGACGCGTCCGATGCGTCGTCGTCCGGCGTGGACGCGTCCGATGCGTCGTCGTCCGTCTCCGGCGACGAGTCGGCGGCGGCCGGCGCGGTCGCGGACCTGCTCGCGCCCGCCGAGACGCTCGGTCGGTACGACGACGACCGCGTCCGGGCGTTCTTCGACGTCCAGCAGCGCGAACTCGCCGCGACCGACGGGTCGCTGGCGGACGCGGTCCACGAGCGAGTCGCGCTGCTGGACGTCGAGAAGTGAACGACGAAGCCGCTCGATTCCGATACACCCGGCGTCGCCCGACGCCGGTGCCCGCCGGCACCGACCGCGGCGAGAAGATGGATTTAACTCCGCCCCACGCCTGCAGTTGGACAACGAAATCCCGCATGGAACCGCAGGTCGTCACGACGAGAGAGGCCTTCGCCGCGGTCGCAAGCGACGCGAGCGCGCCGGACGACGAGGAACGCTCGGATGCGACCGTCCGCGTCCCCGTCGAGGTTCGAATCGAGGTCACGGACCCCTTCGACGCCTACCGGCGCGCCAGAACCGGTCCGGGCGGCATCTACCTCGAAACGACCGGGGGACAGTCGGGGTGGGGCTACTTCGCTGTCGACCCCCTCCAGCGCCTGCAAGTCGGGCCGGACGCGACGTCGCTGGACGGCGACGGCAGTCACACGCTGGCGGAACTCGACGGACTGCTGGCGGGCGAGGACCTGCGACGGGGCGACTGTGCGGTGCCGTATCCCTGTGGCGCGTTCGGGTGGCTCTCCTACGACGTCGCACGGGAACTCGAGGCGTTGCCCGACACGACCGTCGACGAACGCGACCTCCCGCGGTTGCAACTGGGCGTCTACGAGACGGTCGCGGCCTGGGAGGAACCCTGTGCCGACGCGGATTCGGTGACGCTGCACGTCACGTCCTGTCCGGCCGTCGACGCGGCGGCTGCCGGTGTGACCGACGACGTCGTCGAGAAGGAAGCGTCGATCGCCGACGAAACCGGCGACGCCGTCGCGGCGGCCTACGAGCGCGGCCGCGAGGCGGCGCTGGCGCTGGCGACCGCGGCCGTCGAGGGCGACCCGTCGACGCCGACCGCACCCGTCGACGACTCGACGGCGGCCTTCGAGAGCGAGTGCGGCCACGACGCGTTCACCGACCGCGTCAGGACGGTCAAGCGGTACATCCGCGACGGCGACACCTTCCAGGCCAACATCTCTCACCGGCTTGTCGCGCCCGCCGTCGTCCACCCGGTGCGGGCCTACGACGCGCTCCGGGACATCAACCCCGCGCCGTACTCCGGACTGCTCGAGTTCCCCGGCGTCGATCTGGTCTCGGCCAGTCCGGAGCTGCTGTTGCACCGCGACGGCGACCACCTCGAAACCGAACCAATCGCCGGAACCCGACCCCGCGGTTCGACCCCCGGGGAGGACGACCGACTAGAGGCCGACCTGCTGAGCAACGAGAAGGAACGCGCCGAGCACGCGATGCTGGTCGACCTCGAACGCAACGACCTCGGGAAAGTCAGCGAGTACGGGTCCGTGTCGGTCTCGGAGTACAGGCGAGTCGACCGGTACTCCGAGGTGATGCATCTGGTCTCGCTGGTGGAGGGACGGCTCCGCGACGACGCGACGCTGGGCGACGCGGTGGCCGCGGTGTTCCCCGGCGGCACCATCACGGGCGCGCCGAAACCGCGGACGATGGAGATCATC
>JBDGSB010000122.1:0-5276 GCA_042217765.1 Haloarculaceae archaeon | reverse complement strand
GCATCCGGTCGATCTGTTCGGGGTCACACCAGTCGGGTTTCGTCTCGAAGGTGGTGCCGACGTTGCGGACGTCCGCGGTCTCGTTGTCCGCGATCACGTCCTCGATGTACCGGAACTCGACGGTTTCAGGGTCCTGCGCGAAGCTCTCGCTCTCGGCGGGTTCGGGCGTCTTCTCGACGTCGTAGTCGTTCATCGCCTCGAGCGCGCGCTTGACGAACCACTCCTGGTAGTCGTGGCTGCGGGCGGTCATCGTCCCGCCCATCAGGATGAGTTCGACCTTGTCGACGGGGTGGCCGATCTGGCGCAGTTGTTCGAGACGCAGGGTCACCTGCCCGTAGGGGTCGTAGTCGTTCTGTTCGCCGCGGGCGGCGGCGGGTTCGTGGCCCGTGTAGCTCTGCGAGGAGGAAAATTCCGAGGCCGGTCCCCCCGGACAGTACAGGCACTTGCCGTGCGGGCAGGTGTGCGGGCTGGTCATGATGGCGACCGGGGAGACGCCCGAGGCGGTCCGGACGGGCTTGCGCCGAAGTACGTCTTCAAGTTCCTCGCGGCGATCGCTGGGCGCGAAATCCAGCAGGTCGGCGTTTTTGGGCACCTTCGGCGCGGAATGTTCCGAGCAGACCTCGAGCTTCGCGGCTTCGAGGTCGTCGCGGCCGACCTCGCCCGCCAGAATCCGGTCGACCAACTCCGCACAGACCCGCTCGAATGGGTCCGGTTCGGTCGCGTCCTCGCGTTCCTGTCCGTCGTCGGTGTGCATCTGCCGTTGGCGGGACTGGTCGCGTCACGCGAATAAGCGTGTCGCTCGCGGTCGAGTGGACGGTACGGGATCGTGGTCGATGACCCAAAACGCGGCGGCTAGATTCGCTTGGCGACGGCGTCGAGTGTCGCGTCCAGCACGGCGTTCCGCTCACCGGCGAGGTACTCGATGATACCTTCGTGGGCACTTGCGGCGGTCAGGCCGCCCTCGGGGACGCGCTCGCGGACCTCGTCGACGACGGCGTGGAGGTCTAGCGGTTCGGGCGTCCGGACGTGGAGTTCGCTCTCGTCGGCTCCGACGACGGCCGCGACGTTCCCGGACGCTGCGTCCGAGGATTCGCTGGCGTCCGTTCCAGCGGCGTCGCCGCGGTGGCGACGGAACAACTCGTCCAGCAGGAGGTCCGTCGGCGGGAACTCGTAGCGGTGGGTGAACGCGTCCGTGTCCAGTACCGCGACGTCGACGCCGTCGACGGTGCGGTACTCGATGTTCGCCTCGGCGGTCTCGACGGCGGCGTCGACCTTCGAGCGGAACTGCTCGCTGACGTGTTCGGCCAGCCCACCCGGCCCGTCGCCGGACTGTTCGTCGTCGAACACCAGGTCGACGACGAGTTCGCGCTTGTCCTCGTAGGAGTGGTAGTAGGCCGTCAGCGCGACGGCTTCCCTGATCTCGCGGGTGGCTGTCTCGTCGTAGCCAGCGGTCGCGGCCGCCTCGACGTACGCCTCGGGCGCGTCGTCCCAGTAGCTGACCGCCGGCAGGTGCAACAGGTCGTCCCGGACGTCGGCGTCGACGTGCACGGCCACGTTGGCGGCCAGGACCGTCGCGGTCGTCGTCCGGACGTCCTCGACGGCGGGCGTCACGGTCGTCGCGACGGTGTCGGCGACCGCCTCCTCGACGGCGAAGTCGTCGACGACGACGCTGTCGGCCCCGTAGACGTTCAGCAACTCGAAACCGTCGAGCGAGTCGCGGGTGCCGCCCACGCCGGCGAAGACGAACAGCGGGAGCTTCTCGCCGTGGCGCTCGCGGTTGTCGAGCATCGAGGTGACGTCGTTGGTCGCGTCGGCCATGTCGTAGACGCCCTCTTCGAGCGGTCGCCGGTCGAAGTAGTGATAGACGGCGTCGGTCTCCGCGTGGTAGTCCTGCACGAGCGGGAGCGTGGCGCGTTCGAGCGCGACGCCGGCGACGTACCCGTCGGCGGTCGCCGCGTGCCGGACGACGACCGGCCGCTCCTCGATGACCGCCCGCCGGATGGCCGTCGCGGCCTCGATCAGGTCCCCGGAGAGCGCCTCGACCGCCGCATCTTCGGCGATCGGATCGACCGCCTCGGGACGGGCCTCGGCCTCCAGGGCGTCGTCGAGGCGTTCCAGCACCGCCGTTCGGTCGCCGTTTTCCAGCACGACCAGCGCCTCCGTCTCTAGCTGGAGGTCGCCGCGTCGCTCGCGCACCTCACCCTCGAAACGGGTGACGTCGCCCTCCTCGACGGCGGGATACGCGCGAACGCCGGCCTCCTCGAAGGCGGCACACTCGATCGACCCAGTCTCGTCGCGGACGGTGAACACCGTCGGGCCGCTAGTCTGGTGGACGTCGTCGACGACGCCTTCGAGCCGGACGACCTCGCCGACGTGGTCCGCGAGATCGCCGATCGCGATTCGGTCGGGGGACTCGACGACTGCCTGTCCGCCCGACGCGCTCGCTGTCGCAGCACCGCCGTCGCCACCGGAGCGGCCGGCGTCGGCGGTCGCGTCCGCCGCGGCGTCGTCCGCGTTTCGGCCAGCCTGTGCGCCCGGCGCCTCGTCGGTGCGAGACTGCGTGTCCGCTCCGTCGGTCGATTCCGCTGCTGCACTCCCGTCGGTCGATTCCGCTGCTGCACTCCCGTCGGTCGATTCCACTGCTTCGCTTCCGTCGTCGCTTTCGGTGGCCGTCGCGTCGCCGCTCTCACTTTCCGCTTCTTCTTCGTCTTTGAGGATCGAGTGGCCACGTTCGGGGTCGTCGATGAGCGTCCCGCGGAACTCCCGCTCGGACTGTCGAATCGACCAGCCGAGGTCGACGTTGCCGTTGTCACGGACGCCTTTGACCTTGACGAACACGGTGTCGCCAGGATCCCAGTCGAGGCTGTCGAGCTGGCGGTCGAGTTCGCTCCGGTGGAGCAGACCGGTCACGCTGTCGCCGATGTCGACGAAGACGCCGAACTCGGCGAAGCCGTCGACGGAACCGCGATAGAAGCGGCCGGGTGTCAGTTGGTCGGGGCTGTCGCCACGGAATTCGAAAACGACGTCCTCCTGATGGATGTCGCAGATGCGACCGTCAACGGAGGTGCCACAGATGATACACGTACCCATTGGCGGATGAAAGCGGTTCCCGATTAAAACTGTTGTCGAAACGTCCGCGCCAGTCGGCAGGTCGTCGCCGGCGGCTCTACGAGCCGACGAACCGCCACCCGCCGGCAGCTACACGGGCTGACGAGCCGTTATTCGCCAGTGGAGTCGCGCCGACGCGGTGAGGTCTCGCACTGACGGACGGCAGTCGCGAGCAGGCGACACTAGTCGAACAGGTCGCTTTCCGCCTCGACGGCCTCCACGTCGCGCCGGAGCGCTCGTGCCTGCTCGGGAAAGAGCGCGATTTCGACCTCGTTGCCCTCGTCGTCGGCCAACGCGAGTTTCACCCGTTCGTCGCCGAAGGCTCTGACTTCGGCGGTCTCGACGTCGTACAGTTTGGCCGTCGCGGCCTTGTTCGACATCCCGACGTGCTTGATCGCGCCGTCTTTGAGTTCGAACGAGAGCGCGTCGAAATCCAGCGTGAGCATGGTGGCGGTGACGTGTCCAACGGCATAAACACCGACGATCACGCTCCGATCACGGCGATGACGGTCACGCTCCGACCGCGACGGCGACGGTCACGCTCCGACCGCGGCGGCGACGGTACCGTCGATCCACCGGTCGAGACTCGACAGGAGGGCGTCGGCGACTGCGGTGCCGGCGGCGACGCCGCCGAAGCCGTAGCCGAACACGAGCGCGGCGGGAATCGCTGCCATGAGGGCGGCCTGCGCGAGGGAAACCTCGTGGACCGTCGCGACGCCGAGCACGAACAGGACGGTGCCGTAGCCACAGCAGACGACCACGACGCCGGGAACGGGGAGGCCCGCGAGGACGCAAGGGGCGGTCGCGTAGGCGATCACCTGGACCGTCTCGCTGACGCCCGCCCGGTCGTCGACGAACGGGACGAGCACGAGCGTCTGGACGGCGGCGGTCAGGTGCAACGCTGCGGGCGTCACTAGCAGGACGATCAGCGCGAGCCACAACAGCCCGGACGCGATCGGGCGGCCGCCGAGCACCGGGTAGCCGCCCGGCCTCGTGAGGAGGCGCGTGCCCGCGGCGACCAGCACCACGGCCGCGGCGAAGACCAGCCCCGGTGCCTGGTCGCCGGGCACGACGGCCGCCCGGAAGAACGCCCGCGGGTTCGTGATGACCTCGAACCACGCACGCGCGAGTGCGACCGGGCCGCGCTCGCGGCCCCCGGCCGGTTCCGATACCCACTGAGTCACGGTCGACGATTGGCGGGTCGCGCGTATGACGATACCGATCGATGCCGGGAGTGATTGACGACGAACGATCCGGTCGACGCGAGGAACGACTTACTTGCCAGCGCCGACGTTGGCGTCGCCCTCGAAGGTCGAGGGATCGGGTTCGATGTTGGCGAAGCGGACCGTCTCCCGGCCGAGCGTGGCGACGCGCCGTTCGGTGTCCGCGTCGACGAACTCGCCGTTCTCGAACGCCGAACTCGAGTCGGGAATGGCGGCCTGGTGGGGAATGACCCAGGCGTTCAGTGCACGGGCGACCGACCGCAGATGTTCCAGGGACGTGATGGGAAAGCTCCCGCCAGCGACGCCGAGCAGGCCGACCGTCTTGTGTTCGAACTCGTCGAACCCGCAGTAATCGAGCGCGTTCTTCAGCGGCGCGGAGTACGAGCCGTGGTACATCGGCGATCCGAGAACGACCGAGTCGGCGGCGCCCACCCGCTCGCGCAGGTCCGGGGCGTCGCCGGCGTCGTCGGCGTCGGCGTCGTAGACCGGCAAGTCGAACGTCCGGAGGTCGAGCAGTTCGGTCGACGCCCCCGCGTCCGCCGCGGCGTCAAGCGCCCGCCCCAGCGCGATGCGGGTGTAACTCGCGTCTCGGAGGCTGCCACAGATCGCGACGACGTGAACGTCGGACATGGTCACACCACGGCGGCGGCGCTAATCAAAGGCACGACGACGGCGTCACGAACGTCTCGCCTGGGAAGCGATCACTCTCCGCCGCCGTCGGCCGCGAAACTGTGGCCGCACTCGGGACAGGTCACCTCGTCGTGGCGCAGCGCGGCGCTGTGCTCGCGGACGTCGCGCATCACCGAGGAGATGCGGTCCTCGGCGTCGAGTTCCTCCTCGACGGTCAGTTCGACGCCCTCCACTTCGAGCAGGAACTTCGCCACCTCGGTGGCTTCGTACATCACGTCGTCGAGTTCCTCGGCGGTGAAGAAGTCACACATCGCG
>JBDGSB010000006.1:0-5287 GCA_042217765.1 Haloarculaceae archaeon | reverse complement strand
GTATAAGAACAATACCCGGAGTGGTGATACTACAGTCGAGATGACCAAAGAGGTATCAGGGCCGTCGACCTGCATGTAGACGCCGAAACCACCACATGCGACAGAGAACGAAACTCGCGATCGGACTGCTGTTGCTCACGTTCGTGTTACTCGCGGGCGTGTTCGGGGTGACCGAGTGGTTCCAGCGGCGGACCGTCGACCGGACCGAGCGGGCGGTGAACCAGACGGCGACGGTGACCGCCGAGCAGATTTCCTCGCTAGTGAAAACCCGAAAGGACTACGTGGGATACGTCGCTTCCCGTCCGGAGGCGTCGAACTTCGAGCGCAGCAAGTCGTTCCTGACCGAGTTTCTCGGCAATTCGCGGTTTTTCGCCGCCTACATCACCGACGCGAACGGGAGGGTCGTCGACTTCCGTGGTGGCATCGCTCCCGAAGTCCGCAACCGGACCATCGGCGAGAACCACGCCGACCGCCGCTACGTTCGGGCGGCGCTGAACGGGAGCGTCTACATGACCGACCCCGAGTACGCGGACTCGACCGACAAGTACCTCGTGCTCGTCAGCGCGCCCATCGTCGAGTCCGACGGGACGGTCGCGGGCACGCTCGTCGGGTCGATTTACCTGACGCCGAATACGTTCTTCCTGCCGGTCGTTCCGCTCGAGAACTCCTTTCAGACGGTCACGATCCACAGCGGGCAGGACGTCTTCTACGAGGGACAGCAGTCCTTCGAGAATCCCATCGCGGCGACGGAACCGATCGAGGGGACCGACTGGGTGCTGACGGTCTCGCGCGACCGGGCGCGGTTGCAGCGGCAACTCCGGACGCTGTTGGTCGCCCAGGAGATCGGCGTCCTGTTCATCGTCCTCGCGATGATCACCTTCGGGGCGTGGGACTACCGGTCGAACCTCCGGCAGACCCAGCGGTTGCTCGACGGATTCGACGCCATCGGGCGCGGGGAGTACGACTACGACCTCTCGATGGAATCCGGCGAGGAGTGGATGCAGATCAGCGACGGGTTCAACGACCTGGCCGACGGCCTCGCCGCTCGCGAGCGGGCCATCCGGGAGCGCGAACAGCGTCTCGGTGTGCTCAACCGCGTCCTCCGGCACAACCTCCGCAACGAGATGTCGGTCGTCATCAACTACGCCGACGTCATCGCGTCGCAGGCCGACGACGCGACCCTGCGCGACGCCGCGTCGATCATCTCCCGGACGGGACGGGAACTCGCGGAACTCGGGCACGAGGTCCGCCGCATGGAGGACGCGATGGAGGAGACGGACGAACTGACCCGCACCGACCTCGTCGTCGTCCTCCGGAACGTCCTCGAGGACTTGCAGTCGGAGTACCCCGACGTGACCCTCACGACGGCGCTTCCGAGAAGCGCCGTGGTGGTCGGCGTTCCGGCGCTGGAACTGGCCGTCGAGAACGTCGTCGAGAACGCGTTCAAGCACAACGACGGCCCCGATCCACACGTCGGCGTCTCCGTCACGCGAGCGGACGAGACGGTGACGCTCGTCGTCGGCGACAACGGTCCCGGCCTGTCCGACCAGGAGTGGCGGCCCCTCGTTTCCGGCGAGGAGACCGACCTCGAACACGGCAGCGGTATCGGCCTCTGGAACGCCTACTGGGTGGTCGACCAGTCCGACGGCGACGTCGAGTTCCTCCGCACCGAGCCGACCGGAACGGTAATTCGAATGACGTTTCAGGTGGATGGCGACGACAACGGTCACTCTGATGGTGACGACGGCGGTCACTCTGCGGCTGGCGACGCGTAGGCGGGCGCGGTGACCGAGTGCCACGGATCGGTGACGGTGACCGAATGGGTGGGTTTTTGCTCGTCGGAACGCGAGTACCGGCAACGAATGCCCTTCGTCACGAAACTGACGTTCCAAAGTGGGGACCGACGGACCCTCGACGCAGTCGTCGACGACATCAAGAAGCGCGCCGAGCGCAAGGGCGCCGAACTGAAGGGGCCACACCCGCAGTCGCCGATCGAACTGCGCGTGCCGCAGTCGAAACACCTCTCGCCGGACGGCGGTCGCTTTGCGCCCTGGGAGTACACCGTCTACGTCCGAACGATCGAGGTGGTCGGCCACGACGAGTTCGCGCGGTCGGTCACCGAGCAGTCCTTCCCCGATGGCATCCAGATCGAGGCCGAAATCGAACAGCGGTGACGGACTCGTCGCCGGCGGTCGTCCCCGCGACGAACTGCGATGAGTTAAGGCCGTCGGGCCGCAGTCTCCTGTCATGAGCAGCCAGGATACAGACAGACTGGTCGATCTCCGGCGGGAACTCCACCGCCGTCCGGAACCCGCCTGGCGCGAGTTCTGGACGACGGCACGTATCGTGGACGAACTCGAGCGTATCGGCGTCGACGAGGTACTGGTCGGCCCCGAGGTGCTAGACGGCGACCAGCGCATGGGCGTCCCCGACGAGGCGGAACTCGACGGGTGGTTCGAGCAGGCGCGCGAGGCGGGCGCACGCGAGGACGTCCTCGACCGCCTGGAGGGCGGCTTCACCGGTGCCATCGGCGTTCTGGAACGCGGCGACGGGCCGACGGTCGGACTGCGGGTCGACATCGACGGCCTCCGCCGAAAGGAAGCGACCGACGAGTCTCACGCGCCGGTCGCGGGAGGGTTCCGCTCGATCCACGAGGGGGCAATGCACGGCTGTGGCCACGACGCGCACATGACCATCGGGCTCGGCGTCCTCGAAGCCGTGCGAGACGGCGACTTCGCGGGGACGCTGAAGGTGTTCTTCCAGCCCGCCGAGGAGGTCGTCGGCGGCGGCAAGCCGATGGCCGAGAGCGGCCGCCTGGACGACGTCGACTACCTGCTGGCGCTGCACGTGGGCCTGGATCACCCGACCGGCGAGGTGGTCGCCGGCGTCGACGGCTTCCTCGCGGTCCACGACTTCTTCGCGGAGTTCACCGGCGAATCCGCCCACGCGGGGGCGCGCCCGGCGGACGGTCGCAACGCCGTGCAGGCGATGGCGACGGCGGTACAGAACCTCTATGGCATCTCGCGCCACCAGGACGGTCCGACGCGGGTCAACGCCGGTCGCGTCGGCGGCGGCACCGCCAGCAACGTCGTGCCCGAGGAGGCGTTCGTCGAGGGCGAGGTCCGCGGCGAGACGACCGACCTCATGACGTACACGCGCGACCGCGCGATGACCGTACTAGAACACGCCGCCGCAATGCACGACTGCGAGGTGGACGTCACGCCCGAGGGGGAGGCCCCCAGCGCCACCAGCGACGACGCGATCCGGCGAGTCGTCGCGGACGTCGCGGACGCGACTGCTGGCGTCGAGTCGGTCCGCGACACCGGCCACCTCGGGGCCAGCGAGGACGCAACCCACCTGATGCGCCGCGTCCAGGACCACGGTGGGAACGCGGCCTACGTCATCGTCGGCACGGACCACCCCGGCGGCCACCACACGGCGACGTTCGACGTCGACGAACGGACCCTCGACATCGGCGTCGACGTGCTGCAGGAGACCATCCGTCGACTCGCGGCCGAGCAACCGTAGGCCGAGGCGGGGCACAGCGGCTATCCGGCCGATCAGTGTACGCCCGACCAGCACACGATCCTCTCATACGGATTCGTGTCTTCGGTTGCCGGCGATTCGCCCAAACGGGTCGGCGACCCACCGGCAGGGAGCGACCCGAATCCGTCTCAGTACTTCGGGTCGGCACCGGTCGTGGCGTAAATCTCGTCCATCAGGTCGTCGCGGCGAGACTGCCAGGTCTCGAAGCCCGACGGCGAGGACGGGTAGTCCTCGTAGAGATCGAGCAGGTCGTCGGCCAGCGTCTTCGTCCGGTAGAGGTCGTAGATGGTGCTCCAGTGGCCGAAGGACTTTATCGCGGTCTTGAGCTTCAACAGCGGCCCGATGTCGGCCGAACCGGAGTACAGAGCCTCCGAGAGCTTCTCGACGGGGAGCGCGGCGAGCAACGCCATGAGGTCGTCGACGTCGGCCGCCGTGGTGAAGACGTTGTACACGTCGAGTGCGGCGTAGCGAGCGCCGAAGTGGTCCATCACGCGCTCGTTGTACTCCCAGAGGGCCGCCTCGCCGACGTCGCCGTCCTCGATGGCGTCGATGGCCTGTTCGGCGGCGTAGGTGCCCGCGTAGGCCGCGCCGGCGATGCCGCCGCCGGTGGTCGGATTGACGTGTCCCGCCGCGTCGCCGGCCGCGACGTAGCCGGGGGAAACCGCCGAGTCGTACGGACGGCGGGTCGGCAGCGCCGCGCCGAGTTTGTCGTCGACGGTCGCGCCCGCAAACTCCGGGCGCTGGCGGAGGTCGCGCTTGAGGTCCTCGACTAACTTCATCGGCTCCTCGGTCATCTGAAAGCCCAGCCCGACGTTGATCTCCGTCTCCGTGCGCGGGAAGTACCACAGGTACCCCGCCGCGCGCTCGGTCGGTTTGAACACGAGCGCGTCGTGCCACTCGACCGGTTCGTCCACCTCGACGATCTCGCGGTAGGCCGAGCAGAACTGCGAGTACCGGACGTTGGTGTCGAAGGTCGTCCCGTCGAAGTCGACCTTGTCCTGCAGCAGCGACAGCGACCCGGCGGCGTCCACGACGACGTCGGCCTCGTACTCGACGGGGTCGCCCGTCCGGACGGCGGCGACGCCGGTCACCGTCCCGTCGTCGTCCTGACGGACGTCCTTGACGACGGTGTCGTAGTGGAAGTCGGCCCCGGCGTCGGCGGCCCCCTCGATGATGCGACGGCCGTACTCCCAGCGGTCGATGACCGCGAGTTCGCCGGGGACGGGAATCTCTAACACCGTGTCCTCGGAGGGGATCTCGAAGCGGCCGTGATCGACGTCGGTGTTGGTGAACGACGGTCGAATCTGCGATTTGGGGATGGAATCGGGGAAGTTGCTGGCTCCCTTCAGCGCGTCGCCGCAGGCGATGTGGCCTGCCTCCGACTCGCTCTTTCGCTCGACGACGACGACGTCGTAGCCCGCGGACGCGACCGTCGCCGCCGCGTAGCAGCCGGCCGTGCCGGCCCCGACGACGCAGACGTCGCACTCGTGTGTGGTCATGCACGCCCGTGGTTGCCCGAAGAGGAAAACTCTTTATCGAAATTTGTCGTCAGCACGAGGTCACGTGGGGAATAAAGAGTTAACTCCCGGAGTTTCGTACCCGCGGCCATGCCGGAGTACACCGTCGAGTTCGTCGGCACGGGCGAGACCGTCGCGGTCGCCGACACGGAGACGATTCTGAGCCGCTGCATCGAGGAGGGCATCGCCCAGGAGTACTCCTGTCGCGTCGGGATGTGTCTGGC
>JBDGSB010000129.1:0-5476 GCA_042217765.1 Haloarculaceae archaeon | reverse complement strand
GAGGGGTGTGTCAGCCGTCTGGTGATTTGTAGCTATCGAGATCCCGAAAACGTGATTGGAACGTCAACGGGTTCCTCTCGTAGTATCTGCCGAAAGATTTCCTTGAACCGGTCCATGTTTCGTTCGGATTCCGGCGTCGGTGTTGCCGTCGCCGTTGGTGTCGCAGTCGGGGTCGCCGTCGGCGTGGGCGTCACGGTGGCCGTGGGCGTCGCTGTCGGCGTCATAGTTGCCGTTGATGTAACAGTTTCAGTCGGCGCAACCGTCGTCGTAGGGGCGGCCGTCGTAGTGTTCGACGGCGTGACGGCAGGCGTCGGGCCCGGTGGTACGAACGCGGCCGAGGCGGTGCCGAGCAGAGCGAAGCCGAGTAGCAGGTAGCCCAGGACCGCGAGGGCCGCCGTCGGGCCGCCGCCCTCCCGGATGCCGGGCAGGGTCGCGAGTCGGTCGGCGACGCCGCGGTAGTTTCTGCTGACGGCGGCCGGAATCGTGATCGGGAAGCAGACGACGGCGATCAGCAGTACGACGGGATAGAGTACGCTCTGCACACGGAGTCGTCTCTCGCTCATAGAATGCGTAGTATAGACAGAGAAATAAAGAACTGTCCAAACGAAACGAAGGGGTTACCGGTCGGCAGTTCGGCGGCGGTGAACGACGCCCTGGTTGTTCGCGGTGGTCGCGACGAACTCCCGGAGGGCCGCGCCGGTGTCGCTGTCGGCGTCGAGGACGGTCGGTTCGCCGGTGTCGCCGCCCTCGCGGACGCGCGGGTCCAGCGGGATTTCACCGAGGAACGGCATGTCCGTTTCGTCGGCGAGCGACTCGCCGCCGCCCTCGCCGAAGATGTGGTGGACGCTGCCGCAGTCGGGGCACTGGAACGCGGACATGTTCTCGACGATGCCGAGGACGGGCGTGTCGTGTTTGCCGAACATCCGGAGGCCCTTGCGGGCGTCGTCGAGCGCGACGGTCTGGGGGGTCGTGACGATGACCGCGCCCGTAACCGGTACCGTTTGCAGCATCGAGAGCTGCGTGTCGCCGGTGCCCGGCGGGAGGTCGACGACCATGTAGTCGAGTGCGCCCCACTCGACGTCTTCCCAGAGCTGGGTGAGGACCTTGTGGACCATCGGGCCGCGCCAGATGACGGGGTCGTCCTCGCCGACGAGGAAGTCCATGCTCATCAGTTTCATGCCGTACTTCGTCGGGGGGACGAGCGTCTCGTCCTGGGTGGCCTGGGGTTGTTCGTGGGCTTCGACCATCCGCGGGACGTTCGGGCCGTAGACGTCGGCGTCGAACAGGCCGACCCGAGCGCCGAGTTGTGACAGGCCGGCGGCGAGGTTCACCGCGACGGTGCTCTTGCCGACGCCGCCCTTGCCCGACGCGACGGCGACGATGTTCTCCACGCCGGGCAACACCTGTTCGTCGGGGTCGAGACCGCGGTCGACGTCGGCAGAGAGGTCGACGTCGAGGCCCGTGTCGGCCAGCGCCTCTCGCACCCGTTCGGCGATCGACGTCTCCGTCGGGGAGTAGGGCGCTCCGAGCGCCAGCGAGACGTGGACGCTGTCGCCGTCGAGATCGATGGCATTTACCAGCCCCAGCGAGACGATGTCGTCGTCGAGGTCGGGGTCCTCCACCTGCCGCAGTCGGTCACGCACGTCGGATTCGTCCATGCGAGCGGGTAGGTCGCGGTCCGTCGATAAGGCTTATGAAGCGGGAACAGAGGGGGCCGATATGTCTGCCACGATGTGATGACGTGTGGGCACGCCGTCACGTAGACGTAATCGAATCACGTTACGTGAGGGGCGGAAGGGGCGACGACCTTAAGGGCTGGCGTGGGAAGTTTCGCACATGCTCAAAGACGACTTCGGCCGGGAAGTCACCGGGGTTCGCGTCTCTCTCACTGACCGGTGTAACTTCGATTGTGTCTACTGTCACAACGAGGGACTCGGCGACACGCGCGGTCCGATGGAACCACAGGACGAGGAGATGTCCGCCGACGACGTCGTCCGGTTCCTCGAAGTCGCCGCCGAGTACGACGTCGACGCGGTCAAGTTCACTGGCGGCGAGCCGATGCTCCGGGACGACCTCGAGGAGATCATCGAACGGACGCCGTCGGAGATGGAGGTGTCGCTCACGACCAACGGAACCTTCCTCCCGGAGCGAGCGGATGGGCTGGTCGACGCGGGCCTCGAACGGGTCAACGTCTCCCAGGACGCACTGGATCCGGAGGCGTTCCGCGAGGTCACCAAAAGCGGTGCCTACGACGACGTCATCGAGGGCGTCAAGGCCGCCGTCGAGGCGGGACTGGACCCGGTCAAACTCAACATGGTCGTCTTCGAAGCAACCGCCGGGTACGTCCCGGAGATGGTCGACTACGTCGCCGACAACGACGGCCTCCAGTTGCAACTCATCGAGTACATGCCCGAACTGGCCGGCAAGCCGGAGTGGGCCGTCGACATCGACCGCGTTCACGACTGGCTGGCCGAGCAGGCCGACGAGATCGAGACGCGCGAGATGCACGACCGGCGGCGCTACTGGGTCGACGGCGGCATGGTCGAAATCGTCGATCCGGTCGAGAACGCGGAGTTCTGCGCGAACTGCCACCGCGTGCGCGTCACACACGAAGGATATCTGAAGGGCTGTCTCAACCGCAACGACGACCTCCGTTCGATGGGAGAGATGACCAAACCCGAGATACGGGAGGCCTTCGAGGAGACGGTCGCCAATCGCGTCCCCTACTACGGCGAGTACATGGTCAAAGACGACGACGGCGAGTGGACGATCAACGAGAAGTACCTCGACGACACGTTCGGCGACATCGGCGTCGTCGCCGGCGACGATTGAACCGACCGAAATCGCCGGGCCGAAGAGACGGTCTCGCTGCCTCGGCTTCGTGACGTTTTTATACGGGGCCCACTGTACGATGGAGTACGCTCGTGTAGGGGTGCTGCCCCGAGTCCGTAACGGGCGACAGTACAACCGACACGCAGTGTCGTGGTAGCCAAGCCTGGCCCAAGGCGCAGGGTTGCTAACTCTGTGGCGTACAGCCTCCGGGGTTCGAATCCCCGCCACGACGCTCACAGCCACCACAAAGACATGAGTGCAGAAAACCCAGACGCGGACGAGGCGGAAGAAGAGGACATCCGCTATTTCGTCCGCATCGGACAGACCGACCTCGACGGCACCAAGTCCGTCGAGCGGTCGCTGACGGAACTGAACGGCATCGGCCATCGAGCGGCCCGAATCATCGCCGAGAAGGCGGGCGTCGACCGCCGCGAGACGTTCGGTGCGCTCGACGACGAACGGATCGAAGAGGTCGTCGACCTGGTCGAGGGCTACGCCGAAGAGGTGCCCGACTGGCTGGCGAACCACCGCAACGACTTCTTCGCCGGTGAGACGACCCACGAGACGGGCAACGAACTGGAACTCACCCGACGCCAGGACGTCAACCGCATGAAGATGATCGAGTCCTACAAGGGCATCCGCCACAAGCGCGGCCAGAAGGTCCGCGGTCAGCGGACCAAATCGACCGGCCGCACGGAAGGAACCATCGGCGTCAACGTCGAGGCGATCCAGGAAGAGCGGGCCGAAGAGGCCGAAGAGGGGGGTGAGGAGTAATGGCGCTCGGCAGCAACACGAAGTTCTACGAGACGCCGAACCACCCCTACCAGGGCGAGCGCATCGCCGACGAGACGAGTCTCGTCGGTCGCTACGGCCTGAAGAACAAGGAGGAACTCTGGCGCGCCCAGTCGGAACTGCGGTCGTTCCGCCGGGAGGCACGGTCGCTGCTGGGACGGGTCGACGAGGAGTCCGACGCGGCCGACCGCGAGGCCGACGAGTTCCTCGCGCGTCTGAAGCGCATCGGCGTCCTCGACCGCGAGGACACTCTCGACGACATTCTGAGCCTCGACGTGACCGACGTGCTCGAGCGGCGACTCCAGACGGTCGTCTACCGCAAGGGCTACGCGAACACGCCCAAGCAGGCCCGGCAGTTCATCGACCACGGCCACATCGTCGTGGGCGACAGTCGGGTGCAATCGCCGTCCGCCAAGGTCGCCGTCGACGAGGAGGAGACGGTTGGCTTCGACGAGACCAGCCCGATCAGCGACGAACTCCACCCGGAACGCGCGGAGGAACAATAACATGTCCGAGCAAGAGAGCAAGTGGGGCATCGCCCACGTCCACGCATCGTTCAACAACACCATCATCACGATCACGGACCAGACGGGTGCCGAGACGCTCGCCAAATCCAGCGGCGGGACGGTCGTCAAGCAGAACCGCGACGAGGCGTCGCCGTACGCCGCCATGCAGATGGCCGAGACCGTCGCCGAAGACGTCCTCGCACAGGGTGTCGAGGGCGTTCACGTCCGCGTCCGTGGTCCCGGCGGTAATCAACAGCAAAATCCCGGCCCGGGCGCGCAGGCGACCATCCGGGCGCTGGCCCGTGCGGGACTCGAGATCGGTCGCATCGAGGACGTCACGCCGATCCCGCACGACGGCACTCGCGGGCCCAAAAACAGCGGGTTCTAACCCATGAGTGGCGACTACGAGGTTGAGTTCGTCGAACGGGGCGACCGCGAGGCGCGCTTTCTCGTGCGCGGCATCACGCCGGCGTTCGCCAACGGCATCCGCCGGGCGATCGTCGCGGACGTGCCGACGTTCAGCATCGACACCGTGCGCGTCGTCGAGAACTCGAGCGTGATGTTCGACGAACAGATCGGACTCCGACTCGGACTCGTGCCGCTGACGACGCCCCTCGACGAGTTCGAGATCGGCGACGAGGTAACGCTGTCGCTGGACGTTCGAGGGCCGAACACGGCCTACTCGGGCGACCTGGTCAGCAGCGAACCGCTCGTGAGCCCCGCCGACGAGAACGTCCCCATCATCGACCTCAAGGAGGGACAGCGCCTCGAAGTCGAAGCCGACGCAGTGCTCGACAGGGGACGCGAACACGCCAAACACCAGGGTGGCGTCGCGGTCGGATACCGTCACCTCCAGCGCGTCGAGGTCGTCGGCGAGGCCGACGAGTTCGGCGACGACGAGCCACAGATCCTGCGCGGCGTCATCGAGGAGCACGAGGCGGCCAACGCCTCGGCCGGATCGAACGGCGATCAGCCGCGAGACGGCGAACTCGTCCCGACCGAGGCGTTCGATCACGACCTCACCAACCGATACCCCGACTCGGAGGTCGAGGTCCACGACGTGCCCAACGCCTTCGTCTTCCACGTGGAGACCGACGGGTCGTTCTCCGTCGAAGAACTGGTCACGGCGGGCGTGGACACGCTTCACGGCCGCGCGAGCGAACTGAAAGACGCAGTCCAACTGTAAGACGATGTCCCGTACCCCCACTCCGACGTCGATGACCGCTGCACCGTCCCGCGGTGTGAGTGCGAGGACCGAAAGGGGTTTTACGGGGCGAACAGAACCGACGTATGCACGCAGGGATAGCCAAGTCAGGCCAACGGCGCAGCGTTCAGGGCGCTGTCCC
>JBDGSB010000016.1:0-5526 GCA_042217765.1 Haloarculaceae archaeon | reverse complement strand
ACGTCTCCTGCTGGCCGGCGAAGGAGGCGTCGGGCAGGTCCTCGGCGGTCGCTGACGACCGGACGGCGACGAACGCCTCTGCTTCGCCCTCGAAGTCGTCGTACGCCGACAGGATTTCCTCGCGCAGGTCCTCGGGGAACGCCGCGTTGAGGATGAGGTCCTTCGCGCGCTGTTCGGCATCGGCCAGCGCGCCCGAGTCCTCGACGTCGACGTCGACGGCCTCGAACAGTTCCTCGTCGATGCCCGCACCCTCGATGAACTGGCGGTACGTATCCGCCGTCACGACGAACGCGGCCGGGACCGGCAATCCCGCGGACGTCATCTCGCCGAGGGACGCGCCCTTCCCGCCGACGGACTCGACGTCATCGGATTGGATGTCCTCCAACCAACGGATTGTCATTGGTGTGTGAGCGAAGATTTCGCGGGAGTATGAATGTTGTGAATCGGCCAATAATCCGCCCCAGAGTGCGTGATAATACGACACATGCGGCGGCGTTCGATCGGCGAGTCGGGGGGAAGTGTTCGATCGGTGAGTCGAGGGGACGTGTTCGATCGATGAATTGCGGCAGAACGTGTGTCGGCGGGGTCACTCGTCGTCTCTGTGCCGGGCGGCCTCGACGGCCCGAACCGCCGCGGCGTTGGCGGCCACGTCGTGGACGCGAATCAGGTCTACGCCGCGCTCGGCGGCCATCGCGGTGACCGCCACCGTCGGCGGCAGTCGTTCGCCGTGCTCGCAGTCGATCGAGCCGAACATCGACTTGTGGGAGTGACCGACGAGCACCGGACACCCTAGCGCGTGGAACTCGTCCAGTCGATCGACCAGCTCGAAGTCCTCGGCGGGGGACTTGCCGAAGCCGAGTCCGGGGTCGAGGACGATCTGATCGCGGTCCAGGCCCGCTCGTTCGGCGACGAGCACCCGCTCGGTGAGGTCCTCGAGCACGTCCTCGACGACGTCGTCGTAGGTCGTCGACTGGGCGGGGTCGACCGGCGTCGAGAGGCTGTGCATCACCACGACCGGGACGTCGTACGCGGCGGCGACGTGGGGCAGTTCCGGGTCCTCGAAGCCCGAGACGTCGTTGACGACGTCGGCACCCGCCTCGATGGCCGCCCGCGCGACCGGGGCCTTGCGCGTATCGATGGAGACGGGTACGTCGAGGGCCGCCAGCCGTTCGATCACCGGGACGACCCGCGACCGCTCCTCCTCGACCGGGACCGGGTCCGCGCCGGGCCGGGTGCTCTCGCCGCCGACGTCGACGATGGCCGCCCCCGCGTCGACCATCGCCTCGGCGCGTTCGACTGCGGTCTCGACGGCGTCGTACTCCCCGCCGTCGTGGAAGCTATCGGGCGTGACGTTCAGGATGCCCATGATCGCCGGGCCCTCGCCCCACGGGTACGGCCCGGTGGCGTCCTCGTGCCGGACCGTCTCGCGGAGTCGCGTCGCGAGGTGCGCCAGACCGTCCTCCGCGTCGGCAAGCGACTCGGTCAGCGTCCGGAACGCGTCGAGTGTCCCCGAGAGAACGACCGAGCGGTGCTCGTCGCGGGCGTCGATGCCCGACGTGACGACGGTCACGCCCGCCGCGGTGGCGGTCCGTTCGAGCGTCTCGAGATTGTACGGCCGCACGTGCGTCCGGACGGTGCGGTGCGGGAAGTGCTCGCTCGTGGCGGCGGCGACGGCACGCGGCACGTCCGCGGCCGTCAGCGTCCGCCTGGCGTCGGTGACGGAGTCGACCCGTTTCCGGACACGCGGTCGCGTCCACCGATCCCGGGCCTCGGCGACGGTGTACAGCGACCCGGCGACGAGGACGCAATCCCCGGCGTCGGCACGGGCAAGCGCGCGGTCGACGCCGGCCAGGACCGACCCGACGATCTCGACCGATCCGTCGGTCGTGCGCTCGAAGACCGCCGCCAGCGCCTCGGGGTCCTCGGCCCGCTCCGCGTCGGGCGCACACGAATACAGCGAGTCGAAGGCGGGAAACGCCGCTGCCATCCCCTCGTGGTCCTTGTCGGCCATCGCACCGAGGACGACGTGGAGGTCGTCGTAGTCGTAGCGGTCAAGCAGCGACGACAGCGTCGACACTGCGCCGGGGTTGTGCGCGCCGTCGAGCACCACTAGCGGGTCGCGGCCGACGATCTCGAACCGGCCGGGCCAGTGTGCCTTCCGGAGCCCGCGAGCGATGGCGTTTTCGGAGACGTCGGCGACCTGTCGGGCTAGCACCGCGGCGACGCCGGCGTTTCTGGCCTGGTGGACACCGAGCAGCGGCGACTGCGTCTCGACGCGGAAGTCGGGGCCGGCGATCGTCATCGCCGCTTCGGTCGCCGAGGCCATCCCGTCCTCGTCGACGACGATGTCGGGACCTTCGTCGGCGCGACCGACGGTCACGAGGTCGGCCACCTCGCGAAGGGTCGCCAGCGCATCGCCGGTGGCCGCCGTGACCAGCGGGTTCGTCGCCGAGGCGACCGACGCCTTGTCGCGGGCGATCTCCGCGACGGTGTCGCCCAGCAGGTCCGTGTGTTCGAGGCTGACCGTCGTGACCGCGCTCGCGGTCGGGTCGACGACGCTGGTGGCGTCGTACCGGCCGCCGATGCCGACCTCCAGGACGGCCACGTCGACGTCCCGGTCGTCGAAGTACGCCAGCGCCAGCGCCGTCAGGACCTCGAAGAACGTCGGTTCGTCGTCGGCCTCGCGCAACGACTGTACCTTCGGGTCCAGGTCGTCGACCAGCGCCGCGAACGCGCTCTTTGGCACCTTGCGTCCGTCGATCCGGATTCGCTCGCGGACGTCGTTCAGGTCCGGCGACGTGTACAGCCCCACGTCCAGTCCCGACTCCCGGAGGACGGATTCGAGCATCCGGGCGGTACTGCCCTTCCCGTTCGACCCGGCGACCTGGACGTACATGACCCCGTCCGGTCGCCAGCCGAGGTGCGCCAGCATCGAAGCGGTGGTCTCGGTCCCGAGTTTCGGCCGCGAGTGGGGGAGCCCGTCGAGGTAGTTGACCGCCTCGTGAAACTCCATGTTCGAGGCAAACCCGAGCGACCCGCATTAAGTTGTCGAGGTCGTTCGACGGTCGTCGGGGGCGTTCACCTCCGACTTCTGTCACAGGTCGTCGTCCGCCGCTCAACGCGGTCGGTGCAGGGTCGGCCACCACGACCATCGCCGTCACGAGTGGCGGATTTTGCCCGGACGAGACGGGACCGGCACCTGAGAATTTGTTATCAGGACCAGTAATAGACAAGAAATATTTATATGACGGTATCCGGAAAGCACAGTTGGTAGGATGAAGGAGTACGATACACATACACTAGACGTTCCCTACGTGGATCGTCTGGACGAGGAAGGGCTGGACGCAATCCACGAGGGCGCGATGCACATCATCGAGAACGTCGGCATCAAACTCAACCACGAGCGAGCGCTCGACCTCTACGACGAGGCGGGGGCGGAGGTCGACTACGATGAGCACATGGTCAAGGTCCCGCGTGACATCATCGAAGACGGTATCGACAGCGTTCCGTCGTCGTTCACGCTCCACGGCCGGGGCGGCCAGGAAATCACCGTCGGCCCCGGCGAGGACGGCCAGGTCCGCGCCCCGGGCTACGGCGCCCCGAACATCCGGACCTTCGAGGACGGCCGCCGCAGTTCGCAGATGGCCGACTACGAGGACCTCATCAAAACCTGCCACGTCGAGGACACGATCAACTCGACGGGGTACAACGTCTGTGAGCCCAACGACGTCGATCAGGAGGTCAAACACTACGAGATGGTCAGTCGGTCGCTGAAACTGTCGGACATGCCGACGATGGGCTCGGTCTACGGCGCGGACCGGGCGCAGGCGTCGCTCGACATGGCCTCCATCGCGGTCGACGACGCCGACCTGAGCAAACCCTACATCGTCGGCCTCATCAACACGGTCCCGCCCCGGTCGATCGACACAAAGATGCTCGGCGGCCTGCTGACCTACGCCGAGAACGGCCAGCCAACGCTGGTGTCGTCGTTCACGATGGCCGGCGCGTCCGCTCCGGCGACGATGGCCGGCGCGTTCGCGATGGCCACCGCGGAGAACCTCACCGGCCTGACGCTGACCCAACTGGTCAACGAGGGCGCACCCGCAGTCTTCGGCGTCCCCGCCTCGAACATCGACGTCCGCTACGGTGCGCTGTCCATCGGCAGTCCCGAGTCGGCACTGTTCGTCTCCTTCGCCGGCCAGATGGGCCGGTACTACGACGTCCCCTCCCGTGGCGGCGGCGCGCTGTCGGACACGAAGTCCATCGACTACCAGGGCGGCTTCGAGTCGATGCTCATCCAGGTCGCGACCCAGTTCGCGGACATCGACTACGTGCTCCACTCCGCGGGAATTCTCGAATCGTACTCGACCATGTCGCCGGAGAAACTGGTGCTCGACGCCGAAATCATGCGGTTCCTCGACCGCTACAAGGACGGCTTCGACATCGACGACGAGACGCTGGCGATGGACGTCATCCCCGAGGTGGAGGCTGCCGGCCACTTCCTCTCGGAACGGCACACCCTGACCCACTCGAAGGACGAACTGTACAAGTCCGACGTCGTCGACAAGCGCAGCCACGGCGACTGGGAGGACGACGGCAGCAAGTCCGCCTTCGAGATGGGCTACGACCGCTTCCAGCAGGACCTCGAAGAGTACGAACAGCCCGAACTCGATCCGGACATCGAGCAGACGCTGGACAACTACGTCGAAGACGGCAAGAAAACCGCTTACTGAACGGACGCCGCGGACGCGTCTAATTCTGCGGTCACGTGCGAAACTGACTCCCTTCAGTCACGCGCGACACTGACTCCTTTCGGTCACGCGCGATACTGACTCCCGAGCAGTATTCGTTCTCGTCGGGGCCATCGCGTTCTCGTGTCGTCGCCAGGTCGTGACATCAGTGCGCGACGACGGTGACGGCGGCAACATGACCTCCGCGCGCGACGACGGGGGTTCGTTCCTCGGCGGTCATCGTGTGTCCAACGGTACCATGACATCAACCCGAAACCCCCGAAAACGCGGGTTTCAGCGAACGACGCCAGGGGTTCTCGATCCCGAACGACAAGATTGATTACGGGGTCGTAGGTACAACTAAATGAACATGTCCTCTGAGGACGACAGCGATTCTTTCCCAACGGACTACGAGATTGCACAACAGGCGGACCTCGCGCCGATCGAGGAGGTCACCGAACCGTTCGGACTCGACGCCGACGACCTCGAGTTCTACGGTGACGACAAGGCGAAGGTATCCTTCGACGCAGTACAGGAAATCGTCGAAGAGGAGGTGGCCGACAGCGAACTCATCCTCGTCACCGGCATGACACCGACGCCGATGGGCGAGGGCAAGACCGTCACGACGGTCGGTCTCGGCCAGGCGTTCAACCAGATCGGCGACGACGCGCTCATCTGCATCCGCGAACCGTCGCTCGGCCCGGTATTCGGCGTCAAGGGCGGCGCGGCCGGCGGCGGCTACTCGCAGGTGCTCCCGATGGAGGACATCAACCTCCACTTCACGGGCGACCTGCAC
>JBDGSB010000115.1:0-5536 GCA_042217765.1 Haloarculaceae archaeon | reverse complement strand
ACCGCCACGTGTTCTGGAGCAGCAGACTCACCACGACGTACAGTAGTCTCACCGTGCGGTCTCGGCCAACCAGACCGAACTCGCGCGGGCGATCGACCGCTACTGGACGCTGTACGACTGGTACCGCGCCGTCGAGTCGGGTAACCTCTCGCGGTACAGCGTGCGACAGCTCTGGCGACGGTATCCACCGGGACTGCCCTTCGGGACGACGGCAAGCGCCCGCCGCCTCGAGTACCAGTGGCGGCGGGTCAACGAGACGCACGCGGACCTCGTCGCGTCGCAGCGACGGCTCGCACGCCTGACCCGTGCGAACGTGACCGCGCCCCTGGCGCAGGTGAACGCGTCGGTCCGAACCATCGAACGGACCCAGCGGCAGGTCCGGGCGAAGGAGTTCGTCCGGACGAACCTGACCCTCGAATCGGCCGACGCCCGATCCCGGATTTCGTTTTCGGACCCGCTGGACGTCCACGGACGGCTGCGGACGGTCGACGGGGAGCCGCTCGCCAACCGGTCGGTCAGGGTCGCGGTCGGCGACCAGCGACTGCGGACGCGAACCGACCGCGCGGGACGGTTCGACCTGACCTACCGCCCGCGGACGCTCCCCGCGAACGCGACGTCGGTGACCGTCCGGTACGTGCCCGCCAACGCCTCCGTCTATCTGCCGGCCGAGCGGACCGTACCCGTCGAAATCGAACAAGTGCGGCCGACGGCGAGCGTCGCCGTGACGCCCCAGCCGGTCGCCTACGGCGACCTCACGCACGTCGCAGGCCGGGTGAGCGCCGACGGCGTCGGCGTCCCGAACGCGTCGTACCTGGTGTTCGTCGACGGTCGGCTTCTGACGCGCGCCAGAACGGGCACCGACGGTCGGTACGTCTCGCTCGTTCGGTTCCCCCCGTTGGTCGAGCCCGGCGACCGGTCCATCCGCGTGCTGGTCACCTACGACGGCCAGGCGCTCGCGCGCACGAACGGGACGACCGACGTCGACGTCGCCTCGACGGCGACGACGCTCGACGGAACCGTCACCAGGATCGACGACCGCACGGTTCGCGTGCGCGGACGGCTGTCGACGACGAGAGAACGGCCGGTCCCCAGACAGCGCGTCGCGGTCACTGCCAACGGCACCGTGCTCGGAACGGCGACGACGGGCACCGGCGGGACCTTCACGGAGACGTTCGTCGTCCCCGACGACGTCGGGACCGCGGGCCCGTTCGACTCGCGAGCGCCCGTCGGCGTGACCCTCCGGTACGACGCCGACGGGACCAACCTCCGACCCACCGCAGTCAGCCGAACGATCGCGGTTCCGACCCAGCCGGTCGGGCTCTGGGCGGTCGGCGGCCTCGCCCTGCTGGTGGTGCTCGCGGGTGGCCTGATCGCCGGCCGACGTGCAATGGCGCGGTTCGGCGGCGACGCGACCGGCGCCGGCGCGTCCCCGACCGCCGACGCGTTCGAACGGCACGGCTCGTCGACGTCCGCCGACGTCGCACCGACCACGTTGCTCGAGGCTGCCGGCGACCGCCTCGCCGAGGGCCACAGCGACGCGGCCGCACGGGCGGCGTACGTCGCGCTTCGCGAGCGACTGGCCGGCGACGTCGGACGCCACGACACGCGAACGCCCTGGGAGTTCTACCGGGCGTGCGAGCAGTCCGACCTCGATACGGACGCCCTGGAGACGCTCCGGCGCGCGACCGAACTGTACGAACGGGCGCGCTTCGCCTCGGAGTCGGTGACCGCCGACGCCGTCGACGCGCTGCTGGGCGAGATGACGCCGCTCGCGGACGGAGCCGAGGAGTCGACGGCGGACTGACACGGATTCGGGTCGCTCCCTGCCGGCGGGTCGCCGATCCGTTCGGGCGAACCGCCAGTAACCGAAAGCTCCTGCCCCGTTCGTTCCCGCCCGTCTCGGCTAGTGAACCAGGATACGTGGGTGGGAACGAAAGGGGCAACCGGCTCCGGGAACCCGGCCGACGCAAGCACGCGAGCGAACGCGAGCGCGCGCAACGAGGCCCGGGAGTGGAGCCGGTTGGGGCTTTCAGGCCGGTCGAAGCGCCGCTGTGCAGGGTCCAAACGTAATGCAGACCACTCGAGTGTCGGAACGCTCTCGCCTCACGGGAAGGGTGGGATTCTCTCGCTGTCACCGGTAGTCGTCCCTCGTTCCGACTCCGTAGTGGCCTCCGTCACCCTTCGTAGTCGCTGGCGAGGACGTCCCGCATCCGTTCGGCGGTGACCTCGCCGACGCCCTCGACGGCCATGAGGTCGTCCTCGTCGGCGGTCATGACGGTCTCGACGCTGCCGAAGTGTTCGAGCAACGACCGCGCCGTCACGGGGCCGACCTCCGCGATGGCGGCGACGACGTACTCCTGCTGTTCGGCCAGGGTCTTGGCGTGTTTCTCGCCGTGGACGCTCACCTCGCGGTCGTCGGCTTCCTGTTCGCGGCGGGCGATGGTCTCTAGCATGTCGGCGGTCTCGTCCTCGCCGGTCGTCCGGAGGACGCTCGCCCCGAAGTCGACCGCCAGCGACGCCAGTGCGCCGCGGACGGCGTTGGGGTGGACGTTCCGTCGCCCGTAGAGGTCCTCGCCTTCCAGCACGACGACCGGCCGAGCGTAGTGGCGGGCGGCGTCGCCTACCTGCTCGAACAGCGAGCGGTCGCTGCCCGTCAGCGTATCGAGGAAGTCCGCGACGGTCTTGCGCTCGACAACGACCCGGTCGGACAGCACGTAGTCCCCGACCGCCAGCGTCTCGAGTCGGGTCGTCAGCCCCTCCCGAGTCGAGAGGTCCCGCGGGATCGACGCGTCCATCTCCCGCTGGTCGACCACCACCTCGACGGCGTCGTCGGGGCGGGCCGTCGCCACGACGCCGTCCTCGTCGGTTTCCGTCGCGTCGTCCTCGTCGATTTCCGTCGCGTCGTGTTCGAGTCCGTCCCCGCTCGCATCGACGCCAGCGTTCTCGGTCGTCTCGTCGTCTCCGGTGGCGTTTCGACCTGCAAACGCTTCCAATCCGGTCTGGCCGTCGCCGCTCGCGTCGGTGGATTTCGCGTCGGTAGGCTCCGTGTCGGCGGATTCCGAATCGGCAGTTTCGCGGTCGGTTTCGACGATCGAGTCGGGGCCGGAGCCGTCCTGGTAATCTCCTGTCGGTCCGTCGGCGTCGGCGTCACGATCGGTCCCGTCGTCGACGTCGGCGTCCGCCTCGTCGTATTCGACCACGTTCGCCTGCTCGCCGAGGTGGGCCTCGATCTCGCCGGCGACGGACTTCAGTTCGCGCAGTTCCTGTTCCATCCGTTTCTCGTCCTGGCGGGACTTCCAGAAGTAGGCCTCGTCGCGGGTGTCCTCGGCGAGCAACACGACGACCTGGCCTTCGGTCTGGCGGCCGGTTCGTCCCTTCCGCTGGATGGAGCGGATCGCCGTCGGCACGGGTTCGTAGAACAGCACCAGGTCGACCTCGGGGACGTCGAGTCCCTCCTCGGCGACCGACGTCGAGACGAGTACTTCGAAGTCGCCGTCGCGAAACGACTCCAGGACGTCTTGCTGTTCGGTCTGGGTCATCCCCTCGCTGCCCTCGGTGTCGCTCTGGCCGACGAACCGCCGGACGTCGAAGTGCTCGCCCAGGAAGGCCGTCAGCGTCTCGGCGGTGTCGCGGGACTCGGTGAACACGATGACCCGCTCGCCGTCCTCGACGCCCAGCGTCTGCGCCAGCAGGATGCGGGTCCGCCGGAACTTCGGGTGCAGGTCGTCGAAGTCCTCGGCTTTGCGCATCGCCTCGCGGACTTTGGGGTCCGAGACGAGGCGCTGGCTGGCCTTCGACGCACCGGACGCCTTCGCGGCGTTGCGCTGGCGCTCGAAGTACCGGCGCAGCGCCTCGACGCTCTGGGTCTCGGCGTAGGTCAGCGCCGTCCGGAGTTTCCGGATTTCGGCCAACAGGCTCATTCCCTCGTAGCCCTTCGACTGGTCGTTGTCCATCAGCCGCTGGAGTTTGCCCTGTATCTTCTGAATCTCCCGTTCGGAGACGTCCGGCTGGGTGGTGTCGGCCACCCCCAGTTCCTTCAGTTTCTCCATGCGGTCCTCGACGACGGCCGCCAGCGCGTCCCTGATTTCGACGACGGCCTCGGGCAACTGCACCCGCTCCCACTCGACGGTGGTCCGGTGGGTGTACTCGCCGACGTCGGCGTCCTGGTCGGTCATGACTTCGACCTCCCGGAGCCCGAGGTTCTCACAGACCGACAGGATGGCCTCCTCGTCGTCGCCCGGGGAGGCACTCATTGCAGTCACTAGCGGGTCGTCGGCGTCGGCGTGGTAGCGCTCGGCGATGTAGTTGTAGGCGTAGTCGCCGGTCGCGCGGTGGCACTCGTCGAAGGTGACGTGGGTGACCTCGCGCAGCGACACCCGCGACCCGACCAGGTCGTTCTCGACGACCTGCGGCGTGGCGATGACCACGCGCGAATCGTCCCACAGCTCGGCGCGCTCCTCGGGACGGACCTCGCCGGTGAACACGACGATTTCGTCGTCCGGAATCGACAGCGCCTCCCGGTAGAAGTCGGCGTGCTGCTGCACCAGGGGTTTCGTCGGCGCCAGCAGCAGCGCCGTCCCGCCAGCGGACTGGAGCCGCTCGGCGGTCACGAGCAGGCTCACCGTGGTCTTGCCCAGTCCGGTCGGCAGACAGACGAGCGTGTGGTGGTCCTTCGCCGTCCCGGCGACGTCCAGCTGGTACAGCCGCCGCTCGACGACCCCCGGCGTCAGCAGGTCGTGGTCGACGTACTCCGTCTCGTCGGCGGTCGCCATCTACCGATCCGTTCGGCGTCGTCGTGGTTAAGGGTTCGCGTAGCGCGGCGGAAGTGAAACCGCGGCGTGGCGAGGGTTTATAAACGAACGCGCGGCCAGACCCGCCGTGACGTAGCCGTCACCCCGCGGCGGCCGAGGCGGTCGTGCGGTACACCGTCGCGGGCAGCGGACGTGCCGCCTGTTCGCCACTCAGAACGCGGGAGCGTACGTCGTCACCAGCCACATCGTCGTCGCGGCGCCGATGGGGATGCCCAGGTTGTCGTCGACGACGTAACCGGCGACGACTGGCTTGACGCCGTCCGCGGCCGTCGCCACGAGCGCGCCGGCCACCGCGGCCGCCGGCCGGACGTACGGCAGCGCCAGCGACAGGCAGACGACGAACATGGTCGCCAGCACCCACCACTCCTTGACTCCCTCGGCGCCGGCAGTTCCCAGCAGCCCGCTGACGGGGTCGCCGAGCGTGAGCATGAAGACGGCGGGCACGGCGACGGCCGGCGAGAAGAAGGCGACGGCGACGGCCATCCCGGCGGCGTACAGCGCGTAGCCCGCGGGGTTGTCCTGCTCGTACTCGCGGGTCAGGACGTCGAAGACGACCCACTCGAGCCGGCCGCCGAGCCGGAACAGCTCCATCACGGCCGCGACGGCGGCGCCGGCGAGCACGAACCACACCACCCACCGCCAGGGCACCCAGCCCAGCAGATAGGGGACGGGGATGGCCGTGCCGCCGGCGTGGACGAACCGGCGAGCCAGCTCGTGAGCCATCT
>JBDGSB010000112.1:0-5739 GCA_042217765.1 Haloarculaceae archaeon | reverse complement strand
CATGGTCGGCGACGGCATCAACGACGCGCCCTCGCTGGCGACCGCCGACGTCGGCGTCGCGATGGGCGCGGCAGGCACCGACACCGCCATCGAGACCGCCGACGTCGCGCTGATGGCCGACGACCTCGCGCGCATCCCCGACGCCGTCGCACTGAGCAAGGCCACCCGCCGCAACGTCTATCAGAACGTCGCCATCGCAGTCCTGACGGTCGCACTGTTGCTGGCGGGCGTGCTCGGCGACGCCGTCCACCTCGCCGGCGGGATGCTCGTCCACGAGGGGAGCGTCCTGCTGGTCATCCTCAACGGGATGCGACTGCTTGGCCGGTGACGAACCCGAGTTCCACTCATGACACGATCTACCGAACCCGACCGAACGAACTGGCGAACCGTCTACGAGAACGTCGACCCGATACGAATCCGCGACCCCGTCGCGGAGGCGCTTGCCGTCCTCGACCCGGGCGACTCGTTCGTGATCGACTACGCGGACGTGGTGACCGCGGCCGGCCACTCCTGTCCCACCGCGGCGGGTGCCTATCGGATCACCCAACTCGGACTGGACGCGCTCTACCCCGACGGCGATCCCGTCAGGAGCGACATCGAGGTGACGGCGGGCGGCCCCCGCGACGATCCGACCTACGGCGTGATGGCACGTCTCGTCTCGTACGTGACCGGCGCGGCCGGCGTCGACGGATTCGGCGGCCTCGCCGGCGGCTACGGCGGCCGTGACGGCCTGCTTCACTTCGAGGACGAACCCGCGACCGAACCGACCGTCGAGTTCCGGCGAACGGACACCGGCGACGTCGTTCGCGTGACCTACCACGTCGGCGACGTGCCCGACGCCGGTCCCGCGACACGATACCTCCCGAAACTACTCGATGGGACGGCGACCGCAGAGGAACGCGACGCCTTCGCCGAGGCGTGGCACGGCCGCGTCCGGACGGTGCTGACCGACGACGATCTGTTCGCCGTCGAAGGCGTCTGAGACGGATCGTTCGCGGTTCGTTATAGTGATCTGCACTACTGTTGCGTACTGACGGGAGTATCGAACGGCTTGAAAGCCCCCGGCCGCTCGACTCGGGGGCCCACGGCTGCGCTCCTCGGCCTTCGGCCTGCGGTGCTGGCCGGGTCCGCCGTCGTCGAGCCGACCGGCCCCTTTCATCCCCACCCTCGTAGCCTGTGTCACTAGCCGACACGGGTGGGATCGAAAGGGGCCGACTCATACGGATTCGGGTCGCTCCCTGCCGGTGGGTCGCCGACCCGTTCGGGCGAACCGCCGACAACCGAAGACGCTAATCCGTATCACTCCGAGCGAACCGCGTCGCGACGGACCGCGAGCCGAATCCGAACGGCCTGCGAGAGCTGGTACGCCCAGACGCCGACGAGGACGGGCCACCCGACGCCCTGGAGGATCGTCGCGAACGCCTGGTCCTGGAAGAAGAATCCCAGCCCCACGGCGAGGACGGCGACGTTCCAGACGGCAACCACCCACGCCGGGATGCCCGTCGGAATCGTCCCGGCAGGGAGCAGGTCGTCGCTGGCGACCCGGTCGCCCCTGCCGGACGCGTCGGTGACGAGACACGGGAGATTCCGGAAGTACACGAGCAGGCCGGCCAGCGCGATGGGAAGCGCCCACCCCACGAAGAAGAAGTGCAACGCCCCCTGTTCGACCCACGCGCCGTCGATTCCCAGCGGCAACCCGAACAGGAGAAAGGGTGCGAACACCGCGGGCCCGAGAATCCACACCTGCGCGACGAGCACCGACCGAGCGATCCGGTTGGGCGACCCCGCCAGGTACGTCCGGAACAGGTCGTAGGCGTACAGGACGAACCCCGCGCCGTAGAGGACGAGACCGGGCATCGTGACGGTCCGCCCCAGTCCGAGCCACGGACCTGTAATCAGCGGGACGATACCCGCGGCGAACAGCCAGAACGAGTAGGCCTTCAGCCGCTCGGAGTACAGATTCGTTCGGACCAGCCGCGGGAACAGTTCGTAGAGCGTGCCGATGGCGGCCAGCCCCAGGAAGCCCCAGGCGTTGGCGTGGACGTGAGCTTCCCGGAGGCCGTGCCACCCGCCCGGCACGTTCCAGGGGTGGCTGTAGAGGCCGATCGCGTAGAGGATGCCCACCAGGAAGACGGCCGTCGACAGGAGGTACAGCCGAACCGTTGCGTCGTAGGCCCGCCCCCCGGTGCTTCGAATCACCATTCGCGACAGGAGAGACACAAGCGACGCCACGGTCACCCAGACGACGGCGAGTCCGGCGTCGAACGCCAGCGGATGCCCGAACGCGCGGCCGTACCACAGCACGAGCACGGACCCGTTCAGCGCGAGGAAGGTCGCCCGGACGTACCGCTTCGATGGAAGCGGCCGGTCGAGTTTCCGGGCGGCCAGTTGTGGCATCGTTCCGAACAGCAGTTGCGTGAACCCGCCGATGGTGACGAAGTGGATGTGGCTCCAGGTCATCCAGCCGATTGCGGGCACGGCGCCGAAGGCCATCAGTCCGCGGTAGGTCGCCAGCACCAGTCCGACCGCGATGAACAGCAGTCCTGCGGCGTGAAACGGAGTGAACCGCAGTGGTGATAGCGACGCGACCTCGGCCGCGTCGGGTCGACTCACTGTCGGCGTACTGGACTGAGGCGTCGTCGACGTGTCGGGTCGACTCATGGTCGCTACGAGCGACGACACGAAGGTAGACGTTTGCACGAACAAATCCGACGGATCCGAACGTGTTCGCCACAGACGATACGCATCCCGTTCCCCACCGCTGAGACGGAGCCGACGATGCCCCAGGCACGACTCGCGCTGACGATCCCGGAATCGACGTGGATTCACGACGTCTCGGTGGCCCATCCCGACCTGACGTTCCAGGTGAACGCGACGCTGGCGGGCGAGACGAGCGGCATCGCCCTGCTGGAACTACACGTCGACGACCCCCTGCCAGTCATCGCGGCGATCCGCGACCGCGACGACGTCGTCGACCTGGAACTCCTGTGGAAGCGCGACGACCGGGCGCTGTTGCAGGTGGAGACGACCCACCCGTTCCTGCTAGTGCCCGCCTGGCGTGCCGGCGTTCCGCTGACGACGCCGTTCGAGATTCGCGACGGGACGGCGACCTGGGAGGTCACCACCTCGAACGCCCGCCTGTCCAGCCTGGGCGAGCACCTCGACGACGTCGGCATCGCCTTCGACATCGAGTACGTCCGCGACGTCGGCGAGGGGGCGGCCGACCGTCTGCTGACCGACCGCCAGCAGGAACTGTTGCTAGCGGCCCTGGCACAGGGCTATTACGACAACCCGCGCGAGGCGACGCTCTCGGCGGTCGCCGATTCCCTCGACGTCTCGAAGTCGACCTGTAGCGACGTGCTCCACCGCGCGGAGGGAGCCGTCCTCCGGTGGTTCGCCGACGAACACGTGGCCGGAACCCCGTCGTAACGTCGCCCTCGTCGAAGCCGCTCGGGAGCGAGCCCAACACTGGATTCATAGGGGCGACGCTCCTGGGTGAGGACGATGACGCCACGGGACGCATTCGGGAGGCAAGCGTGACGATCCGCGAACTCGACGCCCAGACGGTCGAGCGCATCGCGGCCGGCGAGGTGGTCGAGCGGCCCGCCTCCGTCGTGAAGGAACTCGTCGAGAACAGCCTCGACGCCGACGCCGACCGCGTCGAGGTGGCCGTCGAGGCCGGCGGCACCGAGTCGATCCGCATCCGCGACGACGGCGTGGGGATGACCCGCGAGGAGGTACAGGCGGCGGTGCGAAAGCACACCACCAGCAAGATACGCGACATCGACGACCTGGAGTCCGGACTGGCGACGCTGGGCTTTCGCGGGGAGGCGCTGCACGCCATCGGCGCGGTCTCGCGGCTGACCGTGCGAACCCGGCCGCGCGGCGGCGACGAGGGGACCGAACTGGTCGTCGAGGGCGGCGACGTCACGAGCGTCGACCCCGCGGGCTGTCCGGAGGGGACGACCGTCGAGGTGACCGACCTCTTCTACAACGTACCCGCGCGCCGGAAGTACCTCAGCCAGGAGAGCACGGAGTTCGCCCACGTCAACACGGTGACGACGGGCTACGCCCTGGCAAACCCCGCCGTCGCCGTCTCGCTGACCCACGACGGCCGGGAGACGTTCGCCACCACCGGCCAGGGCGACCTCCGGGAGGCGGTGCTGTCGGTCTACGGCCGCGACGTCGCCGAGTCGATGATCGCCGTCGACGCCGATTTCACCGAGAGCAGCCCCGACGGACCACTCGAATCGGTGTCGGGGCTAGTGAGCCATCCCGAGACCAACCGCGCCAACCGGGAGTACCTCTCGACGTTCGTCAACGACCGGTACGTCACCGCGAGCACCGTCCGCGACGCCGCCGTCGACGCCTACGGGACGCAACTGGCTCCCGACCGCTATCCCTTCGCCGTGCTGTTCGTCGAGGTGGCTCCGGAAGCGGTCGACGTCAACGTCCACCCCCGGAAAATGGAAGTCAGGTTCGTCGACGAAGCGGGCGTCCGCCAGCAGGTCGCCGGTGCCGTCGAGGACGCGCTGTTGCGCGAGGGGCTGGTCCGCACGTCGGCTCCGCGCGGCCGGTCGGCACCCGACCAGACGACGATCGACCCGCCGTCGACGTCCGGGGACGACGATTCGGCGGCCGACGCGACCGGGTCGGCCGTCGACGGCAGAGACGAGTCGACCACTGCCGACGTGGATTCGCCGCCCTCTTCTAACACGGATGGACGGCCGTCGTCCGACGCGGGACCGACCCGAACGACGTCGGCGTCGTCACGGTCGGCGTCGGGTTCGTCGTCAGGGTCACCGGCGACGCGGGAACCGGACACCCAGACGACCCTTCACGGCGACGTCGCACACACGTCGACGGAGTACGAGTCTCTCCCCGACCTTCGCGTTCTGGGCCAGTTACACGACACGTACGTCGTCGCCGAGGCCGACGACGGACTAGTCCTGATCGACCAGCACGCCGCCGACGAGCGAATCAACTACGAACGGCTGAAGGAACGCTTCGAGGGCGACACGACGACCCAGGCGTTGGCCGACCCGGTCGAGTTGGAACTGACCGCCCGCGAAGCCGCCCTCTTCGACGGCTATCGAGACGCACTCGCCCGCCTGGGATTTCGCGCGAACCTCGTCGACGACCGCACGGTCGAAGTCACGACCGTTCCCGGACTCGTCGCCGACGCCGCCGGCCCGTCGGTGATCCGCGACGTCCTGGCCGACCTGGTGACGGGGGAAGAAGCGGCACAAGACACCGTCGAAGCCGTCGCCGACGACTTACTTTCCGATATGGCGTGCTACCCGTCGATTACGGGCAACACGCCGCTCACCGACGGGTCGGTCGTCGACCTCCTGTCGACGCTCGACGACTGTGACAACCCATGGGCGTGCCCGCACGGCCGCCCGGTGGTCATCCACATCGATGCCGACGAAATCGACGACCGCTTCGAACGGGACTACCCGGGTCATTAATATCTGGTGGTTGATATTGGTGTCAATGTTCGGCAATCTTTCAGGAGACTCGGTTTATACTATCGAATCATCCAATATCGGAATTCCTTTCGGCATTGATTGGGGATTCATCTCGTATTTTGAACTATCCCGATCGTTCCTCGGCGAACTCCTCCGGCAATCGACCAAAACAGCAATGAGTTGTGATCTCTCAATTGAGAGCATCAGAGGGAAACTGTGAACTACCCTACCCTACTCGCTCACGGCTGACGCCGTTCGCTCCTTGAGG
>JBDGSB010000061.1:0-6057 GCA_042217765.1 Haloarculaceae archaeon | reverse complement strand
GACCGCGAACGCGCACACGACGGCTCCGACGCGACTGCAGTCCATATCGCTCCAGTCCGTGTATTAGTGCTCGTCTCCGACGACGCCGATCGGCGGTTGCTCACCGGCTGGCTCGCCGACCACGAAACCTACGACGTCGTCGAGTCGAACGAGTCGCTCGTGGAGACGACCTTCGATCTCGCCATTCTCGACGCCGGCACGTTCAAAACACACCTGGCGGATCTCGTCGCGACGAAGCGAGACGCCGAGCCGGTGTTGCTGCCGTACCTCCTGTTGCTTCCAGAAACGGACATTGACGTCGTCGAAGCCGATCGAGGAAGAGTCGTCGACAACGTCGTTTCGCGGACCATCGACGAGATCGTCTCGATGCCGGTCCGGAAGGCGGAACTTCGCTGGCGGCTCCAGGCGCTTGTCCGCGCCCGGAAACAGTCGCTCGAACTGGCCGAACGCGAGCGCCGACTCGAAGTGGCCGAGCGAACGCGGTCGATGGCGCTGTCGGCCGCCAACGCCGGCATCTGGGAGCAGGACTGTAACTCCGACGACGTGCGCTGGCACGAGTCCTGCGAGCGGCTGTTCGGCCTCGAACCCGGTAGCTTCGAGGGGACCTACGAGGCGTTCGTCGAGCGGGTTCATCCCGACGACCGCGACGAAGTGGCGGCCACTATCGAGCGCGCGATCGACCACGGAGACCCGTTCCATGCCACGTTTCGCATCGTCCGACCCGACGGTGACGAACGGTGGGTAGAGAGTCGGGGACAGATCCTGACGGACGACGCTGGATCGCCGACGCGAATCCTTGGCGTCGCCATCGACGTCACGGAAAGCCACCGTCACCTCCAGCAGTTGCACGTCCTCAATCGCGTGTTGCGACACAACGTCCACAACGACATGCAGGTCGTCAGGGGACTCACGGAGACGATTCGGGACTGGTCCCCAGCCGGCACGGCGGCCCTCGCCCGGAGAGTCATCGACCGGAGCGACCGCCTCCTAGAGACGGTACACAAGACCCAGGAGATCACGAGGACGGTGACCGAGAGTCCCGATCCCGTGGGACTCGACGCCGTGACCCTGCTCGGGCGCGTCGTCGCGACTGCACGCGAGGCCCACCCCGAAGCGAACGTGACCGCGGACCTCCCCGATCGAATCGCAGTCTGTGCGATTCCGGAGATCGAAGCGGCGTTCCGGGAACTCGTCGAGAACGCGCTCGTCCACACCGACGCCGACGAACCGACGGTTGCGGTGTCGCTGGCGACGACGGACGACGCCGTGCAGGTGCGAATCGAGGACGACGGACCTGGAGTTCCCGAGGTGGAACGTGACGTCGCGTCGGCAACGGCGGAAACCGATCCCCTGAATCACAGCACCGGCGTCGGCCTGTGGCTGGTCCGGTGGCTCGTCCAGCAGTCCAACGGGACGCTCGGGTTCGAGGACCGCGACCCGTCGGGAACCGTCGCAGTCGTCGAGTTACGACGGCCCGGTGGTCGGTGAGAACGAATCCGGTGGTCGGTGAGAACGAAACGCCCGACGACTAGTCGTTCGCGGTCCACTGCTCGCAGGCGTCCATGTCCTCCATCAGGTCCGCGTGCAGTCCGCAGTAGGGGACCATCCGATCGTCGGAGCGAACGTACTCGAAGTGCTGGCAGTTGCCACAGTAGGCGTCGGGACGGCCCCTGGTTTCGGCGGCGTCGAGGAACTCGGCGTCCGATTCCGGGGTGGCATTCGCGCTCGAACTGCTCGCGGCGGTCGAGGAGTCGACGACGGCCGCGGAGCCGCCGTCGCTGACGGTCGCCGACGGCGTGGCGGTGGCGTGCCCGCCGGCCCTGTCGTCGTTTGTCTGGGTCTCGACGGTGCCGTCGGGTCCCGAGCCGAACAGACCGATGCTTCCCATGGAGGGCCAGGTGCGTTCTTCTTCGACGATGCGGATGCGTCCCTCCTCGGTGACCTCGACGGTTGCGGTGCCGCCGGGTGCGCTCCGGGTCTTCAGCGTCGCAACCGCCACGAACAGGCCGACGAACGTCGTGAGCGCGCCGAAGGAGTACACGCCCGTGCTCGTCAGTGCCAGGCCGGCGTGGCCGGACCCCAGCCACTGGTATGGGTAGGCGTGTCGGAACAGTGCAACGCCGAGGACGGCGACGCTTCCCCCGATGATCACTGTCGCACGGGTTCGTCTGCTCGTCGGAAGCGCGACGAAGACGCCCCCGAACGCGAGCGGGACGCCCAGTCCGGCCAGGGTCCCACCCAGTTCGCGGGCCGCGAACAGGCCGACGCCGGCCCCCGTCGCCAGGTGCGTCGTCGCGACCACGATTCCGGCGACCACCATCACGGCCCCGGCCAGGAACGTGGCGACCCCGAGGTAGAGCCGCCGGGGACTGGCGACCCACCGGACGCGCCCCTGATAGACGTCTGTCAGGCTCGTCATGGACCGCAATAGGGCCTCACACCCCAAAACTACCCGTCAGACGTGCGTCAGACCGGCCCGCGTCACTTCGGATGCGAGAAGCGCCCGGACGGCCGTTCGCAGGACGGTCACGCTCGACGCCAGGCGACGATAGCCTCGCGCACGCCCGCCAGCGCCAGCAGGACCGCGACGATGGCGACGACCAGGTGGACCTCCGAGACCCAGTACGGCAGCGCCAGCGAGGTGCGGAGGATTCCCAGCGCCTCGGTCAGAACCGGGACGTCGCCGCGGTCGCCCGTTTCGACGATTGTCCCGTTGACGTACCGGGGGCCGCCGACCGTCTCGCCGACCGGCAGGCGCTCGGCCTCGTAGGGGAAGTGGCCGTGGGCCATCGTGGCGCTGTAGACGGTTTCGCCGGACTGGGTCACCTCGACGACGCGCCCGTTCGCGGAGTCGGTTATCAGCGTCGTCCCGTTGGGGAGGCGGTCGGCGTCGCGGGGCCAGGCGAACGACTCGCCGTTGGCCGACGAGAGGGCCCACGCGACCCGCCACTCGCCGGTCGAGTCGTTGCGATGGATTTCGACCACCCGGTCGTTCCCGCTGTCGGCGACGAGGACGGCACCGTCGCCGAGCCACTGCGGGTTGTGCTGTTCGTTGAACAGCCCCGGATCGCCACAGCGGACGTTCCCGTCCCCGTTCGCGTCGTAGAGCCGGCCGAAGTTCGTACACTCCGACTCGGGCGTGTTCGGGTCGTCGGCGTTGACGACGTCGACGACGCCGCGGCCGCGTTGGAGTATCAGGAGCTGGTTGGCGTTGCGGACCGAGACCAGATAGCGGCCGTCGCCGATGCGGTCGACGTCGTTGATGTGCAGCCAGTCCCGCCGCGTCGGGTCCGGCGGCGACTCGTAGAAACTGCTGGCGTTCCACTGCCAGACGACGGTGCCGTTGCCGGGCGCGCTCTCGTCGGGTTCGACGACGAAGACGCGCTCGCGGTCCATGCCCGTCAGCAGGTAGTTCCCCGAGGGGAGCCGTTCGACGTCGTGGGTCTCGCTGTTTTTCTTCGTGCGGACGGGATAGGAGTACTCGTAGGTGATGGGCTCGGCGGCGTCGGGATCGAGGATGCGAAATCCCGTCCGCGAACACGGCGGATCGTAGGGCCCACACGACTGGTAGCCGCCGTCCATGAACCCTGCCAGGACCGTCCCGTCGTCGCGGTGGGTCACGTCGAAGTAGCTGTCGGCGTCGGCGACCGCCCAGCGGCGCTGGCCGTCCGCGTCGTACATCGCGACGCGGCCGTACTCGTGGAGGCCGGGGCCGCCGCCCTGGACGCCGACGAGCGTCCGGGCCGCGTCGTCGCTGGTGACGGGTTGCCTCGAAGCCATCGCGGCGCTGCCGCCGAACGCGAGGCCGACCAGCACCAGCGCCGTCCCGAACAGGAGCAACGCACGTTCGCGCGGCCCCGTCACGGACCGACGCCCTCCCGGACGCTGGCCGTGTTCATCCGACCCCCTCGCGAACCGCGACCGCCATCCCCGTCTCGAAGTCGAGCATTGCACGGCCGGGCACCTCCGCGCGTCCGACCGCCAGCAGGTCGCCGTCCTCGTGGACGACCAGCACCTCGTCGCCGGGTCGGATCGCGGGGTCCGCCTCGGTCACGAACTTCGCGAACGCATTGTGGCCGTCCCGAACGTAGGGTTCGCTCTCGTCGCCGACGACGACGCGGTACGCGTCCGGATCGAGCGCCGCCCGGAGCCGTCGTCCGCCGGCGACGCCGAGGGTGAACCGGCCGTCGACGGCGTAGGTGACCAGCCGTCCGTCCTCGCCGTGGACCTGCCGCGGCCGCCCCGAGGACGTGTGCGTGACCGTCAGTCCGTCGCCGCCGAACAGCGCACGGCCGGCCCCGCTTCCGAACTGGTAGTCCGCCGCGCGTCGCAGCAACGACCGGTCGCTGTCGTCCATTGACTGGTCGTTGCCGGGCAGCGACTAAAACCCTTCTTTCGGCTACTGCTCCGGCGAGAGCACCGGCATCCTGGTGTTGAAGACCCGACTAGCTATCAGTGACCCGGGGTACACCATCACGACCATCGTCACCGGGGCCTTACCGAACTGTCCCGTGCGAGACTCGGCCTCGTGGAACGTCTCTCCACTTCCCGTACTCGAACTCTTTCCGAACAACTCGAACGACCAGTTCCACGGGTTGTTCCCGGCGAAGTTCTGGAGGAGAACGTAGTCAGTACCGCTGTCCATGATGACGCCCCCCCAGTGATAGTCCCACGCCGGTGGCTGTTCGTCCTGTTCGCCGGTCCTCGTCGTCGAGACGACCACTACGTCACCGACGCCCCGCGGGTCCGCGTACTCGTTGATGCCGAACGTTCGCGCGAGGGCCGGATTGTCGCGGACATCGATTGCCGCCTGTATCGATCGGTCCGTTTCCGTGTCCGTGCTCTCGTCGATGTCCTGGAAGTGTTCGTTCAGCACGCCCCGTTTGAGTGACTGGGCACCACCCCGCTGTATCTCCTTGCGGGTACCGTTCGCGTTCTTGTCCCAGACGACCGCAGCTATCGACTGCTCTTTGGTTTCGCCCTTCCCGGTCGCCCCTCGAACGAGGAACGCACACGCTGCACAGTCGTCGGGCAACTTCGTCGGTTCGATGCCGCCTTTGAGTTGCTGTCCCATGTCCGGGTGGTGCGGGAGAACGTCGGTGTCCTGCTGGTCTTCTCGCCGAACCGTCACGCGATAGCGCTGCTCTCCCTGCGCGGTCCGTTGGGACGTCGGCTTCGACACCAGTCGAATCCGTGCGTCCTGTTGGGCTAACCGCTGGTTGGCATCGTCGACTCGGGACTTCGTCGCGAAGAAATGTCGTCCACCGCTCGGGACGAATATCGTTTCGTCGTCGGACAGGCGACCGGAACTCGCCTCGGTGTACGGGCGCGCTGCCGAGGAGACGCGTGACCCGCGCTGTCCGAGCAGGTCACGCGCGGATTCGCCGGCGGTCACGCGCTGGGCGACCGCCGAGGCGTGGCCTTCCGGTCCCAGGCCCTGGTCCCTCGTAAGGCCGGCGTGCTGGGCGAGATGTGTCGCCTCGTGAGCGGCCACTTCCAGGTCCGGCGTGGCGTCTTCGAAGTAGGTCGTCGTGCCCTCCGTGTACGCCGGTGGCGTTGCGCCGCCGCCGCCGGTGGAGTCCGCCCGGAACGTTCTGGCGGCGCGGGGAACGCCGTCGATAGCGACGTCGCTCACCGCCCGGCCCGGTATCGAGATGCCCATCGATCGTTCGATTTTCGATCGATGGGGGAACGACTCGGTGGTGGTGGCCGCCCGGTCGGCCGTCTCCGAGCGATCTCCGGTCGCCTCGGTTTCGTCCCGGTGTCGTGCGACTGCTCGCTGGATATCCCGGTTTCCATGCCGCTGCTGGAGGCGCTGTACCGGATGGGTCCCGTCCGATCCGGTTCGGTCGACGCTTGACCCCTCATCCTCCGACCGTCGCGGACGCTCGCTCTGGGAAGCTACCTCGCCGTCGCGCTTTCGCGTCGTCACGGAGGACGTCTCGTACACGCGAGTCTCACGCTCGTCGAACGGGATTCCGTTCTACTCGCTATATTGTGCGCCACCGGAGATAAAGGTTTGTCTGAACGATCCAGAAATCAAACGCTGGCTGTGGT
>JBDGSB010000050.1:0-6177 GCA_042217765.1 Haloarculaceae archaeon | reverse complement strand
GCCAGTGGCGGCAACCAGGGACAGCTCTAGGCCGAACTGCCCTTTCGATGAAACGAAAGCTCGGCCGTGGAATCGAGTTCGCAATTTTCGTACTCCTAGTGGCGATACTGGCTGGACAGGTCCTCGGCCAGCCGCTCGCGGTCGGATTCGTTCGGACCCACAGTATGGAGCCGACGCTAGAGGCCGGGGACGGATTCGTCGCCGTACCACCCCAACTGGTGGGCGACATCGACGAGGGAACGGTCGTCACGTTCGAGGCGGTACGCCTCCACGGGGGCGGTCTCACGACCCACCGCATCGCCGAAAAGACCCGCGACGGCTACGTCACTCGTGGCGACGCCAACGTCCTGACCGACCAGCAGGGCATCGAACCACCGGTGTCACGCGACCGGATCGTCGCGGTCGCGCTACAGGTAAACGGAAACGTCGTCGTAATCCCACACCTGGGATCCGTCACCGAGGCCTCACAGCAGCTATTCGCGGCGGCCGGCAACCGTCTCGGATTCGGTGGGTCACCGCGGGAACTAGCGACGATCCTCCTGTCGATGGTGACTGCGGCGTACCTGCTCGACCGACTGGTCGCCGGTTCGGAAGACGACGAGACTAGTCGCACCTCAAGTCGCGATCTCGGGTACGACGCGGTCCGTCTGGTCGGTCTCGGCGTCGTCGTCGTCGTCCTCGTCGCGACGCTGTCGATGGCTTCGACGAGCGGGACGACGACCGTCCGGATAGATAGCGTCACCGAATCGGGAGCGGCCGACGGTGGCATCGTGGCCGGGACGACCAGACGGGTCCCGGTCAAACTATCGAACCCCGGCGTCGTTCCGACCGTCGCTGTGCTGGACAGTCCGGCCTCGGAGACGTCACTTACCCGTGACACCGTCGTGGTCGGGCCGCGAGAGCAGGTGCGAGTGAACGTATCGGTGACCGCACCGACCGAACCGGGACGATACGAGTACGCGGTCGTTCGACACAACTACATCGGCGTCCTCCCGGCCCCGGTACTTCGAGCCGTCAGCCGGATCCACCCCGTTCTCGGTATCGTCGCGGTCGACGCATTCGTCGCGATCGTCCTGCTCGTTTCCGGACGGCTTTTGCTCGGCGGCGGGCGCTTCCGACGCCACGGTGGCCACCAACTCCCGGTTCGGACTGTCCTCAGGCGCGGGCTCCGCCGGCTCTACCGGCGTCGACGATCGGCCGCTCGCGACGACGTCGACGAACTGTGAACGGCCGCGTCAGCCGGCCGTCCCGGACGCCACGGACGGTCGATTGCGTCCCGTCCCGGCATCTGCAGTCGTGGTTTCCGCCGCCAGCCGCTCGGCCAGGTCCCGCGCCGCCCTGACCCGGCCCGGGATTCCCGCGCGCGCGACGTAGTTCGTGCAGAGATGCACGCCGTCGGGCGTCTCTAACCCCTCTAGCGCCGCCCACGACGTGTCGTAGGCGGGCATCCCCGGGACGAGTCGGGCGACAGACAGCGGGTCGACGGGGAGGCCGGTGACGGCCTCGAACTCGTCGGCGGCCGTCGTTTCGATGCGGTCGTCGGGCCAGTCGAGCAGGGCCGGGTTCTTCGCGCCGCCGAGGTAGGCGGTGTAGACGCCGTCGCGGTCGAGCAGACTCGCGTTCCAGGTCGTCCCGAGCGTGTGCAGCGGTTCGTCGTGGGGGACCTGGAATCCCGCGCCAGTGGGGGTCCCACGACTGGCGTCGGAGGTATCACTATCGGCGTCGAAGCCCCCGTCGCTGTCGGCGAGCAGGTGAACGACCGCCATCGGGTTGAACGTCAGCCGATCGAGACGGTCGGCGGCGTCGGGGGCGATCGACGACAGCAACCCGCTGGCGGCCCCGGCCGGCGTCGTGACGACGACGCGGTCGAATCGCTCGGTTTCGCCGGCGGCGGTCTCGAAGACGAACGCGCCGCCGTCGCCGTTGTCCTCGTCTCGCAGGTCGCACACGGGCGTCGACAGCCGGACGGACTCGGCGTGGCACTCGGCCAGCGCTTCGGGCAGTCGCTGGAGGCCGGCGTCGAAGGAGACGACCGGCGGTGGGGCGGTCCCGTAGAGCGCCCCGTGGACGACGTTGACCAGCACGCTGTCGGTCGGTCCGGTCTTCGTCAGCGCCTTCGCCGCGGAGTGCTCGACGGGCATCGCCGCCGGATCGGAGGCGTACAGGCCCGCGTACAGCGGCGCGAGGTAATTGTCGGCCACCTCCCGGCCGAACGACCGCCGAAAGTACGACCGGACGGTTTCGCCGTCCCGCGGCGGCCCGGTCAGCGGTTCGGCGAGCGCGCGGAGCTTTCCCGACAGCGAGAACAGCGACGTCGTGACGGCTTCGCGCGGCGACCGCGGCGCGACCCGGAGGTCGCCGTCCCGGTAGACGTACAGCGGGCCGTCTTCGTTCGCCGTCCGGAGTTCCTTCTTCAGGCCGACGGCCTCGACCAGGTCCTCGACGACCGGCGTCAGCCGCGTCCGCTGTGGCCCGCGTTCGAGGACGCGGCCGTCGGTCCGCGTCGATCGGATCACGCCACCCGGTTCGTCGTCGGCCTCGAAGACGACCGACGCGACCCCCCGCTCGCGAAGGTGGTGGTGCAACGCGAGTCCACTGACGCCGCCGCCGACGATACCGACGCTCATGGTCGTCGCTACTCGTCGCGCCGGGCTGTATCCGACGCCGAATATCTTCGGGTAACGACCTCTTCGTCGGCACTCCGTCCGGTCGCGTCGCCGTTTGCGACGTCACCGCCAGCCGTCGCGTCGCGCGCGCCGTCGATGACGTGGACGGCCCGCTTTTTCAGCGACACCCGGACGCGGTCGCGGTCGGCCAGCGACAGGCGCTCGTAGACCGGCGTCGGCAGCCGTATCTCGAGCGGTTCCGCGGCCGCGTCGAGCGCGACCTGGATCACGTAGTCGTCGCCCTGGTAGACGCGGCGGCGAACCGTCGCGTCGAAGACGTTGGCCCGGTCGGAGACGGGGCGGTCCTCGCGGAGGACCATCACGTACTCGGGACGGATGCAGAACCACGCGTCGTCGCCGGCGACGTCGTACGGCGGGGCCTCGATTTCGACGTCGGCCCACCGGAGGGTCAGCGCGTCGGCGGTCCGCTCGACGACGGTCGCCGGAAAGAGGTTGACGCTGCCGGTGAACTCCGCGACGAATCCCGAGGCTGGCCGCTCGAAGACGTCCTCGGCGGTGCCGACCTGCCGGACCGTCCCGTCGCGCACCACGGCGATGCGGTCGCCCATCGTCGTCGCCTGGCGCTGGTCGTGGGTGACGTAGATCACGGGCACCTCTAGGGTCGACAGCACGTCCCGCAACTCGAAGCGGAGCCGTCGCTTGATGGGCGCGTCGAGGTTCGCCAGCGGTTCGTCGAGCAGGAGGGCGTCCGGGCGAGCGGCCAGCGCCCGGGCCAGTGCGACCCGCTGGCGCTCGCCGCCGGACAGCGTGTCGACGGGCCGATCGAGCAGGGCCTCGATCTCTAACGTCCCGGCGAAGCGCTCGACGTCGGCGTCGCTCGCGGCCGCGTACCCGACGTTCTCGCGGACGCTCATGTGCGGAAAGAGCGCGCCGTCCTGGAAGACGTACGCGACGTTGCGATCCTCCGGCGGCCGGTCGGTCAGGTCGCGGCCGTCCAGCGCGACGGTGCCGGCGTCGGGCAGGAGGATGCCCGCGACCAGCGACAGAAGCGTCGTCTTGCCACAGCCCGACGGCCCGAGCACCGACAGTATCTCCTCGCCGACCGACAGGTCGACCGGACCGAGTTCGAACGCGCCGTGGGACTTGTTCAGGGCGTCGAGTTCGAGCATCGAATCACCTCCGGATGTCGGATTCGCATGGGCTCAGCTCCAGGGATCGTGCCCGACCGCGTTGATGATCGCCAGCGTTCCGACGGCGACGGCCACGAGCACGATGGCGACGGGAAACGCCGCCGACAGCCCCTCCGCGAGGAACGACCGCCATATCTGGACGGGCAGCGTCCGCGGGTAGTAGGCCAGCATCAGCGTCGCGCCGAACTCGCCGATGGCGCGCGCGAACGTCAGCGTCACGCCCGCGACGATGCCGGGCACCGCCAGCGGGAGCGTCACCCGCCGGAACGTCGTGGTCCGGTCTTTGCCGAGCGACCGCGAGGCGTACTCTAGCCGGCGGTCGACGCTCTCGAAGGCCGCCTTCGTCGTGACGACGAAGAAGGGCGAGGCGACGAACGTCTGTGCGAGCACGACGCCGACCAGCGAGCGGGTGAACTGCACGCCCAGCAGGCCACCCAGGCCCTCGGGGCCGAACACCTCTAGCAGCAACATTCCGCTGACGATGGGCGGAAACACGAGCGGCAACAGCACTAGCGTCAGCACGGCGGTCTTGCCCCGGAAGTCGACCCGGGCGAGGCCGTACGCCAGCGGCAGGCCGAACGTCGCGGCCAGCGCCGTGCTCGCGGTCGCGGTCACGAGCGAGTTGCGCGCCGCCGCGAGCACGGCGCCGCGGCCGAGTTGCGTGGCCACCTCGCTCGGCGGCTGCGCGACCAGCAGCGACGCCAGCGGCACCAGGTAGTACAGCAACAGCAGGCCGCCGAGGCTCGCGCCGACGAGGTGCCAGTCGGTCTCGGTCGAGACGACCGCGTTACCGGAATCGTTTCGGAACATCGCCGTGGTAGATGGGGAACGTGTCTCTCACCGCGAAGCCGGTGGCTTCGAGGTAGGTCGGTGCGTCCTCGACGACGGTCTCGAAGACGGCCGTCGCCGCCTCGCGGTCGTGCCGGCACGTCGCGCCGTAGGCGATGGGTTCGCCGGTCACCGTCGTGCCGTCGTCGAGGGCGACGCTGGCGGTCGCGTACCGGTCGGACAGCTCCGGGTCGCTCAGGTCGATTTCGGCCGGCAGGTCGAGGTACGGATAGTCCCGCTCGACGGCCATGTTCCGGTAGACGAACGCGGCGTCGACCCCGCCCGTCTCGAAGCCGGCCAGCAGTTGCGTCTCGGGGTAGACCTGCTCGGGGCCGACTACGCGCTCGCGGAGGCGGTCGACGCCGTAGTAGTCGCCCGCGAGCGCCAGGGTCAGCAGCGTCCGGTACCCGAGCGGGTCGAGGTCCGGGTCGGTGCGACCCAGCGTCACCTCGTCGGTCAGCAGCGGGTCGTACCAGCGGTCGGCGTCCGCGACGCGTTGCCCGCCCGCCGAGTCCGGGTCGTACGCCAGCGCCACGGCGTTGCTGGCGAAGGTCGTGTACCACGGCGTCGACAGCACCGAGTCGAACAGCGCCGGGTCCGCAAGCGCCAGCACGTCGGGGTCGCGCTGGCCCTCGGCGACCAGGCGGGCGGCCCGCCGGGAGCCGTACGACTCCACCCGTATCGAGTGGTCCGTCCGCTCGGGTAGCCCCTCGGTGAACGCCACCTGGAGACTCCCCGCCGACAGCACCGACACGGGATCGGCCGAGGCCTCGGCGGCGCTACAGCCGGCCACCGAGGCGGCCAGCCCCGTCGCGCCCGCCAGGACGGCCCGTCGGGTGCAGTCCACGTCTGTCAGTCCTCCTCGAAATCTAGTTCCTCGTAGTCCTCGGGGTCATCGTCCGCTTCGAGCGCGAGCGGGTACAGCGCCACCACGTCCTTCGACGCGCGCGGGCCGGGCACCGCGGGCGAGACCAACCGCGGGAACCCCGTCCGCGCGTCGTCGTCGGCGTCGAGCGCGAGCACCCCCGCTAGCAGGTCGGGCACGCCGATGCAGGTCCGGTAGTCGTCGGCTGACTCGAAGACCACGTGAGTCGTCTCGGGCCCCATCGCCGCCGACGCCAGCAGGTCAGTCAGCAAAATCCCGGTCCAGTCAGTCGCGATCCACCGCCCGGAGGCACACTCGAAGCCGAGTCCGCGGGTCGTCACGTCGAAGCGCTCGACGCGGTCGGGATCGACCGGGAGGTCGAACCGCTCGGCTCCGCGTACTGTCACGGTCCGGGCCGTCGATACGTCGTGCGTGGCGTCTCCCATCGTGTGCGTCCTCCGGGTGCTATCGTGTGCGTCCGCGTGGGCGATCGTGTGCGCCCTTCGTGCTAGGCACTTTCGGTTCCGTACCGTCCGTTTGCTAGCCGATACGCATAAATCGTCCGCCGGTTCGCACCGTTTTGGAACGGACGCGAACGCGTTCGGCCGGCAGTTTAGCTGTACCGAGGCGCTAAGCCCCCTTCCTCAGCGAGCGCCGACCGAACGGG
>JBDGSB010000017.1:0-6256 GCA_042217765.1 Haloarculaceae archaeon | reverse complement strand
CGGCCTTGATGCCCTCCCAGGCCCACTCGTCGTCCTGGTTGGCGATGGACTCGCCCGTGTCGGCCTCGCCCTCGACGACGCGGGCGACGTCGATGACGTCCACTTCGGTTACCATCCCGCACATCCGGCCGTCGTCGTCGAGGACGACGGCGTAGGGGACGCCCGCGTAGGACAGCTCCCGCTCGGCGACCGCCAGCGGCGTTTCGGCGTAGACCGCGTTGATGACGTCCTTCGCGAGGTCGCCGACCGCGACGTCGCTCGCGACGGCCCCCTCGGCGATGGCGTGGACGACGTCGGTGACCGTGACGATCCCCTCTAGCTGGCCGTCGACGACCGGAATCCGCCGCGCCTGCTCGGTCACCATCAACTCGGCCACGTCTTCGACGGTCGCGTCGCGCGCCGTGGTTGGCGTCTCCTCGACCAGCAGCGCGAGCTGGTCCTCGTCGGGCTGTTCGATGAGCGCTTCCCGGGAGATGATGCCGCGAAACTCCTCGCCGTCGTCGGTCCGTTTGACGACCGGAACGGAGGAGAACTTCCGCTCCTGTAGGTATTCGAGGACGTCGTCACGGGTGCCCGGGAGTTCCACCGTCACGACATCCGACCGCGGCGTCATGGCGTCGGCGACGTTCATACTGGCACGTACTCCTTCGTCCACCTACTAAGGCCTTACACTTTGTGTGCCACGGCCGGCCGTTTCCGAACGCACGGACGAAACGCCGGTTACATTTTCGGCCGTTTTCGGAGCGTTTATCATGGGGTGTTACGTATTGACATGCATGGAGCCGGACCCAGTTGCGACGGCCGAACTGGAAGCGGACGCCGAAGTCATGTCCTCCGTCGAAGACGGCCAGACATTCATCGTCGCGGACATCAGTCGGGACGACGCCTACGTTTCACTGCCGCTCGACGACGCGGCCTCACTCCCGGCCTGGCGCTGACGCTGGGGCCGGCCACCCGTTCTCACGCTCGACGCGCCGACAGTTGCCGGTGTGTCGCCCCTCGCCGTACAGTATGCTCACCGACCCGTCGGTCGATCGCGGACGACGTTCGCCGACCCGTCGGCCTGCCGTGAACGGACGACGTTCGCCGATCTATCGGTCGGCCGACAAAACGCGGATAGACACGATTAACGCGACACGCAGCCAACACGCACACACGAACGCAGCCAACACGCACGCATGAAGGTACTCGTTACAGACCCCATCGCCGACGCCGGCGTCGACAGACTCCGCGACGCCGGCCACGACGTCGAACTGGCCTACGACCTCGACCGCGACGCGCTGCTCGACGCCGTCGCGGACGTACACGCCCTGATCGTTCGCTCGGGAACGACGGTCGACGAGGCGGTCTTCGAGGCCGCGCCCGACCTGCTCATCGTCGGCCGTGCCGGCATCGGCGTCGACAACATCGACGTCGACGCCGCGACCGATCACGGCGTCATCGTCGCCAACGCGCCCGAGGGCAACGTCCGGGCGGCCGCCGAGCACACCGTCGCGATGACGTTCGCGACGGCGCGGTCCATCCCACAGGCCCACGCCCGCCTGAAGGGCGGCGAGTGGGCCAAAGGCGACTACCTCGGCACCGAACTCAACGGCAAGACGCTGGGAATCGTCGGCCTCGGCCGGGTCGGCCAGGAGGTCGCCAGACGCCTCAACGCACTCGGAATGGACCTGGTGGTGTACGACCCCTACGTCAGCGAGGACCGCGCCGCGCAACTGGGGGCCGAACTGGCGACGTTCGAGGCGACGCTCGACCGCGCGGACGTGCTGACCGTCCACACGCCGCTGACGCCGGAGACCGAGCACCTGATCGACGCCGACGCCCTCGACCGGATGGCGGGCGGCTACGTCGTCAACTGCGCGCGCGGCGGTATCGTCGACGAGCGAGCACTGGCGGCCGCCGTCGAGGACGGCACGCTCGCGGGCGCGGCGGTGGACGTCTTCGCCGAAGAACCGGTCGACCCGGACAACCCGCTGCTGGCGGTCGAGGACGTCGTCGTTACCCCGCATCTGGGGGCCGCCACTGCGGCCGCCCAGCAGAACGTCGCCACCTCCATCGCCGAGCAGGTCGTCGCCGCTGGGGCCGGCCGCCCCGTCGCCAACGCGCTGAACGCCCCCTCCATCGACGAGAGCGCCTTCCCGACGGTCAAGCCGTACATCGACCTCGCGGAGACGGCCGGGACGGTCGCCGTCGAACTGTTCGACGAACGCGTCGAGCGGGTGACCGTCGAGTACGCCGGCGAGATCGCCGACGAGGACGTCGAGTTCGTCACCGCCAGCGCCCTGAGGGGCGTCTTCGAGCCGCTAGAGTGGCAGGTCAACCCCGTCAACGCCCGGCGGATCGCCGACGAGCGCGGCATCGAAGTCGTCGAGACGAAGACCAGAAGCGCCGAGGACTTCCGCAGCCTCGTCACCGTCACGGTCTCGGACGGCGACGACTCGGTGTCCGTCTGCGGGACGCTGTTCACCGGCGACGAACCCCGCATCGTCCGCATCGACGACTACCGCGTCGACGCCATCCCCCACGGCCACATGCTCGTCGTCCGCAACCACGATACCCCTGGTGTGCTGGGATTCATCGGGACGACGCTGGGCGACGCCGACGTCAACGTCGCCGCCATGTTCAACGGCCGCGAGACCATCGGCGGCGAGGCGATGACCGTCTACAACCTCGACGATCCGATCACCGAGGACGTGCTCGACGCCATCACCGACTACGAGCACATCATGGCCGCCCACTACATCTCGCTGAACGGGGCCGACGCGTGAAGCGTCCACCGGATTCGTCGACTCTCGTCCCGACCGCAAGCCACGGATATTTATTCCAGAAGAGCACGACTGGATTATATGCGATGGCTGGTGACACTGTTGTGTCTCTGTACGATCGGTATCGCTATCCTGGCCGGCCCCGCGAGCGGCGTCAACGTCGCACGCGCAGACGAACTCGACGCCTCCCCCACGGGCGAGATCGGTGTCCATTACACGGACGATTCCGTCACGTCCATCGACGGGGCCTCGGCCTCGAATCAACCGCCAATCACGGCCGACTACACGTTCGAGCGACTGCCGGACCATCCTGGAGAAATTCGCGTTACGGCGACGTTCGATCCACCGGACAGCGTCGTGAGACTGAGCGCCACAGTCGACGCCGGCGATACCGTCGTCGAATCCGAGGGATTCTCCCGGAAGAGTGGATCCTCGACCTGGATCTGGACGGGCACGCCGTCGAAGGCGTCGCTCGTCTATCGGACGTCGGTCAACCACAGCATCGGGGGCGAACTGAAATCGGTCGACACGGGCGAGTGGGCGTTGTTCGCCGCTCCCAGAGTTCTCCCGCACGTTCGCTGGTTGTCGCCAACCCACGCCCCGACGATTTCCACGAACTACGAGGTCGCAGGTGACGGCTACGCCACCGGAACCCACGTCTATCTCGGACCGGGTGTGGTCGAAACCAACCGAACGGATGCCGGACGGGTGACGTTGGTCGTTCCCGACGCTGCAACGATGCAGTCCAGCGACGCTGTCTTCGAACGACTCCAGGAGACGATGTCGACCGTCCACGTGTCCACGCGGAACGACGGGCTCGTCGCCTTCGTGGCCCCGGACCCGATCCGTGGCCACACCGTGGTCGGTACCAAGAGTCTGTGGGTTCACGAGAACGAACCCATCGGTTCGATGACCTCCGCCTGGGCTCGGGCGTCCGTCTACGACCGCCAACGATATCGAGTCACCCCCGAAATGCTGTGGGTGAACGGGGGCACCGCGTACTACTACGCCGCACTCGCCGCACTCCGGGAGGATCGAACGAGCTACGGGTCGTTCCGCAAGCGCATCACGACCGACCGGTTCGCCGCACGTAATCTCACCGATCCGGCTACCTGGCCCAGCGGTCGGGTCTCGTCCACGAAGGGGATGCGCGCCGTCGCGCTCATCGACGCGCGAATCAAAAACGTGACCGACGGCGAGGAGAGCTTCCAGGACGTCGTGTTTGCGATGAATCGCCACGACGGTCCCGTTAGCTACGCGGACTTCACGGACTTCGTCGCCGAGGCTGCCGGCCGACGCCTCGACGAGTTCGTCGCGCGCGTCCTCACCGGCGGCTCCGAGCCCTCCCTCCGCGACGACCCCTGGATATACGCGGGCGTTAGTTACGAGGATCACGACGCGGACGGCCTCTCCAACGAGGCCGAACGGGCGGCCGGCACCAATCCGTTCGTCGCTGACACCGACTACGACGCGGTCCCGGACGGTCGGGAACTCGACCTTGGGACGGATCCGACTGCCGCCGACACCGACGGCGACGACCTGTTGGACGGTCGGGAACTCGACCTGGGGACGGACCCGACTGCCGCCGACACCGACGGCGACGGTCGCGACGACGCGGCGGAAATCGAGGCGGGGACGGACCCGACGAGCCCGAACACGCCGACGCCGACGCCGACGCCGACATCGACCCCGACATCGACCCCGACCGCAACTGCGACCACCGGACCCACGCCGCTGAAATCGGTCCTGGCCGTCCTCGCGATAGCGGGTGCACTTTTCGCGGCCGTCCAGCGACGGTCGTAACGGCGAAAACGAGGCGGGGGCTCGTTTCGCGTCGCGAGGCTGGCTTCGTTGTGACTCTGTGCCGGTGGCTCGTCGGAGTGGCGACACTCCGTATCATACGGATTCGTATCGTTGGCTCCCGGCAGTTCGTCCGCCCCGAGTGGTATGCACAAGGGATGACTGCTGGCGTGAGTAGGGTGACCAGCCTGAAAGCCCCGACCGGCTCCGCTCCCGCGGCTCGTGTCGGTCCTCGGCCGTCGGCCTGCGGTCCTGCCGTCGCCGGGGTTCCCGGAGCCGGTCGCCCCTTTCATCCCCACCCACGTTGCGTGATCGACCAGCCGACACGGGGGGCTTTCTGGCCGTTCCTCACCGCTCGCTGAAGATGCAGTTGGTTCGCTGACCGCTCCGGTTGGGCGAACCGCCGGTACAGGGCGACCCGAATCCGTGTCACTCGGCCAGGTGCTCGAGCACGGCGTCGGCGTCGTTGGGAACCGGTTCGGGGTCGGCCCCGGCCTCGGCGGCGGCGTCGGGGTCTTTCAGCAGGTGGCCGGTGGTGAGACAGACCACGTCTTCGTCGGCGTCGACGACGCCGTCCGCGCGGAGTTTGCGGAGGCCGGCGACCGACGCGGCCGAGGCGGGTTCGACGCCGACGCCCTCGCCGGCCAACGCACGCTGTGACTCGGTGATCTCCTCGTCGGACACCGCGACGGCGGTGCCGCCGGTCGCGCGGATGCCGGGCAGCGCCTTCGGGGCGTTGACCGGATTGCCGATGCGGATGGCGGTCGCGCGCGTCTCGACGTCCTCCCAGCGGCGGACCTCGTCGGCACCCTCCTCGATGGCCTCGACCATCGGGGCCGCGCCAGCCGCCTGCACGCCGGTGATCTTCGGCACGTCGTCGTCTTCTATCGCGCCGCTTTTGACGAGTTCGCGAAAGACCTTGTACAGTGCGGCGGTGTTGCCCGCGTTGCCGACCGGCAGGACGATGCGGTCGGGGAACCGGCCGTAGTCGGCGTGAAAGACCTCGAGTATCTCCAGGCCGATGGTCTTCTGGCCCTCGAGCCGGAAGGGATTCAGCGAGTTCAGCAGGTACGCCTCGCCGCGCTCGGCCAGCTCCTGGACGATGTCGAGGCAGTGATCGAAGTTGCCGTCGACTTCGAGGATGCGCGCGCCGTGGAGGGCAGCCTGTGCTATCTTGCCGGCGGCGACCTTGCCGGCGGGCAACAACACGAGCGTCTCCAGGCCAGCGCGACCGCCGTAGGCCGCCAGCGCGGCGCTGGTGTTGCCCGTGCTCGCACACGCCAGCCGGTCGACGCCGAGTTCCTGGGCGACCCGGACGCCGACGGTCATCCCGCGGTCCTTGAAGCTCCCGGTGGGGTTCATCCCCTCGTGTTTGATGCGCAGCGCGTTCACCCCGATCTCGTCCTCCAGGCGGGGCACGCGGTGCAGCGGGGTGTGGCCCTCCGGCAGGGTGACGCTTCCGGCGGCTTCGCCGCCGTTCGAGGCGCTTCGCGCTTCGCCCTCATCGAAGGGAAGGGCGGCGCTGTAGCGCCAGACGCCCTCTCCCTCGAAGTCCTCGAAGGTCGGCAGGTCGGCGTACCGGACCTCTAACAGACTGTCGCAGTCGTCGCAGGTGTAGCGGATGCCGTCGAACGGCGCGAACGTCTCGCCGCACTCGATGCAGGTGAGCCAGACGCCGTCGTCGGCGACCG
>JBDGSB010000032.1:0-6271 GCA_042217765.1 Haloarculaceae archaeon | reverse complement strand
GACGACGTAGGTGACCAGCGCCACCTGCCCGGAGTAGAACGCCTCGCGAATCTGGGCCGGCAGCGCGGCCAGGTGATCGTCGACGCCCAGCCCCTTGTACAGCAACGAGAGCCCGACGACGGCCGCGATGGCTCCGGTCGCCAGCCCGGGGCTCTCGGTGGCGAGCCACAGCGCCGGGAACGCGATGAGTACCACGCCCAGCGGCACCAGGACCGTCTTTCGGAGTTCCTCGTCGGCGAGAAACTGCTTGAGCAGGTAGTACGTCGACTCGATGTCTCGCGCCTGGCGGATGACGACCCGGTCGACGGCGTCGACGGCGACGCGACTCTCGATAATCGGAACCATCCGCTCGTCCTCGGCGCTGTCGACGACGACGACCGCCGAGTCGACGTCGTACGTTTCGATGAGCGTGCTGGCCTGCCCGGCGACGGCCCTGTCGGCGTTGATCGCGTCGCCGGCCCCCGACAGGACCGCCACGACGGCCTCCTCGTCCTCCTCGGCGTCGACCGCTCCGGCCACTCGGAGCCCTTCGAGCAGGCAGTTGATGCGGCTGTCCTCCGGGTCGGTCGTTCCGAACTCGACGACCAGCCGCTCGACGGCCTCGCGACCGACGACGGGCGGATCGCGGTCGCCGACGAGGTCGCCTCCACGGTCCAGGCAGACGACCAGCGTAGTCACACCCTCGGAGAGGTGGCCGCGGAATAAAAAACCCGCTACTGGCGGAACCGTATCCCGTCGACGTCACCGGTGAGAACGCTCGCGACGCCAGCGCCGAGCGCGAACGCGACCGCGCCTGCACCGCCACGCAACCGCTCGCCGAGACCACGTTCCGGTTCGAACGTCTTCACGGCCGGTTCCGCGTCGAGCAACGCCTCCAATCGGTCCTCGATGTCCTCGCGGGTTCCGAGTTCGTCGACGAGGCCGCGCTCGTGGGCCGTCTCGCCCAGGAACACGCGCGCCTCGGTGTCCCGGATCGCTTCGGGGTCCATCTCCCGACCGTCGGCGACTGTCTCGACGAACGCGTCGTAGTAGTCGTCGACGATGCCCTGCAGGTACGCCCGTTCGTCGTCTTCGAGGTCCTTCAGCGGAACGCCCGCGTCCTTGTACTCGCCGGCGGTGAGCCGCTCGTAGCTGACGCCGAGTCTGTCCGCGAGGTCGGCGACGGTCACGCGCGAGCCGATGACGCCGATGGAGCCGACGATGCTTCCCTCGCGAGCCCACAGTTCGTCACAGCCGCTGGCGATGTCGTAGCCGCCGCTGGCGCAGACGTCCGTCGCGTAGGCGACCGTCGGTCCGTCGAAGCGTTCTGCCGCCAGCCGGATGTCCTCGCTCGGGACGATTTCGCCGCCCGGCGTGTTCAACTTCAGCAACAGCGCTCGCGCGCCGTCGTCAGCGTCTGCGGCCTCGATCTGTTCGACGACGTCGTCCGCGCTGGCCCCGCCGGGCCGGGACACTAGTCCGCCCGCGACGCTCCGGGTGATCGGCCCCTCGACGGCCACCTCCGCGACGTTGTACGACGGGAACGCCCGGCCGGCGACGTTGCGCCCGATTCGCACGCCGAGGATCACGGTGCCGACGACCAGCAGGACGCCCAGCAGGTCCGCCAGCGTACCCGGATACCAGACGAACAGTACCCAGCCGAGGACGGCCACGAGGAGTGCAACCGCGAGGACGACGACCGCTCGTCCGAGTGTCGACGTCGAAACCATGCACGGGAGTCCGACCGGCGACGGGTAAAGCGTGTCGCCCGCGTTCGTGCGAGGAGAAAAGCCGGGTGACCGTCGCCAGCGGGACCGATCGGAAGCCGCAACCGTCAATTCGGCCCGGTTCGAAGAGCGGTCGTGACCGACTCCCACGCCGGATCGAGCGATCCACACGATTACCTGCGAGACGATCCGCACCTCGGGCCACTGATCGACCGCAACGGGCGACTGACGCTCGACCCCGCCGAGGACTTCTTCGAGCGGTTCGTCGTCTCCATCGTCCGCCAGCAGGTGTCGATGCACGCCGCCGCGGCCACCCGCGAACGGCTGTTCGACGCCGTCGACGTAACCCCGGAGGGCGTCCTCGCCGCCGACCCGGAGACGCTACGGGACGCCGGCCTCTCCCGGCAGAAGACCCGGTACGTCCGCAACGTCGCCGAGGCGTTCGCCGACGGCCGACTCGACAGAACCAGGCTGTCCGACGTGGACGACGAAGCCGCCCTGGCTGAACTCACTTCGATCACCGGCGTCGGAACCTGGACCGCCAAGATGCAACTGATGTTCTCGCTGGGGCGACCGGACGTCTTCCCGGTCGAGGACCTCGGGATTCGAAAGGGAATGCATCGCCTGTTCGACGTCGACCTGACCCGCCCGGAGATGGTCGAACGCGCCGAGCCGTGGCGGCCGTACCGAAGCTACGCCAGCCTCTATCTGTGGGGCGTCGACGAGGGATTCGAGGACACCATCGCGGAGGTCGACGTGGTCGACTCCGGAGACGAATAACGAACGACGCAGTTACTCTGGGGACGAATAACGAACGACGCAGTTACTCCTCGGTCTCGTCGGACTCGTCGGGCTGGTCGTCGGCCCGGCGGGTCACGTCGACGTGGTAGTGTTTGAGGATGTCGCGGCCGAGCAACACGGGGTACTGCATGTGACCCCGATCCTCGATGCTCGCGGTGACGGTGTGTTGCGTGCCGCCGATGCCGATGACGATGTCGACGACTGGGCGGGACTTGCCGCCTTTGACGCTGCCCGATTTCACCGTCACGATGTCGCGGATCGGTCCGGTCCCGAGTTCGGCGGCGAGTTGCTGATCGATGCTCGTCCGCGTCGCGCCGGTGTCGGATTTGGCCTTGACGGTGCGGGTGCTTCGAGTGCCGCTGACGACGACCTCCTCGATGTATCCGATCGTGACGGGTTCGGTCGGGCGTTCGTCCCGTTCGCGGGGGGTACACGCGGGTCGGGAGTCGTCGAGCGTCCCCGACAGCGTCCGGACTTTCTCTTCGTCGACCGATCCCTCCGCTCGCTCGATGGCCAGCGCTGCGATGTAGGGGGCCGGGCTCGTACCGGTCGCCTTGAAGAGTCCGCGAAAGCCCGCGGTCGGATTGACCTCGAGCACGTACCAGCCGTCCTCGCCCTCGACGATGTCGACGCCGGCGTAATCGAGCCCGACGACGTCGGCGGCTTCGGTCGCGATGTCCCGAACGTGGGCGGGCATCGAATCGGTCGCGTCCTCGACGTCGCCGCCGAGTGCGACGTTGGTCCGCCACTCGCCCTCGGGCGCGTAGCGGTTCATCGCGCCGATGACCCGGTCGCCGACGACGTAGATGCGGAGGTCGCGATGACGCCGCTCGTCGTGTGCGATGTACTGCTGGAGGAACGCCTGCCGTCGCCCGACCTGCGGGTTCACGGGATCGTCGAGGTCGACCATCCACGCGCCTCCCCCGTGGGTTCCGATGGCGGTCTTGTAGACCGCGTGCGGGCCGAACTTCTCGCGGTCCTGGTTCAGCCGGTCGCCCGACAACGCCAGAAGCGAGTCCGGCACGGGCAGGTCGGCCTCCGCCAACGTGACCGCCGTGGCGTACTTGTGGATGGCCGTCGTGACCGCAGTCGGCGGGTTCAACATCGGTCGAATCCGCGCGAGTGTGTCGGCCAGGCCGATGGCCTCGGCGGGCTGTTCGTCGCTAGACAGCAACAGGCGGTTGGCCACGACGTCGACCTCGGGTTCGAGGCGGACCACACCGTCTTCGATCTCGACGGCGGTGTTCTCCTGGCGGAGCCACTCCGTGTCGTAGCCCATCGTGTCGGCGGCGTTCAGAATGGCCTTGCTCTCCTTGCTGTTGTGTAGCGCGAACACCCCGACCGTGATATCGGACGACTCGCTCATGGAACTGGTATCCGACTGGCCCGTTGAAAGGTGCTACGGTGGGGGGCGGCTACTCCTCGGTGAGTCGTGCGAGGGCAGTCGTCATTCGTTGCATGGCCGCTAGATGTATGTCGGTCGCCCCCCGAGGGGCTGGCATGACGACGGCGGAGCCGTTCACGTACGACGGCGGGCGGGTCGATCCCGGCGAGCGACAGAACCTCCGGTACACCGTCACCGAGACGTACCTCGGCGACCCCGTCCGGATGCCGGTGACCATCGTCAACGGCGCGAAGCCGGGGCCGACCGTCTTCCTGTCGGCGGCCGCCCACGGCGACGAACTCAACGGCGTCGAGGTCGTCCGCGAGGTGGCCCACGAGTGGGACCTCGACGACCTCTCGGGAACGCTGGTCTGTCTCCCCGTGTTGAACGTTCCGGGCTTCATCGCCCAACAGCGGTACCTCCCTATCTACGACCGCGACCTCAACCGCTCGTTTCCCGGCGACCCAGACAGCACGAGTTCGAAGCGCATGGCTCACAGCATCTTCCACAACTTCGTCGAACCCTGCGACCTGGGGATCGACCTGCACACCTCCACCCGCGGGCGGACGAACATGCTACACGTCCGTGCGGACATGGAAAACGAGGCGGTCGCACGCATCGCGAACGCCTTCGCCTCCAACGTCGTCATCGCAACCGACGGCCCGGAGGGTACGCTCCGCCGGGAGGCCAGCGACGTCGGCGTGCCGACAATCACCATCGAGATGGGCGAGGCCCACCGCTTCCAGCGCGACCTCATCGACAAAGCCCTCGACGGCGTCCGGAGCGTCCTCGCGGAGTTCGGCGTGCTGTCGACGGAAGTCGTCTCCTGGCCCGGCTGGCGGACCGTCATCGAGGGCTGGGAGGAAAAGACCTGGATCCGTGCCGACGTCGGCGGCCTGGTAGACATGCACCGCGACCGCGGCGACCTCGTCCACGAGGGCGAACGCATCGCCACCATCGCCAACCCGTTCAAGACCGACGCGATCCACGTCGAAGCGCCGTTCGACGGCCTGCTCGTCGGCGTCCTCGAAAACCCGCTAGTGTACCCCGGCAATCCGCTGTGTCACATCGTGGCGCTCGACGAGACGACCAAACGAGCCATCGAAGCGACCGGTCGAAACAGCCACCGCGAAAGCGCCGAGGACGTTGCCGAGACCGCTCCGGATGGCGGCGACGGGGAGACCGAGAGGAGATAACGGCGGCAACCGGCGGTCCGGACGGCCAGAACGAGGTCGAACCGTCGCTCGGGAGGTCGACCGGGGTCTTTTGCGTCGTCGGTCCGTCGACTCGCCCATGGATCGCGATTCCATCGTGGTGTACTCGGACTACGTGTGTCCGTTCTGCTACCTCGGCCGACAGTCGCTCGAACAGTATCAGCAGCGACGGGACCGACGGCTTTCCGTCGAGTGGCACCCGTTCGACCTCCGGTCGGATCGGCGGGGCCCGGACGGCGAACTCGATCTGGCGGCCGAAGACGGAAAGAGCGACGCCTACTACGAGCAGGCTCGGGAGAACGTCCGCCGGCTCCAGGAGCGATACGACGTCGAGATGACGACGGAGATGGCACACGACGTCGACTCGTTCCCGGCGCAAGTGGCCTCACACTACGTGCAACGGACCGATCCCGACCGGTGGCCCGACTTCGACGACCTAGTGTTCGACGCGCTGTGGGTCGACGGTCGGGACGTGGGCGATCGATCCGTGGTGGGGGAACTGGCCGAGGAGGCGGGCCTCGATCCGGCGGAAATCCGGGCGGTCGTGGACGACGACGAGCAGCGCGAGCGCGTCTTCGAACAGTTCGAGGCCGCGCGTCGTGCGGGCGTCACCGGCGTTCCGACCTTCGTCTACGACGGCCGTGCGGCCCGGGGAGCCGTCCCGCCCGAGCACTTCCGGCGACTCGTCGACGGGGCGACGGAGTAGACACGCGCCGACTGCCGTCCCGTCATACCGGCTCCCCATCGATCACACCGTCGGCCCGCGAGGAGTCGGTCACCTGGTACAGCCGCTCGCGTTCCGGCTCGCGCTGGCGAATCGTGTCCCCGAGGACCGACGGCGGGACCACGTCGACGGCCGAACTCGCCGCACGCGAGACCGGCTCCGGCTATGCTCCGGCTATGCTCGGACTGTCGGAGCACGAGGAAGGGGCGACTCGTCGGCTGTAGGTACGAAGAACGGCGATTCGATGGGGGCGGTCAGTTCTCGACGCGTTCGCGCGCAGCCGCGACGACCAGCGGGAGCGTGATGGTCGCGTCGGCGTACACGGAGACGTTGCGGGCGGCCTTCTCGAGTTTGCCCCACGAACGCGCCTCGTCGAGCGTCGCGCCCGAGAGGCCGCCGGTCTGTGGCGGGTCCATCGTCAACTGGACGGCGTAGTCGTAGG
>JBDGSB010000015.1:0-6318 GCA_042217765.1 Haloarculaceae archaeon | reverse complement strand
CTAATCGCGTCCGGTAGTCCGAGAACGGCCGTTGGAGACGGCGGCTCCAACACAATTAAACGGGCGACCCCCGGAAGGTAGGCCATGAGTGACACGGGAACGGAACTCAATCGCGGCCTCGACGGCGTCGCGGTCGCGGAGACGCGGCTGTGTCGCATCGACGGCGAGCGTGGTGACCTCGTCATCGGTGGGTTTCCCGTCGCGGAACTCGCGACGAACGCGACCTACGAGGAGAGCGTCTTCCTGCTGTTGCACGACCGGCTCCCGACGGTCGACGAACTCGCCGACTTCCGCGCCGACCTGGCGGCGCGGCGCTCGATCGGCGACGAGGTTCGGGCGGTGCTTCGGCGGGCCGCCGACGAGGGGAAACCGGCGATGGACGCTCTGCGGATGGGCGCGGCCGCCGCGACCCTCGGTACGGACGACGGCGACCCACAGGCGGATGCCCGCCGCGTCGTCGCCGCGTTCCCGACCATCGTGGCGACGTACTGGCGCTATCGACGGGGCGAACAGCCGGTGACACCGCGCGAGGACCTCGGCCACGCGGCGAACTACCTCCACATGCTGACCGGCGAGGAACCCTCGTCCGCGCAGGTGCGCGGCCTGGAGACTTACCTGAACGCCGTAATCGACCACGGTCTGAACGCGTCGGCGTTCACTGCCCGGACGGTCGTCTCCACGGAATCGGACCTCGTCTCGGCCGCCACCGCGGCCGTCGGAACGCTCAAGGGGCCGTTGCACGGCGGCGCACCCGGCCCCGTGTTCGACATGCTCCGGGCCGTCCACGAGTCCGGCGACCCCGAGGGCTACGTCCGCGAGAAACTCGACGCCGGCGAGCGCCTGATGGGCTTTGGCCACCGGGTCTATCGCGTCCGCGACCCGCGGGCCGCCGTACTCGAGTCCGCCGCCGAGCGCGTCTACGCCGAAACCGGCGACGACGACTTCTTCGAGACGGTCACCGACTTCGAGGACACTGCCGTCGACCTGCTGGCCGAGTACAAACCCGACCGGCGGTTAGAGACGAACGTCGAGTTCTACACCGCGGCGCTGCTGCACGGCGTCGGCGTCCCCCGCGACCTGTTCACGGCGACCTTCGGCGTCTCTAGAGCCGCCGGATGGATGGCTCACTGCCTCGAACAACTCGAAAACAATCGTCTCGTCCGCCCGGTCTCGACGTACGTCGGCGCAACGGGCCGGACGTGGACGCCGGTCGAGCAGCGGTGACCCGCGAGCGATTGTCACGACCGACCCTCTCAGCGGCCGTATCGCCGTTGCCTGTTCTGGTAATCCCGCAGAGCGCGGAGGTAGTCGCGCTTGCGGAAGTCCCGCCAGTTCACGTCGGTGAAGTACAGTTCGGAGTAGACCGACTGCCAGATCATGAAATCCGAGAGACGCTCGGCACCGGTCTTGATGACGAGGTCGGGGTCGGCCGGGAAGACGAGTCGTCGCTCGACGTCGTCGCCGTCGACGTCCTCGGGATCGAGGTCGCCCGCGGCGACCTCCTCGGCGAGTCCCTGGACGGCCGTCGCGAACTCGTGTCTCCCGCCGAGGCCGACCGCGACCTGGATGGGTGCGTCGGCCGGGTCGTCGTCGTCGGGGCAACGCACCGCGACTTCGGCGGGTGCGTCGACGGTCTCTAGCTCGTCACGGAGCGTCGGGATGGCCGCCTCGTCGAGGACGCTGACGTAGACGACGATGCGGTCGGCGTCGTACTCGAACGCCCACCGGAAGAACGCCTCCAGGGTGTCGTACGATCCCTGTTCCAACAGGTCTCGCTCGGTGATGACCAGCGCAACGCGGTCCGGAAGCGTCGCGTCGCTAGACCGAATGCGGGCGACCAGGTACCGGTCGTAGATAGCCACTGTACACGATTCAGTCGGTATCTGCCTAAAGGTCACGGCTCACGGTCGCGTCGCGACGGGTCCTTCGGAAAGGGTAAGTGGTTCTCGCCGGAACCGCACGGTCGTGACCTCGACAGTGCGGCGGGCGGGCGCGTTCGCGGCCGTGGGGACGCTCGCGTTCGTCGTTCCGCTGGCGACGCGGCTCCCGGATCGGACGCTGGCCGCCGTCGCCGCAGCGGTGCCGTTCGCCGCCGTCGCGGCGTTCGCGCTCTACGTCGTCGACGAGGACGGCCTGCTGTTCGAACTGTTCGCCCGCCCCGGCGACCGGCGCGACGGCCGCCTGTACGGACTCGCGAGCTTCGCGCTGGCCGCCGCCGGACTGGCGTTGCTCGCGGTCAGATTCGGTCTCCCGACCTCGGTCTACGTCGCCGCGGTGTTGTTGCTCGCCTACGGCAACCTGGCCGGACACGTCGTCCGGGCGGTCAGCGGCGAGCCCGTCGTCGCAACGGCGGGATTCGTCGTCGGCGGAACGGCCGCGGCCGTCGCTGGGCAGTACGTCGTCGGCGTCGTCGTCGGACCGACACCAACGTGGCCGCTCGTGGTGTTTTTCGCCGCCAGCGGCGCGTTGCTCGGTGCGCTGCTGCGGTCGGTACTGTTCGAGCGCGACGATCCGCTCGTCGTCGTGTCGGTTGCCTTGCTGCTGTGGCTGTTCTCGGACCTGCCGTTGACCGTCTCGCCGACTCGCGTCGCCGTCGCGCTGGCCGTGACGGCAGTGCTGGGCTACATCGCCTACGCGCTAGAGACGGCGTCGCTGCCGGGGATGCTCACCGGCGTCTTCCTCGGCCTGTTGACCATCGTGCTCGGCGATTACGGGTGGTTCCTGATGCTCATCACCTTCTTCGGCGTCGGCGGCCTGTCGACGAAGTTCCGCTACGAGCGCAAGCAGGAACTGGGACTGGCCGAGGACAACGACGGGGCCAGGGGCAGCGGGAACGTGCTCGCGAACTCGCTGGTGGCGCTGTTTGCCCTGCTGGGGGCCGCCGCCAGTCCGAGTCACACCACGCTACCCGCGTCGCTGTTTCTGTTTTCGTTCGCCGGTGCGGTGGCCGCGGCGATGAGCGACACCCTCTCTAGCGAGTTCGGCGGCCTCTACGAGAACCCGCGGCTCATCACCACCTTCGAGCGCGTCGATCCCGGGACCGACGGGGGCGTCACCTGGCAGGGCGAACTGGCCGGTCTGGTCGGCGCTGGCCTCATCGCCGCCATCGCGGCCGGCATGTTCGGACGCATTACGCTTCTGGGCGCTGGCGTCGTGGCCGTTGCCGGATTCACCGGCATGACCGTCGACAGCCTGCTGGGGGCGACCATCGAAGGGCCCTACGTCGGCAATCAGGGCGTGAATCTGCTCGCGACCTTCGCAGCGGCGATCGTCAGCGCCGCACTCGCGGTCGCGACCGGATTCGTCCCGCTATGACGACGGTCCGGGAGGCGCGACCGGCCGACCGACCGCGACTGCGAGCGATTCAGACGGGGGCCCTGGTGGAACCGTGGCCGGACCTCCTGTCCGTCGGTCTCGACGGCGACGTTCCGCTCGTGTTCGTCGTCGAGGCCGACGTCGTCGTCGGCTACGCGGTGGTCGTGACCGCCGACACCGTCGCGTACATCGCAGAGTTCGCGATCGCGCCCGACCGCCAGCGCCAGGGGTACGGATCGACGCTCATGGAGCGTCTGCTGTCGCGGCTGGCGGTCGAGGAGTACGAGACCGTCACGCTCACGGTTCGGGCGACGGACGACGGCCCGCAGTCGTTCTACGCCGTCCACGGGTTCGCGATCGACCGGCGAGTCCCGGCCCACTACGACGACGGCACCGACGGACTGGTACTGTCACGCTCGCTCGGCACCGACGTCACCGCGGAGTGAGAACTCATCGGCGGTGCGGATGCGGACGCCCGTGGGCTTTTTGACGAACTCCCCCTCGCTCTCGGCGACGATCTGTCCCACGCCGCGCTGGGCGGCCGCGTCGAGCACTCGCTGGTCGAGTTCGCCGTCCAGGATCACCGTCTCTGGAATCGGGTCGGCGTCGACGAGCGTCTCGAATGCCGCGTCGGCGTCGGCGTCGACGAGCGTCTCGAAGTCGGCGTCGAGTAGCCGGACGAGGCCGCTGTCCTCGCCGACGACCGCCGCGACGTGTGCGGCGAGCGTTTCCACCGATTGCGAGTCGGCGTCGCGGTCGGCGTCGTCCGGTGACGCTTCGTCGGTGACACCGTCCTCGTCGGTCGTCGTGGCGGCGGTCGATTCGGCCGCGTCGCTGCTCCTGGCGGTATCGTCGGTCACCTCCGACGACGCGTCTTTGTCTCTGTCTCCGTCTCTGTCACCGGCGCGTCCGTCCTCGGCGTCGATCGTCTCGGGCGGTGCGGGACGGGCACTGCCGTCGGTCGCGGTGACCTCGGCGGGCGAATCGGCGTCGGCGACGACCTCGTAGGGGACCTTCTGGCGGAGGGCCTTCATCACCTGGCCGCGCGAGAGGTCTTCGACGGACTGGTCGTCCGGGGCGATAGCGACGTAGTCGACGGCACCGACCTGTGCCAGTTCCTTCAGGATGAGGTCGCCGCCGCGGTCGCCGTCGAGAAAGGCCGTCACCGTCCGGCCCTGGGTCAAGTCGGCGATGGCGTCGGGGACGTCGGTGCCCTCGACGGCAACCGCGTTCTTGATGCCGTATCGCAGCAGCGTCAGGACGTCCGCTCGGCCCTCGACGACGACGATGGCGTCGCTGTCGGCGACGCGCGGGCCGGCGGGATAGCCGCCGTAGTCGGTGATGTCCTCGACGCGAACCCGCTCGCGGACGGCCTCGACGATGTCCTGGCTGTCCATGGAGTCGGCCTCGAACGCCGCGAGCAGTTCGGTCGCCCGGTCGACGACCTCGCGGCGTTTGGCCGAGCGGACGTCCTCGAGTTCGGTGACCGAGACGTTCGCGCGACACGGGCCGACGCGCTCGATCGTCTCGAGCGCGGCCGCCAGGATGGCCGTCTCGACGCGGTCGAGGCGGCTTCCGATGGTGATTTCGCCGTAGGACTGCCCGCTCTCGGAGGAGATCTGGACGTCGATGCGTCCGATCTTCGACGATTCCTGGAGGTCCCGCAGGTCGAGGTCGTCGCCGAGCAGTCCTTCGGTCTGGCCGAAGACGGCCCCGACGACGTCACTGCGCTCGACCACCCCGCTTGCGGTGATGTCGGCGTGAATGAGGTACTTGACTGAATCCTGCATTGATGAACTGCCCCGTCTCGGGGCTGGATGATGATGACGTGAACGTCATGACCGACGGCTGGCCGCGAGTGGACCGTGTCCGGCGCATGACACCGAACGTTTGCTACCGTACACCAAAGTCCTGTCGACCGTCCCTGTCGGCCCCCGAAGCCGACACTGGCGACCCGTCGGCCCTCGAAGCCGACACTGGCGACCCGTCGGCCCTCGAAGCCGCCGACATTGGCGGCCAGTCGGCCACGACGGCCCGCCCGACGCTCCCTCGCAGCAGTTAACACGCACAGTCGACAACGCGGACGTATGCAAACGCACATCGTCCCGGTCGGGTTCGATTACGACCGGCTCATCGCGCCGCTGGTCCGGGACCACCTCGACGTCGACCGGGTCATCCTGTTGGAGGGGGCAGTCGGGAGCGAGGCCAACGTCGAGTACTCGCGGCGACTGGCCGAGAAGCTAGAGAAGGACTACCGGAACCTGCTCGGGGCCGAGACCGAACGCTTCGTCGTCGAGGACGTCTACGACTACGACGCCGCCTTCGAGCAGGCGTTCGAACTCATCGAGGCCCAACTCGAGGGCGACGGCGAGGTCTGGGTCAACATCTCCGCGATGCCGCGCACGGTCAGTTTCGCGTTCGCGACGGCCGCCCACTCGATCATGGTCGAGCGCCAGGACGACCGCGACCGCATCCACACCTACTACACCGTCCCCGAGAAGTACCTCGAAACCGAACTCGCCGAGGAACTGCGCGCGGGCATCGACCTCCTGTCGGACCTCGACGGTGAGGTCGACGACGAGCGGATCGCCGAACGGGTCGAAAGCGCCCGCGAGTTGCTCGCCGAGTTCGACGAACGCGGCACCACCATCGGCGCGAAGAAGATAAACGACAGCCACATCGTCGAACTGCCGGTCGCCTCCTTCTCGAACGTCAAGCCCTTCGAGGAGGTCATTCTCTTCACGCTCGGCGAACACGGCGAGTTCGAGAGCGTCTCGGAACTGGCCCAGTCGCTGGCGCGGGAACTCGGCGAGGAGTACACCGACAGTTTCCGCTCGAAGGTCATCTACAACGTCGACCGCCTCGGGCCCGGCGGGAAAGGCTACATCGAACAGGAGAAACACGGCAAGTCCTACCGGACGCGGCTGTCGCGCATCGGGCAACTCTGGGTGCGCGCCCACGAGGAGAAAGATCCCGACGCGCTCTAGAATCCCGACGCGCTCT
>JBDGSB010000080.1:0-6337 GCA_042217765.1 Haloarculaceae archaeon | reverse complement strand
AGGGCATCGACGACATGGCCCAGCACTACCTCGCCAAGGAGGGCATCCTCGCGGTCCGGCGCGCGAAGAAGTCCGACATCGAGTTCCTCACCGACGTCGTCGGCGCGCGCGTCGTCTCCGATCTCGACTCGGCCACCGAGGACGATCTCGGCCACGGGTCGGTCACGCGCGACGAGGACGAAGAGCTGTTCTACGTCGAGGGTGCCTCCGAGGACTCCCACGGCGTGACCCTGCTGCTGCGGGGCTCGACCGACCACGTCGTCGACGAACTCGAACGTGGTCTCGAAGACGCCCTGGACGTCGTCGCCTCGACCATCGCCGACGGTCGCGTCGTCGCCGGCGGCGGCGCCGTCGAGGTCGAACTCGCCTCGCGGCTGCGCGACTACGCCGACTCCGTGGAGGGCCGCGAACAGCTCGCCGTCGAGGCCTTCGCCGACGCCGTCGAACTCGTCCCCCGCGTCCTCGCGGAGAACGCCGGCCTGGACCCGATCGACACGCTGGTCGACCTGCGGGCCGCCCACGAGGACGGCGACGTCCGCGCGGGCCTGGACGTCTTCAGCGGCGACGCCGTCGACACCTTCGAGGCCGGCGTCGTCGAACCCGCTCACGCCAAGACCCAGGCGTACTCGAGCGCCACCGAGGCGGCCAACCTCGTCCTCAAGATCGACGACATCATCGCCGCCGGTGATCTCTCCACCGAGGGCGAAGAGGACGAAGGCGGCGCGCCCGGCGGCGGCATGGGCGGCATGGGCGGTATGGGCGGCGGCATGGGCGGCATGATGTAACCGCCGGCCGAACAAGCCAGCCACGCCCGGTCACCGTATCGATCCGTTCGATTTCGGAAGCGTCGGATTTTCTTTCGCGCGCACGACCCCTCGGAGTCACGTCGTCGTCGGTGGAACCGACAGACTCACCCCCCTGGCGGAGCGACGAGGGCGTAATGCGCAACGTCGTCTTGCTGACCGTCGACTCCCTGCGGGCCGACCACTGTTCGTGTTTCGGGTACGACAGGGAAACGACGCCGCGGCTGGACGACCTCGCCGCCGAGGGGACGGCGTTCGCGCGGGCGTACAGTCCGAGTTCGCACACGCGCGAGGCCGTCGCGTCGGTGCTGACCGGTCGCTACCCGCACGCGGCGGTCGACGACGGCTACCGACTCGCCGCGCCGACGCTGGCGACGCGACTGGCCGACACGCACGACAGCGGTGCCGTCCACTCCAATCCCTTCCTGTCGCGGGCCTACGGGTACGACCGGGACTTCGACGCCTTCGACGACGACCTGTACCTGAGCCGCCACAAGTTCGTCGCGCTGGCCCAGCGGCTCTTTGACCGGTTGCGGGGCCACCACTACGCACGGGCCTGGACCGTCAACGAGCGGGCGCTGTCGTGGCTGGATTCGCGGTCGGGCGACGATCCGTTCTTCCTGTGGGCCCACTACATGGACGCGCACGGACCGTTCGAGCCGCCCGCTCGCTACCGCGATCGATTCGTCGACGACGACCGCAGCACTCGCGAGCGCAAACGGCTGTGGTACCGGTCGATGGCCGATCCCGACGGCTTCACCGACGCCGAGCGATCGGCTCTCGTCGACGCCTACGACGGGGAGGTACGCTACACGGACGCGGCCATCGGGTCGCTGCTCGACGCGCTGGCCGACCGGGGACTGCTGGCGGAGACGCTGGTCGTGGTCACGGCCGACCACGGGGAACTGTTCGGCGAGAGCGGCCGGTACGGACATCCGCGGTACGTAGCGGAGAAAGTACTCCACGTTCCGCTCGTCCTCGCCGGCCCGGACGTCCCGTCGACGACGATCGACGTCCCGGTCGGAACGCGCGACGTGGTGCCGACGGTGCTGGAGCTGCTCGACCGGGCCGGCGGCGACGACCGACCTGGTCGTGACGACCAGTCGGGCGCGGTCGACCGAGCCGACCGGGATAGATCGCTGTCACGGTACTGGATGGACGACGCGGTGGCCGATCACGTCGTGAGCGAAGCCCGCTCGGACGACGAGACGCGGCGACGCTATCGCGTCACGGGTCCGGACGAGTCGCTGTCGTTCGAACACGCGATCGGCGAGAACCGGGCGGACGTTCCCGATCTCGAGCCAGCGCCCCTCGCGGCCACGTTGCGGGCTCACCTCGAACGCGTCGCCCGATCGACGTCGACGGGCGAATCGTCGGGCGATCACCCGACGGTCGCCGAGGACCGTCTCGAAGCGCTGGGATACAAGTAACGGTCGTCGGGATTCGGCGTGCAAAATTGCGCCGAGGGGAACACATATCCGCCGCCGCCGATAGGTAAAGTTCTAGGGTCGGATATATATACCGACCGCTACCCCCGACCCGAGAGAAGACAAAAAGCCAACGGATATATTACATTTATCCGCGTCCTCGTCTAGTACTTCACATGCCGGTCAGTGCCGTGGGGGTTGCTGACTGGTAGCTTGTCCGCAGAGAGTGACGACCGGCTCCACAACCATGAGTCAAAGCACGTCGGACGATACCTGGTTCGAAGAGTTCAGAACGGAAATCGACCCACCGGTATTCTGGGTGGGAGCGCTCATCTCCATCGTCTTCATCGTCGCCTACGTGATCGCACCGAACAAGGCCGGGACGTCGAAGAACTACGTCGCCTGGGCGATGACGGCAGTCAACGACTGGCTGTGGTCGAACCTCGCGTGGTACTACCTCGCGGCGATGTTGATTTTCGTCGCCTTCGCGGCGTTTCTGATGTTCGGGCCGTGGGGGAAGATCAAAATCGGCGGTGAAAACGCCGAACCCGACCACAGTTTCTTCACGTACTTCGCGATGTTCTTCTCGGCGGGTATCGCCGCCGGCATCGACTTCTGGGGTCCGGCGGAGTCGATCTACCACCTCGGCTACGGGACGCCGCTGTCGGCGGGCGCGTCGAACCCGTCGAACCAGAAACTGATGGTCGACGCCCTGGTGTACTCCTTTACAGCAGCTGGGCGAAACTGGTCGACGCGATCGCCGTGTTCGCGACGCTGGGCGGCGTCGCGACGTCGCTCGGCCTCGTCGGCCAGGAACTAGTGAAAGGCATCGAGTACACGAGCGGCGTCAGAATCTCGCCGCTGTGGACGTTCGCCATCATCGCGGGCGTGACGATCATCTTCACCATCTCGGTGGTCTCGGGCATCGAGAAGGGCATCAAACGAATCTCGCAGTTGAACGTCGGGCTCTTTTTCGTCCTCGGGGTCGCGACGTTCCTGCTCGGATTCCCCTTCTTCGTGCTCAACATCGGGATGGAAGCCATCGGAACGTACCTCAACCAGTTCCTTCACCTGAGCCTCCTGACCGGAGCCGGATCGGCGGCGACGCTCGCGGGTATCGCCGGGCAGGGCTACGGCGTCTCGGGCTTCGTCGGTCAGTGGACGGTGTTCTACTGGGCCTGGTGGTTCTCCTGGGCGCCGTTCTCGGGACTGTTCCTGGCACGCATCTCGAAGGGCCGGACCATCCGGGAGATGACCTTCTGTGGCGTCGTCGCGACGACGCTGGCGACGCTGCCCTGGTTCATGGTCCTGGGTGCAACGTCGATGAAGCTCCAGATCGCCGGGGGTGCCGACATCCTGGGAGCGATCTCCCAGTACGGCGTGGCCGTGTCGGGCTACCCACTGTTCGGGGCGCTGCCGCTGGGCGCGCTCTGGATGGCGCTGTTCTTCCTGCTGGTCATCACGTTCTTCGTGACCTCGGCGGACTCCTCGACGCTCAGCGTCGCCATGCTGACCACCGGCGGCAAGGAGGACCCCTCGAGCGCCAACCGCCTCTTCTGGGGCGTAATCCAGGGACTCGTCGCCGGCCTCCTCGTGTACATCGGCGGTACGAACGCGCTCCAGCAGGCGGCCATCATCACCGGCGGTCCGGTGGCAATCGTTGGCCTCCTCGGCGTATACGGCCTCTACAAGACCTTCAGCGCCGAGCACGGCAGCATCGTCGTCCAGGAAGGTGCCGACATCCGTGGTAGCGAGGACTCGATCCTCTCGGCCATCGGAGACGCCGAAGGCGGTGGCTCCTCGAGTTCGACCGACGCTGCCGAATCCGACGACTGACGACGTTTCGCGCGAGGAGCGCGCTCGCCGATTCTCCGGCCGTTCGACGCGACGAGTGCCGTCTCCGCGCTGGCGTCACGAGCGTTCGCTCATACGGATTCGGGTCGCTCCCTGCCGGTGGTTCGCCGACCCGTTCGGGCGAACCGCCGACAACCGAAGACACGAATCCGTATCAGAGTGCGTCGGCGACGACGGGCGCGGCGGTGACCTCGCTGACCGACCGTTCGATTGTGTCGGTACCGTAGACCGTCTCGACGCCGGCCCGAGCGAGTTTCGTGACGGCGTTGCTCGCCAGCAACGGATGGACACACGTGACGAACACGCGCGCGGCACCACGGTCGTTCAGGACGGCGACCGCCTCGGCCATCGTCGAGCCGGTTGCGATGATGTCGTCGACCAACACGACGTCGCGGTCGGTGCAGTCGGCGTCGCTGGGTCGCACCTCGACCGCACCGGTGTCGTAGTCGCGGGTCTTCTCGAAGTAGTCCGTCGTGCCGTCGCCGTAGGCGTCCCGAACTGTCTCGGCCAGGTCTATCGCCCCCTCGTCGGGCGAGAGAAACAGCGGCTCGTTCAGGTCGGGAAGCGGCGCCGCGAGCCGACCCGCGGCGTCGACGGCGACTGCGGGGACGTCGAAGAAGTCACAGACGGCATCTTCGTGGGGGGTGACCGTCACGACGCGGTCGGTTCCGGTCGAGATGGCCCGCGCGACCGCCCGCGCGGAAACCGGTTCACCCTCGGTGAACGCCCGATCCTGACGTGCGTAGCCCATGTACGGCAGGACGGTGGTCACCGTCTCGGCCCCGGCCTCGGCGACGGCGTCCTGCAACTGGAGCACTTCGAGGTGTGCGTCGCTCGAAACGGTGGACGCCACCACCACCGCCCCGTCGGCGTCGAACCCCTCGACCGTTACCTTCAGTTCCCCGTCCGCGAACCGTTCGTAGACGACGTCACCCAGGTCGTGGCCGGTCTCGGCGGCCAGTTCGGCGGCGAACGCCTGCGTCGCGGACCCACTGACGATCATGTGCGAGCGGTCGGGACGGGAGGTAAACGGGCTTTCGGTTGCGGGCGTCTGCGACTTCGGGAAGGGGATGGAACGGATCCGTGACTACGCCACCGGATCGACGACGACTCCGACGGATCGACGACGTCGTGAAGCCGAATCGGTGCGCGCGCGACGGTTCGCCGCCCCAATAACAGCGTCTCAAGTCGGTGCTTTCGCCCGGTTTCTAACTCTCCTATATAAATCTATCGCGGCAATACGGTCCGATTCAGGGATATATTTATGTCGCATCATGTGCTGGGTTGTCATGGAGCGGCAAAACCATGGCACGCGACAAGGAAAAGCGAAACTTCGCACTCCGCGACGAGTCGGGCGAGGAAACAAGCGTCTTCTCGGGCAGCACGCCTCGACAGGCAGCACTCAAGGCGGCCCGCCGACTGAGTCCCGCTTCTAGCGAGGACTCCGCCGAACGGACCGACCTGCGACTGCGCGAGAAAGGCACGAAGAAGGTGCACGTCTACGAAGGCTGGGCCTGGAAGGAATCGGCGCCGTCGGACAGCCCCGACTGGATGCCGAACGAAATCACCAAAGGCAACGTCTCGAAGCAGGGCGTCGAACACCTCGAAGAGATCTGAGCCACACCACCACCGTGTTCTTTTGCAGTCGTACCCGAGCACACTTAGTCGTCGCTTCCCAACGGGTCCGTGCGTGGCTCCCACCCGACCAGACCGCACGCACGACGCCCGGGATGACCGGTCGGCCTCCGGCCACGCGATAACGTTCGTTCTGTCCGCGTCAGCGCGGACATCCGCTCGGGTAATCGAGAACGTCTTCCCGCGTCAGCGAGGACCGCTACAGTGACAGCTGATCGCATGAAACCGCATGACGTGCCGCCAGTAGTTCGACGCCCTTAAGTCGTCCCTGCACTTCGGACGAATCACGACGCGACGTGGGCGACGCCGGCCGAACGGCGGCGGGCGTCGACGACGCGACCACGTCCGACTTCGAGCGGTCTCGAAGGGTTTAAGTCTCCTTCGAGCATACCACGAAGTCCTGAAAGAATGAGGATTCCACCCCTGCGGTCCGCCGTATAGATGGAATCTGATGTGAGCCCTGGTAGTTCGGTGACACTCGGTCGACGAGTGTCGTCGAGCGTGATCGATAGTAGGCACACCCATTCGGGTGTGTTCCCGCCACCCTCCCGGCTTTTGCCGGGAAACATTCCGGTTGATCCTGCCGGAGGCCATTGCTATCGGAGTCCGATTTAGCCA
>JBDGSB010000075.1:0-6548 GCA_042217765.1 Haloarculaceae archaeon | reverse complement strand
GTTGCATCATCGTCCGCTGGACCTCGGCGTCGCCGGAGGTCTTCGACTCCGTCCGCTTGGCCGCGATGGCGTCTATCTCGTCGATGAAGACGACGGCGGGTTCCTGCTGGCGGGCGAGGTCGAAGAGGTCGCGGACGAGTTTCGCGCCTTCACCGATGAACTTGTGGACGAGTTCGGACCCGGCCATCTTGATGAAGGTGGCGTCGGTCTGGTTGGCGACGGCCTTCGCCAGCATCGTCTTGCCCGTCCCCGGCGGCCCGTGCAACAGCACGCCAGACGGCGGGTCGATGCCCACCGCTTCGAACATGTCGGCGTTGACCAGCGGTTCCTCGACGGCCTCGCGCACCTCTCGGATCTGGTCGTCGAGGCCGCCGATGTCCTCGTAGACGACGTCCGGAGAGGCGGTCACCTCCATGGCCTGGGCACGGGAGTCGGTCTCGGCTTCGAGCACCCGCTGGACGCTGAAGGAGTCGTTGATGGCCACCCGGTCGCCGGCCTCGATCTCGTCGGCTAGCGTCGGCGAGAGTTCGGTCAGCACCTCCTGGTTGTTGCCGTGTTGCTTGACGACGACGCCGTCGTCGGTCATCTCTTCGACGGTGGCGATGTACAGCGAGGACGTTTTCAGCGTCTCGTTTTCCCGTTCGAGGCGGTCGACCTCCTCGGTGAGTTCGTCCTGGCGCTGCTGGGCGTCCTCGAGCTGTTCGTTCAGTTCCCGGTGCACGTCGGCGAGTTCTCTGTAGTGGGCCCGGAGCGCCGCGAGCTTCTCGTCCGGGGTCATGTCCGGATCGAGTTCGAGCCGCGGACGCTCGGGAAGCGAGGGGCTACGCGACATCGAGTTGTTGAGTGTAGTCCGTCGAGGAAAAAGTGCCTTTGGGTCCGGCCCGAATTTCCCGGTTCCGACTGACCGTACCCATCGAATCGACTACCGGTCGAATAGGCGATACGTCGGTCGATCACCGAGCGGAGGGCCGTCACGTCGGCCGGATAGCCAGCCCGTTCCGCTCACTGCAGTCGTTCGAACTCGTCGAGGTACTCGCCGTAGGTCGACAGCGCCGCCCGAATCGGGTCGGGCGAGGACATGTCGACGCCGGCGTCCGCGAGCAACTCTAGAGGGTACTGTCGGGAGCCGCTCTGCAGGAACTCGCGGTACCGCTCGGCGGCGGGTTCGCCCTCCTCGAGGATGCCGTCGACGAGCGCGACGGCGGCGCTGATACCCGTCGCGTACTGGTAAACGTAGAACGCGCGGTAGAAGTGGGGGATGCGCATCCACTCGCGGGCGATACGGTCGTCGAGGACGGCGGGCTCGTAGTAGTCGCCCTTCAGCTCCCGGTAGAGTTCGTCCAGCCGGTCGGCGGTGAGCGCCTCGCCGTCCTCGGCGAGTTCGTGGGTCCGGTGTTCGAACTCCGCGAACATGGTCTGGCGGTACAGCGTCGAGCGGAACCGTTCGAGGTACTCGTTGAGGACGTGCCGTCGCAGTTGCTCGTCCTCGACGACGTCGAGCAGGTGCTCGGTCAGCAGCGTCTCGTTGACCGTGCTCGCCACCTCGGCGACGAAGATTTCGTAGCTGGCGTAGACGTACGGTTGCTCGTCGCTGGTTAGCTCGGAGTGCATCGAGTGGCCGAGTTCGTGCGCCAGCGTGTACATCGACTCGACGTCGTCCTGGTAGTTCATGAGAATGTACGGCTGGGAGTCGTACGTGCCGCCGCTGTAGGCGCCCGACTGCTTGTTGGCGGTCTCGTAGACGTCGACCCACCGCGAGTCCAGGCCCTCGGCCAGCCGCGACTGGTAGGCTTCGCCGAGCGGCGCGACGGCGTCGACGACGTACTCCCTGGCTTCGTCGTAGGGCACCTCGGGGCTCTCCGAATCGACCAGCGGCACGTACAGGTCCCACATCCGGAGGTCGTCGGCACCGACGGCCTGGCGCTTGAGGTCGGCGTGGTGGTGGAGGCGGTCGAGTTCGTCCCGCACGGTGTCGACGAGCGTGTCGTACACCTCGACGGGGACGTTCGGGCCGTCGAGCGCGGCCTCGCGCGCGGTGTCGTAGTCGCGGGCGTGGGCCAGTTTCACGTCGGTCTTGACGCTTTTCTTGTGGGCGGCGGCGACGGCGTTGCGGACCGTCTCCCACTCGTCGTAGAAGGCCTCGTAGACGTCGCGGCGAAACTGCCTATCGGGGTGTTTTTGCAGGGTCGTGAAGTTGTTGAGCGTGATTGGCCGCTCCTCGCCGTCCGGCGTCTCGACGGCGGGAAACTCCATGTCGGCGTTGGTCAGCATGTTGTAGACTTCGCCGCCGGCGTCGAGCACCTCGCCAAGGTCCGCCAGCAGGTTCTCGACCTCCGTCGAGCGGGTGTGTTCGGCCGTCCGGAGGACGTCGTCGACGTAGTGGTCGTACTCCTCGAGGGTCTCGTTTTCGGCCAGCAGGCTCTCGATTCGGTCGCGGCCAGCCTGCTGGATTTCCGGTTCGATGAAACTGGCGGCGCTCGACGCCTGCGAGGCCAGCGACTGCGCGCGCGCCGAGAGGGCCTGGTAGTGGCTGTCGGTCGTGTCCTCGTCGCTGCGCATCCGGGCGTAGGCGGCCACGTTCGACACCTGCCGCATCAGCGTCTCGTAGGTCTCCAGGGTCGCAAGCAGCGTCTCGGCGTCCTCGGTCGCTCGCCCCTCGTAGGCCGCCAGGTCGTCGACCCGGTCGCTGGCCTCCTCGAAGGCCGCCTCCCACTCCTCGTCGCTGACGTAGAGGCTTTCGAGGTCCCACTTGTACTGCGCGTCGACGTCGCTCCGGTCGGGTACCGAACTCATGGCCCGCGGTTGGCACGGCCCGGCCGTAAGCCTTCCGTGGCCGGGACGACCCGACCGCATTCCCGGTGGCGCTCACACGCCGTCGCGTATCGTCGCTGCCACGCGCGCGTTCGCGGCGGCCGTCCGGTGTCGTTCGGCGAAGACGTCACGGGCGCTGGCGGCCGCGTCGTCGTCGACGACGAACGACAGATCGGGGTAGACCACGTCGGTCAACACTAGCGGCCGTGCAGGCGCGGGCGCGACGCCGGCGGAGCCGTCGAGCGACGCCGCCGACAGCACGCGATCGATGCGATCCAGGTCGGCGTCGCCGCGTGCCACCTCGGTCACCAGCGACGCGATCCGCCGGACCAACTGGCGGGCGAAGCCGTCGGCACGAAGACGCACCACCAGAAAGTCGCCGTCGCGCTCCAGGGCCGTCCGGAGGTCCCGAACCGTCCCCGTCTCGTCGGGCGTGCAGTTGTGAAAGTCGTGTTCCCCCGCGAGGGCGTCGAGTGCGTCGCGTGCGCGGCCGTCGTCTACGTCCCCGCGTCCACCGCCGTCCACGGTACCGTTGCGGTCGCCCTCGTGGCCGTGGGCCCCCTCGCCGGTCGCGGGCGCGTACAGGTGGTAGGTGTACTCTCGCTCGGCGGCGTCGTGGGTCGCGTGGAAGTCCGCAGGTGCGTCCGCGCTTGCCCACGCCCGGACCGCAGCCGGGAGTTCGCCGTTCAGCGCGGCCGGGGAGAGCCACGCCGGCGCCTCGAACGCGACGGTCTGAGCCAGCGCCGAGACGCCCGCGTCGGTCCGTCCCGCGGCGGCGTAGCCGGCCGGTTTCGCGCCATCGAGTACGTCCAGATCGGCCAGCGCGTCGAACAGCGCGTCCTCGACGGTCGTGACGTCGGGCTGGCGCTGGAAGCCCCGAAACTCGCTGCCGTCGTAGGCGATCCGGAACGCGCGCATCACTCCGCGAAGTCGTCGTAGGTCGGCCGATCGCACTCGCCGGGGAACGAATCGACGGGGACGGCCACCTGGTCGCCGCTGTCCATGTCCTTCAGCGTCACCTGATCGTCTTCGAGATCGCGCTCGCCGACGATGACGACCGTCTCGGCTCCGATGGTGTCGGCGTACTCTAGCTGCGACCCGAAGCTTCGGCCGGCGACGTCGGTCTCGACGACGTGACCCCGCTCGCGGAGCGTCCGCGCGATGCGGGCGGCGACCGGGCGCGTGTCGCCCGCCTGCAGGACGTAGTAGTCGGTCGTGAGCGCCTCCTCGGGCCAGACCCCGGCACGCTGGAGCAGCAGCGACAGGGTCGCGTACCCGACCGCGACCCCGACGGCGGGCGTGGGCTGGCCGCCGAAGCCCTCGATGAGGTCGTCGTAGCGGCCGCCGCCGAACACCGACCGCGAGACCTCGCCCGTCGAGTCGAAACACTCGAAGACGACGCCCGTGTAGTAGTCTAGCCCGCGGGCGGTCTCCAGGCTGAGCGTACAGTAGTCCCGGACCCCGAAATCGGCGGTCGCTTCGAGCACGTTCGCGAGGTTGGTCACGGCCGCCTCGACGCGGTCGGTGCCCGCGAACGCGACCAGGTCGTCCAGGTCGTCCTCGGGCGTGGCCAGCAGGCTCCGGAACTGCTCGGCCTCCGAATCGGACAGCCCGGCCCCCACGAGCAGGTCCTGGAACTCGGCGTCGGGAATCTTCGCGCTCTTGTCGACCGCGCGGATGGCCGCCCGCACGTCGACGTCGGCGTCGAACGACTCTAGCAGCCCGCCGAGGATGTCGCGGTGAGACACCCGGAACTCGAAGTCGTCGGCGTCGAGTCCCAGCCCCGTCAGGGCGTCGGCGACCACCGCCAGAATCTCGGCGTCGGCCGCCGGTTCCGACGAGCCGAAGATGTCGACGTTGGTCTGGTAGAACTCCCGGTAGCGACCCTGCTGGGGCTCCTCGTAGCGCCAGAACGGCCGCGTCGAGAACCACTTGATGGGTTTGCTCAACGCCTGCTGTTTGGCGACGACCATCCGTGCGACCGTCGGCGTCAACTCCGGCGTGAGCGCCACCTCGCGGCCGCCCTGGTCGGTGAAACTGTACAGTTCGTCGACGATCTCCTCGCCGCTCTTGTCGACGTACATCGCCGTCGGCTCCAGCGCCGGCGATCCGATCTCCCGGAAGCCGTAGCGACGGGCCGTCCCCTCGATCTGGTCGACGACGTCCCGTCTGGATCCCATCTCCTCGGGATAGAAGTCCCGAAAGCCCTTGACGCGGTCGTACATACCTCCCGGTTCGGGCAGCGCTCGCTTGAAAGCTTCCTCTTGGCGTCGCCGCCGAATCGATCCGATCCGAATCGACCGACGGCTTCTCTTCACGCCCGTCCGGCGCACGCTGGATGAAACTTCTGGTCCGGCGCACGCTGGACGAACAGCGAGCAACTACGAGCGGTTCGTCCAGTGCCGTGCGAGGGATGAGTCGCGCAGCGAGCGACGCGAACGAGCAACGCAATCGGCTGGGGAGGGCGTGGCTTCGGGGGGCGGTTCTGAGGGCTTTCGGGCGATTCCACTCTCCCGGTCGAGACGCGTCGTGGCCGGGTCGCCGGTGGGAATCGTCACGGTCGACGGGTACAAGCCCGACGACGGGATCGTCGATCTAGCGTGTGACTGTGCGTTCCTGGATGTTCGCTCCGAACGTCGCGCCTCGTTTTGTGTCGCGTCGCCCTTCACGTCACGCCGCTTCGCACGCTCGGCCGCGCACCCGCGACTGGACGTGTTCGGGAAAGACCTCGCACACGGCGTCCCGGCCGTGTTCGTCGGCCAGGAGTGTCCGGAGTTCGGCCTCGTAGTCGCCCTTGGGGACGTCCTCGCTGGGACCGGTTTCGACGGTCAGCAGGCGCTCGGCGAGGTCGTCGACGGCGTCGCGGCCGAATCCCGCCAGCGGACGGAGGTACGAGACGCCGTGGCGGTCCTGGAGGCTCTGGACGAACGGGCGGTCGACGGCGGGGACGCGGTCGTCCCGGCGGGTGCCGTCGGCCAGTGCGGGGTACGCTGTGGCGACGCGTTCGAGGGCGTGCTCGTGGACCCGCTGGATGGCGTTTCGGGGGTAGCCGTCGGTGACCAGCCGTTCGACGGCCGCCTCGGCGACCGAGCGGTCGAGCGTCACGGTTTCGAACGGCAAGTCGAGCGCGGCCGCAGCGTCGCGTGCGTGTTCGTGGTCGTCGGTGATCCCGAACGTACAGCCCACGAGCCGGACCTCGTAGTGGGGTTCCAGAAGGAGTGCGGCCAGCGCCGAGTCCTTGCCGCCGCTGAAACAGACCGCGACGTCCATCAGGGAGTCTCCGACGCCGTCACCGGTGTTTGATGTCGAAGCTCTTGCTCTCGGGTTTCAGTTCGCTGAGCAACTGCTTCATCTTCTCCTCGTCGATCTGGGCCTGGATGCGCCCGCTCTGTGCCAGCGCGACCACCTGCTGTTCGACCTTCTCGCCGAACTGCGGTTTCGACATCTTCACCGAGTTCAGCCGCTGGCGGGCACCGTCGGTGAGGTGCTGGCGCAACAGCGCCTTCTTCTGTGCCTCGGCCTGCTGGCGCTGGGCCTCCATCGCCTCGCCGTCCCCCTCTTGCTGGGCCTGGTCGCGGAGCTGTTCCATCTTCTGTTCGCGGAGCCGTTCGAGTTCTTCGTCCGATGGGTCGCCACTCATGTGCGTCCATACCCGACGAGTCCGCAAAACCGTTACGGACCCGTTAGCTGTACCGAGGCGCTAAGCCCCCTTCCTCAGCGAGCGCCGACCGAACGGG
>JBDGSB010000087.1:0-6580 GCA_042217765.1 Haloarculaceae archaeon | reverse complement strand
CGCCCTCGACGACCATCAGGTCGCCCTCCTGGTACATGTCGTCGACGCGACCGCGACGGCCCTGGATCTCGCCGCTGGCAGCACCCATGTAGTCGTTGGGGACGTCGATGCGGACGTCCTGGATGGGTTCCAGCAGGCGGATTTCGGCGTCGATCAGCGCGTTGTGGACGGCCTCGCGGACGGCCGGGATGACCTGCGCCGGGCCGCGGTGGATGGCGTCCTCGTGCAGGCGCGCGTCGTGCAGACGGATGAGCGACCCCTGGACCGGTTCGGCGGCCAGTGGCCCGTCGTTGAGCGCCTCCTCGAGACCCTCGATGACGAGTTCCATCGTCTCGTTGAGGTGCTGGATGCCCTTCGTGTCGTCGATGAGCACGTTCGTCCCGTGGATGTGCTCGACGTTCTGGGAGGTGTCCTTGTCCATGCCGGCCTCCTGGAGCGCCTCGCGGCGTTCCAGTTCGGGCATGTCCATGCTGGCCTCGCCCATCTTGATCGTCTCGACGAGGTCCTCGCTCAGGGGTTCGAGGCTGATGTAAAAGCGGTTGTGGCGGTTGGGCGAGATGCCCTCGACCTCGCGGGAGGGCGTCTGGGGCGCTTCCCGGAAGACGACGATGGGTTCGCCGGTCTTGATGGGGATGCCCTGGTTGCGCTCGATGCGCTGGGCGATGACCTCCAGGTGGAGTTCGCCCTGCCCGGAGATGAGGTGCTCGCCAGTGTCCTCGTTGATCTCGACCTTGATGGTCGGGTCCTCCTTGGCGACCTGCTGGAGCGTCTCGATGAGTTTGGGCAGGTCGTCCATGTTCTGTGCCTCGACGGACTTGGTGATGACCGGCTCGGAGATGTGCTCGATGGACTCGAACGGCGTCATCTCGACGCTCGAAACGGTCGAGCCGGCGATGGCGTCCTTCAGCCCGGTGACGGCGGCGATGTTCCCCGCGGGGACGCGCTCGACCTCCTCGCGCTCGCCGCCCATGTAGATACCGACGCTCTGGACGCGGTTCTTCCCGGCAGTCCCGGAGACGTACAGTTCCTGGCCCTTCTCCAGGGTTCCGGAGAAGACGCGGCCCGCGGCGATTTCGCCGGCGTGCGGGTCGATGCCGATGTCGGTGACCATCAGGACGACTTCGCCCTCGTCGTCAACGAGGCGCATGCCCTCCGCGAGGTCCGAATCGTCGTCACCGCGCCAGATGCGCGGGATACGACGGGGCTGGGCGTCGATCGGGTCGGGGAAGTGCTCGATGACCATGTCGAGCACGACGTTCGACAGCGGCGTCTGCTCGTGGAGTTCCTGGCGCTTGTCCGCGCGTTCGAGTTCCATGATGTCGCCGAAGTCCATGCCAGTGCGCTGCATCGAGGGCATCGAGACGCCCCACTTGTACAGCGCCGAGCCGAAGGCGACGGTGCCGCCCTCGACGGAGACCGTCCAGTCGTCGACGTCGTCCATGTCCTCGGTCATCCCGCGGATGAGTTCGTTGACGTCGTCGATGACGTTCAGGAGGCGCTTTTGCATCTCCTCGGGACCTTCCTGCAACTCCGAGATGAGGCGGTCGACCTTGTTGATGAACAGCGCCGGCTTGACGCCTTCCCGCAGCGCCTGGCGAAGCACGGTTTCGGTCTGGGGCATCGCGCCCTCGACGGCGTCGACGACCACGAGCGCACCGTCGACGGCGCGCATCGCCCGGGTCACGTCGCCGCCGAAGTCGACGTGCCCCGGCGTGTCGATGAGGTTGATGAGGTGGTTCTCGTCCTCGTATTCGTGTGTCATCGAGACGTTCGCGGCGTCGATCGTGATGCCGCGCTCTTGCTCGTCCTCCTCGGTGTCCATCATCAACTGCGTGGCTTCGCCCTGATCGGCGATCATGCCCGCACCGGCCAGCAGGTTGTCCGTCAGCGTCGTCTTCCCGTGGTCGACGTGTGCTGCGATGGCAATGTTCCGGATCTGCTCCGGTTGATCCATTAGCTTTTCACATTCCTGTACGATTTTCTTGCGTCGGCCCATTATACTCGCTCTTATCGGAAGGAGGGTCAAAAGGGTAGTGTTTCCCGTCGGACGGCGCTTCGCCGCCGTGAGGCGGATTGGCGAACGCGGCGAAGCTCGGCAGAACGCCAATCGTGCGGTCTGGCGGCGCTTCGCCGCCGTGAGGCGGATTGGCGAACGCGGCGAAGCTCGGCAGCAAAGATAAGGAAATCGGGCGCATAGACGATGCAACGCCCCGGCCAGGGGTAGGCACCCATGTCAGCGGACGAATCACAGTCACACTACTTCCCCGACGGCTCCACCGTCGAGCTGTCGGTCGAGACGAACGACGCCGCGATACGCAACAGCGCCGCGGGAACGCTCAGAAAGCGAATGCACCGGCTCCAGCAGCGCTTCCCACTCGAAGAGGGGAGTACGGCCCTGTTCGCGTACCGGCGGTTCGCTCCCGACTCGTCGGACGACCGGTCGACGACGACGTACACGCTCCCGAGCGGGCGGGTCACGGCGACCATCGAGACCAAACGCAGGGACGTCCACGGGTACCTGAACTACCTCGTGAGCGACGCAGTCGCGTACACGCACGTGGTCGACATCGAGGCCGTCCGGGCGACGATTCTCGCGATTGCGCTCCTCGGCGTCGCGATCGCACTGGCGCTGACCGGCCGGTACGTCCTGAGCGCGCCGCTGTTCGGCGCGGGCGGCATCGTGACGCTGTACGTCGCGGTCTACTGGCTCGCGGTGTACGGCATCTTCCTCGACCTGTCGCGCCAGCCCGAACCGACCGAACCGTAGTGATCGGGACGCTTGCCCGCGATCCACGATCGAAAACGTGTACAGGCGACCGTACATTGATAGTCGCTCGGCGCGTGGTATCTTCACACATGGAGTTGTCCGTGTGTGGACCCGGCCCGGCGGAACCGTTTCTCGGCGCTCGCGACCTCTTCGAAACCGAGCACACGCTCGAACGTCCGGTAACGGTGCGGATACGCGACAATCCCGACGAACGCACCCGCGTCAGCCACGACGACGCGGGCCACCACCTGACCATCTCGCGGCAGGCGGCCACTAGCGCGATGGCCCGCGAACTCGCCATCCACGAGTTCGCGCACATGCACCGCGACGAACAGGCCCACCCCAGTCACACCCAGTCGACGGCGGAGGCTATCTTCCTGGCGCTGGCCGGCCGGAGCGTCGAACGGCGCAAGCTCACTCACTGCTATCAGATCGCCAACCACATGAAGGACATCTACGCCGACGACGTCACACTCGACGTCACGCCGCCGGACAAACTCGTCGCCTTCCTCGAATCCGGCCTGGCGACCGCGCTGGCCGACCGGCCGGAGGACCCACCGACCTGGACGCGACGGACGCCCGCGTCCGACCCCGACATCACCGCGGTCAACGCCGCTTTCGCGCTGGCGATGGTCGAGCGCCACGACCTCGTCGGCGAGGACCACCGGCTGTACGACCTCGCGCACGCGGCCGCCGCCGACGCCCCCGGCGTGTCGCTGTCGGCGTTCAAGCGACGGTTCCGCTCGCTGGCGGCCGATCCCGACGAGAGCGAGTACCGCAAAGCCCTGGTCGACGCAACCCGCGCGTACGTGAGCGGCGGGGAACGCGCCGCCGACTGAGCCAAGAGACACGGCCGGGGAACGCGCCGCCGACTAGAGGACGATCGACGCCAGCGGCGACGCCGCCAGCACCACGCCGACGAACGCGACCGGGTAGTCCCGCCAGGAGTACCGTAAGGCAGGCAGCGTCGGGTTCCACGCGAAACAGCGCGCTCGCAGCGCCAGCGCCAGCCGATCCGAGCGGGCCAGCGCCCGGTCGAGCGACAGCACCACGATCCGCCGCGCTCGCTCGTGAGCGGGACGGGTCTCGCCGCCACGCGCTCGAATCGCGTCCCCGACGGTCCGGACGTCGGCCAGCACGAGCGGAAACAGCCGCGTGACCAGCGCCATGCCGACCCCAAGCAACTGCCCGGGACGGCCGGGGACGAGCCGCTGGACGGCCGCACGCGTCTCGCGCACTGGCGTCGTCGTCAGGTAGGCCGCGCTGACGAACAGCACGGGCACCACCCGGGCGGCGAGCCGCGCCGAACGCAACGCCGGGTCGATTCGGAACCACGGCGGCCCGACGGTCAACCCCGCCAGCAGCGGCGCGAGTGCAACGACGGCGAGGACGACGCGGTACGCCCGGACGACCGCCAGCGGCGAGCGGCGAGCGGCCGCCAGCGCGAGCAGGCTCACCGCCGTCGTCGCGGCGAGCCACGGCACCGTCGCGTGGCCGAACGCCGCGACGGCCAGCCCGAACTGCACGAGGAGCTTCGACCGCGGGTCCAGCCGGTGAGCGAACGTCGCGCCGGGCCGGTAGCTCAGCATCGCGGATCGCGCACGTCCAGGTCGGACAGGCGGTCGAGGGCGGCGGCCGGATCGCAATCGAGGACCACGCGACCGTCGGACAGGCCCACGACCCGGTCGGCGCGCTCGTGGAGGTCCCGCAGGTCGTGGGTGACGACCGTAACGCCGGTCCCGTCGGCGGCCAGATCGTCCAGGTGCGCCAGCACCGAGCGACGCGACGGCCAGTCTAACCCCGCCAGCGGTTCGTCCAGCACGAGGTGGGTCGGCTCCATCGCGAGCGCGCCGGCGACGGCGACCCGCGCCTGCTCGCCACCCGAGAGGTCGGCGATCCGGTCGTCACGGCGACCGCCGAGACCCACCGCCGCGAGTGCGTCGGCGACGCGGCGGTCGATCTCTGCGCGGGCCAACCCGAGGTTCTCGGGCCCGAAGGCAACGTCCGCACCGACCGTCGCCGCGACGAACTGGTCGGGGGCGTGCTGGAACACCATGCCGACGCTCGTCCGGGCGGCGACCGGGTCCTCGGTGACGTCCCGACCGTCGACCGCGACCGCTCCCGCGTCGGGCTCTAGCAGGGCGTTGAAGTGGCGAACGAGCGTGGTCTTGCCGCTCCCGTTGGGCCCGACGAGCAGGCAGAACTGACCGTCGGGAACAGTCAGCGAGACGCCGTCGAGCGCCGTCGTCGCGCCGTAGCGGTGGACGAGGTCCGTGACGCGGATCATTCCCGGACGAGGTAGCCGCCCTCGACGACGCCCACCGCGATGGCGAGTTTCAGGAGGTCCAGGGGCAGGTACGGCAGCATGATCGTCGCCGCCCGCGACAGCCCCAGCCCCAGCACCGCACCGAGCCACGGGACGCCGACGAGGTAGACGACGGCCACCGACGCCAACAACGCCAGCACCTGCGTCGGGACGGAGACGTCCGCCAGCGACCGCGGCTGGACGCGCCGGTGGGCGATCGCCCCCGCGACCACGGCTCCGAGCAGGAATCCCACGAGGAAGCCGCCGGTCCCCTGCCCGACGAGGACGTAGCCCAGCCCCGCGTTCCCGTTCGAGAACACAGGCAGGCCGGCGATGCCCACGAGCAGGTACAGCGCCAGCGCCAGCCCGCCCCACACCGGACCGAGCAACAGCCCGGCGACGAACGTCCCGAACGGTTGCAGAGAGAACGGCGGCAGGCTCCCCGGCAGCGGGATCGATACCTGCGCCAGCGCCGCCGTCAGCGCGGCCACGAGCACGGCCTTCGCGAAGTACTCGACCCGTTCGTCCTCGACCAGATCGACCGAATCGTACTGCTGTGACATGGACGACCGTGCGTCGTCAACCGGGATTATAGTGTCGGTTGACTCGACGGCATCCGACGGCGACCCCATTGATCCGACGGTAGCCGACGGCGACCGGCGGACGGTGCGATCACCGGAGGCACTGTATACTCCTCGCTGATCGGAGAGCAGCCGGAGAAGACGAATCAGGGGGTCGATTACCGCGCTGCAGCGGCGACGCGCTCTTTCTCTTCTTTCTGGTTGACCGCGTAGGTCTGGACGTCGTCGTTGGCGGCCCCGACGAGTTGGCTGGCCAGCGCCTCCTCGGCGTCGGTCGGGGTCTTGAACGAGTCGCTGTAGACGCCCTCGGCGATGAACTTCAGCGCCTGGTCGACGCGCCGTTGGGGAGCGACGTCGACGGCCTTCGGGACGGAGATGCCGCCGTACTTCAGGCGGACGGTCTCCTCGCGGGGCGCGGCGTTCTCGACGGCGCGGACGAGCACCTGCACCGGGTTCTCCTCGGTCCGGTCGTGGACGATCTCGAACGCCTCACGGACCAGCCGCGTGGTCTGCTGTTTCTTGCCCGTGTTCTCGCCGGTCTGCATCAGGCGGTTGACGAGCCGTTCGACGATGCTGATCTCGGACTTCTGGAACTGTTTGGAGGCGTGACGCCCCATCGTGTGCGCGATGGGCGTGACGGTGATGTACCGTTCCGTGCTGGGGTCGGTGAACGCGACGTCGTCGACGCTCCAGGCGCCGAACAGTTGGGCTGTGGCTGTCTCGGCGTCGGCGTCGGCATCGGCGTCGCTTTCGGCGTCGGCAGACATGGTTATCGCACCGGCTTCTCCGCGTTTCCGCGCACCAGTTCGATGAGCGAGACGCCGTTTACCTTCTCGACCTTGTAGTTGACGCCCGAGAGGTCGCCCATCGCACGACCCTTCGCGCCGCCGATGCCGGCGATGGTGACCTCGTCGTGCTCGTCGATGA
>JBDGSB010000070.1:0-6583 GCA_042217765.1 Haloarculaceae archaeon | reverse complement strand
CCCGCCGGTGGCGGGCGCGAAGTCGTCGGCGGCGTTCTCGGCGTTGATGCGAAACTCCATGGCGTGGCCGCGGACGTCGACGTCGTCCTGCTCGAAGTCGAGTTCATCGCCGTCGGCGACCCGCAGTTGCCACTTCACGATGTCGATGCCGGTGATCTCCTCGGTGACGGTGTGTTCGACCTGGATGCGGGTGTTCACCTCGAGAAAGTAGAAGTTCGTGTCGGCGTCGAGTCGCTGCTCGCCCGAACGGTCGGGGTCCTCCTCGACGAGGAACTCGACGGTCCCGGCGTTGGAGTAGTCCGCCGAGCGGACGCCGCGGCGGGCGGCCTCGCCGATCTGCTCGCGCAGGTCGTCGGTGAGTGCGGGACTCGGCCCCTCCTCGATGACCTTCTGCTGGCGGCGTTGCAACGAGCAGTCGCGCTCGCCGAGGTGGCGGACGTTGCCGTGATGGTCGCCGAGGATCTGGACCTCGATGTGGCGGGGATTCTCTAGAAACCGCTCCAGGTAGACCGAATCGTTCGAGAAGTACGCCTCGCCCTCGCGTTTGGCGCTTTGTAATTTGTCGGCGGCCTCGTCGGGATCGTCGACGACCTTCATGCCGCGGCCGCCGCCGCCACCTTCGGCCTTGATGGCGACGGGGAAGCCGTGCTCTTCGCCGAAGGCGATCACCTCGTCGGGGTCGTCGACGGGTTCGGTCGTTCCGGGAACGATGGGAACGTCCGCCTCCTGCATCACCGTCCGGGCCTTCGTCTTCTCGCCCATCCGTTCCATGGCGTCGGCGGCCGGACCGACCCACGTGATGCCGTCGGCGGCTTCGACCTTCGCGGCGAAGTCGGCGTTCTCCGCCAGGAAGCCGTAGCCGGGATGGACGGCGTCGGCGTCGGCCTGCCGGGCGGCGTCGAGGATCGCCTCCTGGTCGAGATAGGAGTCCGCCGCCCGCGCCGGACCGACGTTGTAGGCCTCGTCGGCGTAGCGGACGTGGCCGGCGTGTTTGTCGGCCTCGCTGTAGACGGCGACCGTGTCGACGCCGAGTTCCTCGCAGGCCCGCATCACGCGGACCGCGATCTCCCCGCGGTTGGCCACGAGGACCTTGTCGAACATACAACCCCCTACCGGGGTTTGGGCCATAAAACTATCCGCATCGGTGCGGCACGGAAGCAACGGGCGGCGGCCGGTGACGACAGTGCCAGCGCTGTGACTGATACGAATTCGTGTCGATGGCTCCCGGCGATTCGCCGGGACGGGTCGGCGAACTGCCGGTACAGAGCGACCCGAATCCGTATGAAACTGCGAGCGAAGCGAGCGGGTTGCCCGCCTTCACAGCGGGATGTTTCCGTGCTTGCGGTCGGGACCGTCGACGCGTTTGTTCCGCAGCAGTTGCAGGTCGTCGACGAGTCGCGCACGCGTCTCCGGCGGTTCGACGACGTCGTCGACGAACCCGCGTTTCGCGGCGACGTAGGGGTTGGCGAAGGCGTCGCGGTACTCCTCGATGAGTTCCTGTCGGCGCGCCTCCACGTCGTCGGCCGCGTCGAGTTCGTCGCTGTAGAGGACGTTGACCGCGCCCTGGGGACCCATGACCGCGATTTCGGCGGTCGGCCAGGCGTAGTTGACGTCCGCACCGAGGTGTTTGGAGGCCATCACGTCGTAGGCTCCGCCGTAGGCCTTGCGAGTGATCACCGTCAGCAGCGGCACGGTCGCCTCCGAGTAGGCGTACAGCAGTTTCGCGCCGTGTTTGATGATGCCGCCCCGTTCCTGATCGGTGCCGGGCATGAACCCCGGCACGTCAACGAACGTCAGAATGGGGACGTTGAACGCGTCACAGAAGCGGACGAAGCGCGCGCCCTTCAGCGAGGCGTCGATATCGAGCGTCCCGGCGTTCGCTCGCGGTTGATTGCCGACGACGCCGACGGTGTGGCCGTCCAGGCGAGCGAACCCGACCAGCAGGTTCCGGGCGAACGCGGGCGCGACCTCGTAAAACGAGTCCTCGTCGACGACGCCCCCGACGACGCGGTGCATGTCGTAGGGTTCCCGTGGCGCGTCGGGCACCACGTCGATCAGTTCCTCGTCGCGTCGCTGCGGGTCGTCCCAGGCGTCGACTCGCGGCGGGTCCTCGACGTTGTTCGACGGCAGGAAAGAGAGCAGATACCGCACGTCGTCGAGCGCCGCCTCCTCGGCGGCGGGCGTGAAGTGCGCGACGCCGCTTTCGGACCCGTGCATCGTCGCGCCGCCGAGTTCGTCGAAGGTCACTTCCTCGCCGGTGACCGTCTCGACGACGTCGGGACCGGTGATGAACATGTGGCTGGTGTCTTGCACCATGAACACGAAGTCGGTGATTGCCGGCGAGTACACCGCGCCGCCCGCACACGGCCCCATCACGACCGATATCTGGGGGACGACGCCGCTGGCCCGCTGGTTCCGGTGGAAGACCTCCGCGTAGCCCGCCAGCGAATCGATGCCCTCCTGGATGCGCGCGCCCGCCGAATCGTTCAGTCCGACGATGGGCGCGCCGTTCTCGACGGCCTTGTCCATCACCTTGCAGACCTTCTCGGCGAACGCCTCGCCCAGCGACCCGCCGAAGACGGTGAAGTCGTGGGCGAACACGAACACCTTCCGGCCGAACACCTCGCCGTAGCCCGTGACGACGCCGTCGCCCGGAACCGTCTTCTCGGCCATGTCGAAGTTCGTACAGCGGTGTTCCCGCAGCGTATCCATCTCCACGAAGGTGTCGTCGTCGAGGAAGTAGTCGATTCGCTCCCGGGCAGTGAGTTTTCCCTTCTCGTGCTGGCGCTCGATGCGCCGTTCGCCGCCGCCGAGTCGCGCCCGTTCCTTGCGCTCGCGCAACGCCTCGACGTCGTCCTCGTGCGTCATGCTATCGCCTCCCGCTGGACCATGATGCGGGCAAGGAGCGGCGGTGAAAAAAGCGTTTCCGGGTCGGCCCGAACACGTCGTTCGGGAGTTACGTCAGCCACGGGATCGAAACCGAGCACCGGCCTCACGTGCGGTGATCGAAGCCGCGCGCGACCTCCGTGCCCACCTCCTCGATCCCCTCCGCGATGGTATCGCGCTCGAAGTACAGCAGTTCGATGGCGAGGATGGCCACCGTCACGGCGACGACCGTGTAGAAGGTCCCCCGTTCGACCGACCAGAGGTGCCAGACCAGGAGGACGAAGAACGCCCCACAGCCGATCACGCCCACGGCGGGCCAGATCCCCGTGACGTCGTCGTGGTCGCGTTGCCGGAAGGCGAGGTAACTCATCGTCCCGAACACGACCATGAACGCAAGCGAGCCGAACGACGTGATGCCGTCGAGGCTCCCGTAGGCCGTGAAGGCGGCCGCGAGGACGCCGAGGACGACCACCGTTCGCGGGGGCGCGCCGTCGGCTTCCGCCCGCCCCGTCTTGTCCGGCAGCAGTCCGTCGCCGATCATTCCCTTCGCGAAGTGTGCCGAAGAGAACAGCGTCCCGTTGATCGCACTGCCGGTCGAAAAGATGGCGGCGACGGACACGATCACGAAGCCGATCTGCCCGACGATCGGAGCCACCGCGTTCGCGAGCGCCCGCTCGGGGTGGGCCTGGATGGCCGCCGGCGAGGCCAGACTCGTGACGATGATCGCGATGAGGCCGTCGACGAGTATCGTGATGAGTATCGAGTAGTAGATGGCCTTCGGGACGTTCTCGGACGGGTTCGCGATGCTGTCCTGATCGTAGATCAACAGCTGCCACCCCTGGAAGGAGACGAAGGAGATAGCCGTCGCCATGACGACCGGCGAGACGGTGGTGATGGTCGAGACGCCGAACTCCAGGGAGTGGTGCAGGAATCCGTAGCCCAGTCCGAGCGCACCGAACGCGAGCAGGACGGCCACCTTCGCGGCGACGAGGACCTCCTCGGACGCCCCGGTCGCACGAGCGCCGAGGACGTTCAACCCGACGAAGATGCCGACGGCGACGACCGAATAGGCCGACCGCAGGAGGTGTTCGCCCAGCGGGATGGCGTCGCGCACGGTCGCCGGCGTCAGCGCGATCGCGAAGCTCCCGAACGCGTAGGCGTACATCGCCATCGCGCCGACGTAGCCAAACAGCAGCGTCCACCCGACCATGCCCGCCACCTCGGAGGTGTGCAGGTACTCCTCGAGTTGCGAGACCGACCCGCCCTGCTGGTCGCCGATCCGATTCAACGCGAGGTAGGAGTAGGCGGCACACATCGACACCAAACACGCGAGCGTGAACGCGAGCCAGGAGGCAGCCCCCGCCGTCGTCGCCACGACGCCGAGGACGGCGAACACGCCGCCGCCGATCATGCCGCCGACCGAAATCGATACGGCACCCCAGAAACCGAGCTTTCGCTCGTTTGCCTCACTCATGCACTCGGCAGTTCGGACTCTAGCCACCAGGGGCTTGTGGTGTCGAAACCTGTGATACGGATTCGTGTCTTCGGTTGCCGGCGGGTTGCCCGAACGGGTCGGCGAACCACCGGGAAGCGGGACGCCAGTCCGTCCGGGACAGCACCTCGATCCGGGCCACAGGAGTCAAACCGTCCCGGCCCATAGTCCGGCCGTGTCAGATCGATCCGACGAGACGTCCGAGAGCGTTCCGGAACCGGACGAGAACACGCCGACGGTCACGTGCCGGCGGTGCGACCGCGAGTGGACCGTCGACTACGAACTCGACGAACTGAACGCCGGCAACCGCGCGCTCGAACAGTTCGCGCTCGATCACCGGCGACACGCCGGCCACTTCCCCGACGACGTGACGCCGTGGGAAGTCGACTGTCGACACTGTCCCGACGGGGAACGGTTTCTCGCGGAGCGACCGGCGCGTCGCTGGGCCGCGACGCACGCCAGACACACGCGCCACGTCGTCGACCTCCGGAAAGACGGCGCGGAGACGACCGCGATCGAACCGGCGGAGTGATCGTCGGCGTCGACCGCGTCCATTGCCGACTCTGGAACGGGCAGATGGCGGGGCTCCGACAGCACTGGTAGCCGACTCGTCGTTCTAGGGTTCCAGCCGAAAATCCGAACCGCTAGAGGTACGGCAGCGAGTCGGCCGTCTCCTGGATCGACTGCTCGTTGGCCTTCATCAGCGCGGTCGTGTCCCAGATGCCCTCGACGAGGGCCTTGCGCTGGGCGTCGTCGACGGTGACGCCGACTTCCCTGTCGCCAAAGCGAACGGTCTCGGCCGCGACGTCGATGTCGATCTCGCCGTCGGGGTTGTCCTCGACCCACTGCTGGAGTTCGGTGATCGTCTCGTGGTCGGCGGTGACCGTCGGCATGCCAAGCGCCAGGCAGTTGCCGGCGAAGATTTCGGCGAAGCCCTCGCCGACGAACGCGTCGATGCCCCAGCGCATCAGCGCCTGTGGCGCGTGTTCGCGCGAGGAGCCACAACCGAAGTTGTCGTTGACCACCATGATCGACGCGTCGCGGAATCGATCCTCGTTCATCGGGTGGTCTTTGGGATCGTCCTCGTCGTCGAACCGCTGATCGAAGAAGGCGAACTGGCCCAGGCCGTCGAAAGTGACGACCTTCATGAACCGCGCCGGGATGATCTGGTCGGTGTCGATGTCGTTGCCACGGATCGGCACGCCGCTGCCCGACACCGACTCGACTTCGGGGATGTCCCCGGTGGCGTCGGTCATGCCGCCACCTCCGTCGCTGTGCTCGGTCGTGGCGACACGACCGGCATCCGCCCACGGGTCGGTGCCCTCCCCGTGTGCGGTTTCGAGACGCGTGGCGTCTCGCAGGTCATGCCGCCACCTCCCGCAACTCGCGGACGTCCGTCACTTCCCCCTCGATGGCCGCGGCGGCGACCATCCGGGGATTCGTCAGGACGGTGCGACCGTCCTTGCTGCCCTGGCGGCCGACGAAGTTGCGGTTCGAGGACGAGGCACACGCCTCGTCGCCCTCTAGCTGGTCCTCGTTCATGCCCAGGCACATCGAACAGCCGGCGTTTCGCCACTCGAAGCCGGCCTCGCGGAAGACGTCGGCCAACCCTTCCTCCTCGGCGGCCGACTGGACGCGCTGGCTGCCGGGGACGACCATCGCGCGGACGTCCTCGTGGACCTCGCGTCCCTCGACGATGCGGGCGGCCCGTCGCAGGTCGGGCAAGCGCGCGTTGGTACACGAGCCCAGGAAGGCGACGTCGATCCCGTAGCCCGCCATGGTGTCGCCCGGCTCGACGCGCATGTGCTCCTGTGCGCGGCGGGCGGTCGCGCGCTTCTCCTCGGGCAGGTCCTCGGGTGCCGGTATCGGATCGGAGATGCCGACGCCCTGGCCGGGCGTGGTGCCCCAGGTGACCATCGGCTCTAGTTCGGAGCCGTCGATGGTGACGACGTCGTCGTACTCTGCCGTCTCGTCGCTGGCGATGGACTCCCAGTAGGGCTTCAGTTCGTCGAACTTCTCGGGGTTCTCCCGGAAGAAGTCGGTGTCTTCCAGCCACGCGTAGGTCGTCTCGTCGGGGTTGACGTAGCCGGCGCGCGCGCCGCCCTCGATGGACATGTTGCAGATGCTCATCCGGCCTTCCATGTCAAGGCGCTCGATGGCCTCGCCGGCGTACTCGTAGACGTAGCCGACGCCGCCCTCGGTGCC
>JBDGSB010000038.1:0-6784 GCA_042217765.1 Haloarculaceae archaeon | reverse complement strand
CCTTCGACATCTGCAAGTTCAACGCCTTCGCGGAGGGCATCGAGGAGTACGTCAAACAGTACAACGGCATCACCGGCCGCGACGTCACCGAAGACGAACTGATGGACGCCGGCAAGCGCGTGTACACGCTCGAACGCTACTACAACAACCTCGTCGGCTTCGACGGCGACGACGACACGCTGCCCAACCGCTTCGTGAAAGGCCACGAAGAAGCCATTCCCGCACAGGGTGCCGGCGAGGGCCAACTCGCCGAGATGGACGAACTCAAAGCCGAGTACTACGAGGAACGCGGCTGGGTCGACGGCGTCGTCCCCGACGAACGGCTCGACGAACTCGACATCGACGTCGGCCCCGGCACGGGCGTCTCCCGCGGCGAGGGCGGCGCGCCCGCCGACGACTGACCGAGACGGACGGCGACGGTAATCCGGGGTGGAAGCGGGCATCCTTCCCCTCACGGAGCGAACCGAATCACAGTTGAGCGAGTGGCTTGTTGATGATTTCGAAGACTTCGCCGGCCCTGTAGAAGCGATTGCGGTCTTTCCCGGTCAGCTCTTCGAGGATTCCATCGTCTTCGAGCCGTCCCACCAGTCTGTTTGCTGTACTATACTCGGTATTTAGCCATTCAGACGCTGTATTCACATCGAGGTACGGCTCTTCGAAAAGACGCATTACCAGTTCGAGGATGTTTGCAGACCGCTCGCTTTGGTAGCGTTGCTGATAGTCCTCACGAAGGTCAACCAGTAAGTTCGCTCGCTGGTGGGCTTCGTCTGCCTGCGACTGCACCCCACGCAAGAAGAACAGCAACCAGTTTTCCCACTCACCGCGCTGGCTGACCGCCAGGAGATGATCGACGTACTCCGAACGCCGTGCGTTAAAGTACGAACTCAGATAGAGATACGGTTCGGGCAACAAGCCATCACGCTGTAACAGCAAACTGATTAGGAGCCGACCGAGCCGGCCGTTCCCGTCGAGAAATGGGTGAATCGTCTCGAACTGATAGTGAATCAGACCGATCCGGAGGAGTGGATGCAGATCCGTGTCCTGAGCCGCGTATTCGAGTAGATTCGAGAGCAAATCGGCGATATCGTTCGGTGGCGGCGGGACGTACCTCGCATCCTGAATATACGGCGTACTCCCAACGAAGTTCTGCGTCGTGCGAAGTTCGCCGGGATCGGCTTCGTTGCCACGGACGCCCGATAGCAATCGATGGTGCATTTCGCACAGTAATTCGATTGTGATGGGGTCGCCAGCCGTTATCGCGCCCAGTCCATGTGTGAGTGCGTGCAGGTAGTTCACGACTTCCTGCGTGCCCTGACGCCGATCGTCGTCGATGAGTGCTTCCTGGCCGGCCTCGTACGCGTAGATATCCGAGAGGGTGGCGTGTGTTCCTTCGATCTGGGACGATTCCAGAGCCTCTTTCCGAATGAACGGCTCGATTAGAATCTCTCGGGAGCCAACACGTGGCCCAATCCCGTGTAGCCGACCAAGAGCCTGTGTCGCCTCTGCCAGCGGTGTAATGAGTCGATCAGTGCTGACCGAAGGCGGAAGCGGATTTGGCCGGAATGCGGAATATGTCCCCTTCGAAGTCGTCGTGGGGACGATCTCACCGGGTGCCGTCTCGTCGAAGTCGTCGCGGTCCATCGGTAGTCGTATCTGCACGAACACACGGGGCGCTATTGTTATTTTCGGACCCGAATCAAAATAACGAGCTAGCAGATTGACCTCGGTCGACACACACTGCTCGACGAACTCGACATCGACGTCGGCCCCGGCACGGGCGTCTCCCGCGGCGAGGACGGTACGCCCGCCGACGACTGATCGCACTCACTGCCGTCGCGTTCGTTCGGTTTCTCCGTTTTCGGTTTCTTCGTTCGCCAGCACCACGCAGTCGCGCACCTCGAGTGCCGTCTCGAACTCTGCGCGGCGGTCGTGGCGCTTGCCGGTCCAGATCAGTTGCTCGTGGTGGGCGCGCCGGACCGCGTCGATTTCGCGGTCGTCCAGCCCGACGTCCTCGCCGACGTCCGCCCAGAAGCCGTCGTCGACGAAGAACGCCACCGTCTCGTCGTTCTCGTAGGCCACTTCGTAGCGCCGCCGGAACCGCTCGACGTCGGGGAGCGCCGCCCGGACGCGGTCGACCAGCGGCGCGAGTCGCCGGGGCGGGACGCTGGCTTTCGCCGCCGCCAGCATGAGAACGTTCCCGTCGATGGGGTCGCCGGGCCGCATCATCCACCCGCGCGCATCGCCTTCCGTGCGAACCGCTCGACGACCTCCTCGACGGCGTCGTCGTCGCCGTGGAAGCCGACGGTCACCTCGGTCAACTGCAGCGTCGGCCCGACGTCGACGGCCTCGGTCGCCAGCGACGCCGTCCACGCGTCGGCGACCACGCGGTCGACCCGGGCGGCGGCCTCGGGCGTCTCGCCCCCGTCTTCGACCGGTTCGCCGTCGTCGTCGAGCGCCTGCCCGCCCATGTCCTGCAGGTAGTGGACGGCCAGCCGTCTCGAGATGCCGCGAAAGGCCCGCTCCCGGTGCATCCTACCCTCCCGCGACCGGCGGGAAGACGCTCAGGGCGTCGCCGTCCTCTAACACCGTCGCGGTCCCGTCCAGGTGGACGACCTCCCGGCCGTTCTTCAGGACCGTCAGCATGTCCCGGATGTCGCCGTCGTCGTCGAGGATGTCGCCCTCTAGTCCCTCGAACTCCGACTCTAGCTGCCGGAGGACCTCCCCGACGGTGATGCTCGTGCCGTCGTACTCCCGCTGGATGGTCTTCTGGCCGACGGCCTCCCGGAAGCTAGCGAAGAACTTCAACTCGAGTTCCATACCGCCACCACGGCCGGGAGTCGTATGAAATCTCCGCTGTCGGGTTCGGTCGGTCGCGCACGGACGCGAGGGTGGGGACGCGCCGTTTCGGCACGACCTCACGAGACGGCGGCGCTTCACCAGACAGCGGCGCTACCCGTCGCCAAAGCGGATGCCGTCCTCGACCAACCGGTAGTTTCGCTCGCGGTCGAGGCGGTCGCCGAGGTCCTCGTGGTCGTACAGCTGTCCGATCAGGTTCGCGTAGAGGTCCCGCCAGGCCATCGCGTAGATGGGCGACTGCCCCCACGCGCGGAGTTCGGGGACGAACTCGTCGTAGGTCTCCATGCGGTCTTCCATGGCTTCGATGGCGTCGACGACGTTCGCGACCGCCTGCTCGTCGTCGTCGTCGCTCTCGACGACGCGGTTGATGCGCGTCTCCCAGCCGTCGACCGCCCGGCGCATGTCCTGGGCCGCGCTGTCGCCGTCCTGGGGAAGCAATTCGAGGATCGGTTCCGGGACGCCCAGTGAGACGGAGTCCATGCCTGGTCGTCGGTCGGTGACGGGGATAAAACTCCCCATCGACGGGCCAGAATGGGGAATCCGGAAAAAAGAAGGCTTATTCGGGGCGGTGTCGCACCCACGTGCATGGTCGAGTTCACGGTACCGGAGGTCGATTACACCCGGTACTCGAACCGCCAGCTCGCGGGCGTCCCGCTCGGGGTGCTGGCGGTCGCAGTACTGATCCTCGCGGGGTGGTACGCGACGACAGGAGCACCGGTCGCGATGGGTATCGACTTCACTGGCGGCACGCAGTTGCGCGTGGCCGTCGACGCGCCGTCGGGACAGGCGGATGCGCTCATCCGCAACACCTTCGACGAGCGCATCGAGTCGATCCAGTTCGTGCCGGCAAGCGGCGAGTACATCGTCACGTTCGGGCCCAACGTCGACGCCGACGCCATCCAGTCACAGACGCGGTCGGCCGAGCAGTTGGACTATCGCGGGTTGAGCGAAGTCGCCCCCGGATTCGGGGCGGACGTCCAGCGGACGGCCCTGATCGGGGTCGTCATCGCCTTCCTCGGGATGAGCCTGCTCGTGTTCGCACTGTTCCGGACGTTCGTGCCCTCCATCGCGGTCGTGGCCTCGGCGTTTTCCGACCTCATCATTCCACTCGCACTGATGGACCTGCTCGGCATTCAACTCAGCATCGGGACCGTCGCGGCGCTGCTGATGCTGATCGGGTACAGCGTCGACTCCGACATCCTGTTGAACACGCACGTTCTGCGGCGGCCGGGTGACTTCTACGAGTCGACCGATCGGGCGATGAAAACCGGCGTGACGATGACGGTCACCTCGCTGGCCGCGATGGCCGCGATGGCGCTCACGGCGACGCTGTTCGGCGTCGAACTGCTGGCGTCCATCGGGACCATCCTCGTGTTCGGGCTCGTGACCGACCTGATGAACACCTACATGCTGAACGTCAGCCTGCTCCGGTGGTACAAGTACGAGGGGGTGGCGCGATGAGTACGATCCGGGACAACTGGCGCATCGCGCTGCTGATCGTCGCCGTCGCGGTGAGCCTGTTTCTGCTGTTCAGCCCGACGATGGGGACCGCGAGCGCCGCGAGCAACGGCCCGACCAACCTCAAGTACGGACTCCAGCTCTCGGGCGGGACGTCCATTCGCGCCCCGCTGGTCGGCTGGACCGCCGAAGGCATCCAGTACGACGGCTCGAACACGACGGCGGTCGAGGACGCCGTCTCCGATCGGTTGCCCGGCGTCCCCACGCGCAACGTCGAGATGGTCTCGCCGGCGACCAGGGGCGAGTCTTCCTGGGCGCTCGAAGTGCGTGACAACGTCACGAAGTCGGCGGTCCAGTCGGCCGTCTCGGGTGCCGGTCTGTCGCCCGACACCGTCCGACCGGGCGTGACGAAGCCGACCCGACAGGAGACGGTCACGATCCTCCAGGACAAGATCGACGAGACCGGCATCCAGGGCGGCCAGGTCCGAAGCGTCTTCTCGGTCGGCACGCAACGCCATCTCATCACCGTCGAGGTGCCCAGCGCCAACCGGACCGAGGTCCTGAACCTCCTCAACGACCGCGGTCGCGTGCAGGTGCTCGCCTACCACGGCGCCGATCGCAACGGCACGACCGTCTACACCAACCGGACGACCCTGACCAACGACGACTTCCAGCGGGTCAGCGTCCCCCAGCAGTCCGCACAGGGGCCGTACGTGTCCGTCGTCGTCAAAGAGCAGGTCGCGCCGCGGTTCCGCGAGGACATGATCCAGACCGGCATCGCCAGCCAGGGCGGCTCCGGCTGTGGCTTCCCGCGGGAGGGATCGTGTCTACTCATCGTCAACGACGGCGAGATCGTCGGCCAGTTCGGCATGGAACCGTCGCTGGCCAACTCCATGCGAAGCGGTGCCTGGGGGAGCTCGAACCAGCGAACCTTCATCCTCCCGACGGGGAACTTCTCGGCCGCCCAGCGGCTGTCGGTCAACCTCCGGGCCGGCGAACTGCCGACCGGACTCGCCATCCGGCAGGGGACCGTCGAGTACGTCTCCCCGACACTCGGCGCGAGCGCCCGGCTGAACGCGCTCGTGGCGGCCATCGTGGCCGTTCTGGCGGTCAGTGTCGTCGTCGGCCTCCGCTACGGCGACTTCCGGATCGCCGTTCCGATGGTGCTGACCGGCCTCGCCGAAGTCGTGTTGATGCTCGGGTTCGCCTCCGGCGTCGGCCTGGCGTTGGGGCTGAGCCACATCGCCGGCTTCATCGCGGTCATCGGGACCGGCGTGGACGACCTGATAATCATCGCCGACGAAATCATGCAGGAAGGCGACGTCGCCACCGACCGCGTGTTCCGGAGCCGCTTCCGGAAGGCGCTGTGGGTCATCGGCGGCGCGGCCGCGACCACCATCGTCGCGATGAGTCCGCTGGCGGTCATGAGTCTCCAGGACCTGCAGGGCTTCGCAATCGTCACCATCGTCGGCGTCCTGCTCGGCGTGCTCGTTACCCGTCCCGCCTACGGTGACATCCTCCGGAACCTCGTGATGGACTAGAACTCGCCCAGCCGCGACTGCTCGGCGGCCGCCAGCACGTCGTCGCAGGTCGCCCACGACCGCCGAGCACACGGCGGCACGTCGCCGTGCTCGCGCACGTACGCCCGCAGAAACGCCCTGGTCGTCGGGTCGCTCGGGTAGCCGCTTCCGACCTCGCCGTAGCGGGCGGCCAGTTCGGCGACGTGTGTCTCGCGGGCCTCCTTCGCGACGATGCTGGCCGCCCCGACCAGCGGGTCGGTCTCGTCGGCCCCGTGTGCGGCCGTCACCGACACGTCGGCGTCCACCCCGTCAGCGACGCGCCGCCCGAACCGCCCGGCGTCGGTGTCGCCCGCGTCGACCGTCCCCGCGAGTCCGTCTCTGGCGACGCCCGCCAGTGCCTCGGCGTGGGCCGCAACGGTCAGCGCGTTCATGTCCGTCTCCGGGTCGTCGATGCGCTCGACGGACACCTCCGCCACCGCGACTGCGTCCGCGACCGCCCGTATCTCGGCGTTCAACGTCTCCCGTCGCGCGGGCGGAATCCCCTTCGAGTCGCCCACGCCGTCGGGCAGGTCGTCGACCGACGCCCGCACTGCCGCCGCGAACATCGACCCCAGCACCGGCCCCTTGCCCGCCTCGTCGACGCCAAAGCGCATACCACCCCCTCTCCCGGCCACGAAAAAGCGATTGCGGTCGCGGCGGACCGAGACGTTTACTCTGCGCTCGCCCTAGCGGGACCCATGTCCGCAACGACGTACCGGTGTCCCTGCGGCGCGACGCTCCGGTACAAACAGGACCTCCGGAAGGAACTCGGCGTCGTCTCCTCGACCTGGAAATGCCGCGACTGCGGCACGCAAGTCCCCGGCAAAGTCGCCGAAAAACTCCGCCACCAGCACCCCTCGTGAACCGCCTCGGGGTCAAGCCCCGAGGCTTCCCGTGGATTAGTCGGACAC
>JBDGSB010000001.1:0-6843 GCA_042217765.1 Haloarculaceae archaeon | reverse complement strand
TTGTGTTGGAGCCGCCGTCTCCAACGGCCGTTCTCGGACTACCGGACGCGATTAGTCGGCCGGGCGTTCGGCGTCCCCATCGGCGTCGCCATCGATCGCCGCCCGCTGGCCGCTGGGGAGATAGCCTCTGAACCGACGCAGCACGGACCGCGCCTCCTGGAGTTCCGTCTCGCCGAGCGCTCGAACGAGCGCGAGCGCGCGCTTGGCCCGCGTGGTCCGCCAGGAGTCCCGGCGGTGTTCGTAGGTGCGGATCGCCCGCAGGAAGTCCACTTTGCGAAACTCCGGCCAGTAGGGCGTACAGAAGTAGACGGCGGCCTCGTTGCCGTTTGCATGCCACGGCAGGAAGTTGCTCGTCCGCTCGTCGCCGCCCGTCCGGACGATGAGGTCGACGGCCCGTTCCGGCCCCTCGTACAGCGACGATTCGACGGTTTCGACGTCGACCGCGCTCGGATCGAGGTCGCCGTCTGCGACCGCGGCGGCGACGTCGCGGGCCGCACCGAGCAGTTCCGCGCGGCCGCCGTAGGCGAGTGCGACGTTGAGGTACAGTCGGTCGTAGGCCGCCGTTTTCGATTCCGCGTAGGCGATGGCGTCGCGGACGCGGTCGGGAAGCCGGTGGGTCTCGCCGATGGCGCGAATGCAGACCTCGGAGTCGTGGACCCGGTCGGCGTCGGCGAACTCCCGGAGTTTCGTCTCGATGAGGTCGAACAGCGTCTCGCGCTCCTCTGGCGGCCGCTCGAAGTTCTCCGTCGAGAAGGCATACAGCGTCAGTTCCCGGACGCCCAGTTCGTCACACCACTCGAGGACGTCCTCGGTCGTCCGGGCACCGGCGTGGTAGCCGTCGGTGGTGTCGTCTCCCTGCTCGCTCGCGTAACGACGGTTGCCGTCCTGGATGATCGCGACGTGTGACGGGACGCCGTCGAGTTCGCGGAGCAACAGGCGTTCGTAGACGCGGAGGGCTCGTTGACGGACCCGTCGAAGCATCATGCGACTGATTTCGTCCCGCGAGTATGAGCCTTGTGTTCCGCTTCGGGACCAAACCCGCAGGTTTATATATCGTCGTATCTTCTGAACGGGTGTAATGGCGACCGGTACGGTTGATTTCTTCAACGATTCTGGCGGTTACGGCTTCATCGATACCGAAGACGCGGACGAAGACGTGTTCTTCCACATGGAAGACATCGGCGGCCCCGACCTCGAAGAGGGACAGGACGTCGAGTTCGACATCGTCGAAGCGGACAAGGGCCCACGCGCCCAAAACCTGGAGCGACTGTAACCATGGCAAAAGGCAAAGTGGACTTCTTCAACGACTCCGGCGGGTACGGTTTCATCGAAACCGACGACGCGGACGAAGACGTGTTCTTCCACATGGAAGACGTCGGCGGCCCCGACCTCGAAGAGGGCCAGGAAGTCGAGTTCGACATCGTCGAAGCGGAGAAAGGCCCGCGCGCGGAGAACCTCAAACGCCTGTAAGGGCGTTCGAACACGGTTTTATCGAGCGTTCCGTCTACTAGCGGCGGTGCCGTCCGACCGAAACGGCGGTGCCGTCCGAGTCACGGACGGAGCACGCCAACCGTGAGAGGTAAGAGCGCCCCGCATCGACGTACGCGTAGGAACGATGAGCGATCAGGCCATCGACGACGACCTCTATCGGCGAACCCGTGCGCTGCTTGAACCCGGCGACGTCGACCTCGTGGGCCTCGTCGTCCACACGGACATCGAAGGCGACGCCGAGCCGACGTTGCACCAGGCGACGTTGGAGGTCGGTGACGTCATCGCCGAGCACGCGACCGACGCGGACACGTACGTCTACTCGGGCAACGACGACCCCGAGTTCGGGGTGAACCAGCACCAGGGGCTAATCCTGGACGGCGACGAGTTCGTCTGGGAGTGCCAGCAACTGCTCAGAAACGGCACCTACGACGTCGTCTTCTACTACGAGGCCGACGTCGACCAGGAGGCCATCCTGGCGGACGTCCGCGAGGCGGGCTACACCGCCGTCGGCGTCGAGAGTCCCTGACCGCCCACCGCTGTAGACGCCAGGATGATTCCGCTACTGCACGACTTCACCGGGACGCGCGTGCTCGTGTTCGGCGGTGGAGCCGTCGGCGCGCGCAAGGCCCGCCGGTTCGCGCGCGAGGCCGACGTCGTCGTGGTGAGTCCGTCCTTCGAGGCCGACGCGTTCGGGGACGCGAACCTGGTGCGTACGGCACCGGACCCCGAGGACGTCGAGGGCTGGTTCGAACGCGTCGAACCCGCCCTGGCCGTGGCCGCAACCGACGACGAACGTCTCAACGCCGCGATAGAGACGGTGGCTCGCGACCGCGGCGTCCTCGTCAACCGGACCGACACCCACGGCGAGCGGGACCCGGGCAGCGTCGTCGTCCCGGCGACGGTCAGGGACGACCCGGTCGTGGCGGCCGTCGCGACCGGCGCGACCAGCCCCGCGTTGAGCGCGCACCTCCGGGACCGGATAGCGGACGAAATTGCCGGGTCCGGGGAGATGGCAGCCCTGACCGCCGACCTCCGGGAGCGACTCGAACGCGAGGGTGTGTCCGCGGCCGAGCGCCACGAGGCCGTCAGGAGTGTCGTCAATTCCGGCCGCGTTTGGAAGGCTTTAGATAGGGGCGACACGAACGTTCGGCAAGTAGCGGCGGACGTGATCTCCGACGTGACAGGTGATCTACAGTGACGATCGGGACGGGTGTCATCACGGGCGTGAGCGTTTCCCACGAGCGAGCGACCGTCGACGAGATCGAGGCGGCCAGGGCCGACAGCCAACGCGCCGGCGTCGACGAACTGCTGGCTCGCGACGGGGTCGAGGAGGCGTTCGTCCTCCAGACGTGCAACCGCACCGAGGCCTACGTCGTCACCGAGAGCCACGACCGCGGCCGGGCAGTGGTGGCGCAGTTCGTCGCGGACGTCGACGACGACGTGATCGCCACCTTCGACCACGAGGAGTGTCTCCGCCACCTGATGCGCGTCGCGGCCGGCCTCGAATCGTTCGTCCTCGGCGAGGACCAGATCATCGGCCAGGTCCGCGACGCCTACCAGGACGCCCGCGGCGTCGGGGGCGTCGGTCCGCTGGTAGAGGAGGCCGTCACGAAGGCGATTCACGTCGGCGAGCGCGCGCGCACCGAAACCGCGATCAACGAGGGCGTCGTCTCGCTGGCCAGCGCCGCGGTCCGCGCCGCCGAAACCGAGCGGACGCTCGACGGCGCGACGGCGCTGGTGGTCGGCGCGGGCGAGATGGGGTCGCTGGCGGCGAAGGCGCTGGCCGACTCGGTTACCCGCCTGTTCGTGGCCAACCGCACCGTTCCACACGCCGAACACGTCGCCGCGACCGTCGACGCCGAGACGACCGCCATCGGCCTCGACGCGCTCGAAACCGCCGTCGAGTCGGCCTCGGTCGTCGTCTCGGCGACCGGCAGTCCCGACCCGATTTTTACCGCGGACACCTTCGCCGGTGCCGGCGAAACGTTCGTCGTCGACATCGCCCAACCCCGCGACGTCTCCCCCACCGCCGACCGGCTCGCGGACGTGACCGTCTACGACCTCGACGACCTGGAGACGGTCACCGAGCGTACCCGTCGCCAGCGCCGCGCGGCCGCCGAGCGCGTCGAGGCGATGATCGACGACGAGTTCGAGCACCTCCTGAACCGCTTCAAGCGCAAGCGAGCCGACAGCGTCGTCGCCACGATGTACGAGAGCGCGGAGGGCATCAAGGCCCGCGAACTCGAGACGGCGCTGGGGAAACTCGACGACCTCGACGACGACCAGCGAGCCGTCGTCGAGTCGATGGCCGACGCCATCGTCAACCAACTGCTCGCGGCTCCGACCCGCAGCCTGCGCGACGCCGCCGAGGAGGACGACTGGTCGACCATCGACACCGCACTCCGGCTGTTCGATCCCGAGTTCGAACCCGAAGACGTCGTCGCCCAGCCGCCCGAGTTCGTCGACGGCAGCTACGAGAGCGGCGACGAATCCGCGCTCGTCGGCGACCACTCAGGCGACTAGAAGAGTACGTACAGCAGGAGATACACCACCACGCCGAGCGCGAACGACGTCAGCCACAGCGTCACGGCGATCCTGCCGATTCGCGGGTGAGCGGTGGCCGGAAGCTCCGAGCGCGGCCTCGTCACCGCGAGCAACAGCACGTAGTACAGCAGCGGGATACAGACGATCGCCAACACCATGTGGATCGCGAGGACCGGGAGGTAGACGAACCGCTCGACGACCGCCGGTCCCGCGAAGTGGGTCGGCCCGGACAGAACGATGCGATAGAGGTACAGCACCAGGAACGCGGCGAACAGCACGAGCCCCGCGAGCATCGACCTGCGGTGGCGGTCGACGTTCCCGCTCCGCACGGCCAACCAGCCGCGGCCGACCACGCCCAGCGCCACGACGCTGATGGCGGCGTTCAGGTGCGGGATCGCCGCGAGAAACGCTACGGGCGCACGCGGCAGTACCGTCGCTGGAATCGCTTCGAGCACCGCTCCGAACACCAGCGCCAGCGAACCGGCCGTCAGGATCGTCGTCAACGCTGGCACGTGATCGCGGGCCTGCAGTCGCATACCCGCCTCTCGGCCCCGGGGGACAACGGCGTTACGATCCGGGAGCGGACCGGACGAAAAAGACCGGTGCGTTCAGGCGTCCGGGCCCGAATCCGAACCGAGCGTCGCGGACGTCTCCTTGTCCGCCGGCTGCCAGACGACTTTTAGCTCGTAGTCCGAACTCGCTGCGACGTAGACGTGATCGGCGGCCGTAATCTGACTGTCGGCACCGAACCCGTAGCTGTCCTTGTCGCTGCTGTCCTCGTCGAACCGGTCGTCTTTGTTCCACTTCTCGTCGCCGGCATTCGCACTGAGCCAGTGCCGCTCGTTTTTGACGCGGGAGTCGATCTCGGACGTGATCTTGCTCTCGGCGACCGCGCCCGAGCCCCGGATGTACAGTTGGGGCGCGTCGATGGCGTCGCCGCCGTCGTGGGAGATTTTCACGTATCCCAGGTCGTTTCCGGTGTTCGTCCCTTCCTCGTAGGTGAACGCGAAGCTCGCGGACGGCGTCTGTTGCGGTGTTTGCTGCCCGACGCCGAGTACGAACGACGCGATGACGGCGGCCAGAATGACCGTAATGGCGACCATCAGGATGACCCCGATGACCGGCGATACGGCGTCGTCGTCGGTGAGTAGCGCTTTCAGTTTCATGGTTGCGTTCGAGAGACCCGACCCACGGCGGGACCGAACACAGGGACGTGACTTCCCCCATCCCCCGCCCTCACGTCGAGTACTCGGACGATATTCAAACTCTCCATCGACTTAAATCTACTCTCAGTTTTCCGTTTTCAAGGGCCGCTTGACGCCGTCAAGCACTGCTTGACGCGCTCAACGTTCGTCGGCGACCTCCGGCGGAGCGTCGCGTTCTCCGAGTCGCAACTGCTCGGCGCTGTAGGTGTGATAGACCGCCGACAGCGTCACCGTGATCGCGATGAGCGACGCCCACGCGATGTCGGGAAGCAGCGTGAACGGGAAGACGTTCGCCCACAGCGCGACCACTAGTGCACAACTGATGGCCCCCAGCGAGAGGTAGTACTCCTGCCAGGGAAATTCCCGACCCGGCACGACCTCTAGATACAGCGTCAGTTCGTCGGTCCGCTGGGTCCGATCGACGACCTTCTCGTCGGCGTCGTACTCGATGATGCCCGCGGCGTCCATCTTGTCGAGATGGGTCTGCTGGAGCGTCGTGTACACGCGTCGACGCTGGTCGCGCGTGACGTCGTCGACGGGTTGTCCGCTCTCCCAGGCGGCGATCTGCGTCGCGAGGTCGCGCACCGACACCGGCCCGCGAAACCGCTTGAGATAGTGAAGGACGAACCGCCGTCGCCGGTTTCGCAGCAACTCGAACACCTCGCCCTTCGAGACGCTCCCGATGGTTCCCGTCGAACGTCGCCCGAGCGAGTGCCCGCTCATCGACTCGCCCCCCGAACCCGCTCGAACCGATACCCGTGACTCGATACGCCCGTTCGTAGCTGGCCGATCACTGCATCTCCCCCGTGCCTATTTTCATGCACTCTATCTTATTTAAAACTCTGCAAACGTGCAATTATTGACCGCTCACCGACGGTCGCCGGACCCACCGGTCACGACGAGCGAACGGAAGAAAAGTCGAGACCGATCAGGCGTCCGGCCCTTCGAACTTCGCCAGCGTTGCGGTGTCCTTGCCGTCCTGGGACTTCCAGACGATTCGGACGGTGGCTGCGTCGAACTGGGCTGCATTCGTCCCAGCACCCGAGGCACCCGACTCGATGTCGGCTGTGTCACCGGCCGAAATCTTGCTGTCCGTTCCGAAGTGGTATATCTGGTCGAACGTCGCGCTTTTCGTCGCGGTGGTTATTCCGACGCCGTGACCGTCTCTAGCGCCTGTAAATGCGACGTCCGAACTGATCGTCAGCCGCGGCGCTTTGATGCTATCACCGCCGTCGTGGGTGATGTTCAGCGCGTCCGAGTGGGGCGCATTCGCCGGATCGTTGTTCTGATAATCGAACGTGAAACTGGCCCGCGGCGCGGATTGGCTCACTTGCTGTCCGAGTCCCAGCACGAACGTCGCGATGACGGCGGCCAGGATGACGGTGATTGCGACCATCAGGATGACCCCGATGACCGGCGAGACGGCGTCGTCGTCCGTGAATAGTTCTTTAACGTGCATGACTGTCTACCTCCGTCGCGTATCAGGGGAGACCGCCGGACCGTGTTCGATCTCGAACCGAACCGACACGTCTATCGACCCTGACACGTCCGTATCGAAAAACATGACCAGCATCATATATAGTAATACCGGCCGGATAAAGCA
>JBDGSB010000136.1:0-6871 GCA_042217765.1 Haloarculaceae archaeon | reverse complement strand
CCAAAACCAAAACGAAAGCGAAAGCGAGATCTGGCCGTTGCGTCGGCTGAGCGGGACCCGTCCGTTGTGTCGCCGAAACGAGGATCCACCGGTGTCGAGTATCGCCGATCCGTATCAGGGCGCGTAGTAGTACTCGCCGGCGTTTTTCTGTTCGCGGTCGAGTTTGCTGCCGGGTTTGTTGATGCGGGGGCGGCCGGTGCGCTCGTCGCGCCGGAAGGTGACGTCGAGGTTGCCCAGGAACTCGTTCATGCCCTCGCGCATGCCGGTCGGTCCGGCGGCGTGGCCGCGTTCGGCGGGTTCGCCGTCGAAGACGAGCAGGCGGTCGGACAGCAGGTCGATCATGTAGATGTCGTGGTCGATGACCAGCGCGGTGGCGTCGTGGTTCTCGGCGTACCGGCGGATGGCCGAGGTGGCGAGCACCCGCTGTTCGACGTCGAGGTGTGCCGAGGGTTCGTCTAACAGGTAGAGGTCGGCGTCCTTCGAGAGGCAGGCCGCGATGGCGACGCGCTGGGCCTCGCCGCCCGAGAGGTCCGTGAGGTTCTGTTCCATAATCCGTTCTAGCTGCAGCGGCTGGGCGATTTCGGTCTTCCAGTAGGAGGTGCCCACGTCGTCGGTGATCGACGACAGGAAGGCGTCGACACGCATCGGCTGGTCGATTTCGATGTACTGGGGCTTGTAGGCGATGTCTAACCGCGAGTCGAGTTCGCCCGCGTCGGGTTCGAGTCGGCCGGCCAGCAGTTTCGCGAACGTCGACTTCCCGATGCCGTTGGGGCCGACGACGCCCATGACTTCCCCCTCGCGGATCGCACCGCCCTCGACGGTCAGGGAGAACTCGCCGTCGCCGTAGCTCTTCTGTAGGTCCGGGTACTCGACGACGACGTCCCCGGCGGTCGTCTCCCGGGGCGCGTGTTGCTCGAACTCGATGGCTTGCTCCCGGATGCGCATGTTCTCGTTTTCCAGGTAGCCTTCGAGGTACTCGTTGACGCCGTTTTTCGTGGACTTGGGCGCGGTGACGATGCCGAACGCGCCGGGGCTGCCGTAGGTGACGTGGATCGCGTCCGCCAGCAGGTCGAGGATGGCGAGGTCGTGTTCGACGACGAGCATCGAGCGGTCGCCGTCGTCGGCGAGGTCGCGGATCAGTCGCGCGGCGGTCATCCGCTGGCCGATGTCGAGATACGGCGTGATCTCGTCGAGGAAGTAGAAGTCGGCGTCCCGCGCCAGCGCGGCGACCAGCGCCACGCGCTGGAGTTCGCCGCCCGAGAGCGTGTCGACGGGCTGGTCGACGACGGGTCCGATGCCGACCCGATCGATCAGATCGTCGAGCTGGCCGCGCTCGTCGGTCCGTTCGAGCAGGGCGCGGGTCGTGCCGTCGAAGCGGTCGGGGATTCGATCGACGTACTGGGGCTTGCGCGCGACGGTCACGTCGCCGTCGTGCATCGACTCGAGATACTCCTGTAGCGCCGTGCCGCGGTAGGCGTCCATGACAGCGCTCCAGTCGGTGTCGGCGTCGATCCGGCCGAGGTTCGGGGTCAGTTCGTCCGCGAGGATGCGCACCGCGGTGGTCTTGCCGATGCCGTTCGGTCCCAGGATGCCGGTCACTTTCCCCTTCTGGGGGGCCGGGAGGCCGTACAGCGCGAAGGCGTTGTCGCCGTAGCGGTGGATCGGCTCCTGGTCGAGCTCCTGCGGGAGGTTGAGAATCTCGATGGCGTCGAAGGGACACTTCTCGACGCAGATGCCACAGGACTCCCCCAGACAGATTTCCTCGCTGATCCACACCTGATCGGGGCCGCCCTCGTAGGGTTCGTTCTCCTCGTAGTGCTCTTCGCGACGGACGATGCACTCCTTGCCCGTCCGGTTGGGGGGACAGAAGTTGATGCACTCGTAGTTGCACCGGTCGGGCTGGCACCGCTCTAGGTCGACGACGGCGATACTGTCCTCGGCCATGTTAGACCGGCGTCGAACTCGTCAGCAGGATGCCCCAGGAGATGAACCACAGGGCGAAGGTCATGAACGCGACGTACAGGAAGTCCTTGCCCCCGAAGTCGTTGACGTCGATGCCGACGGCCTTCAGGATGGGGAACTGGACGCTCACGGCCACCCCCAGTATCAACACGGCGAGAGTGTCGCTCGGGCCGCTCGCCAGCGACGCCGACGCGACCCCCGCGAGGATGCCCGCGATGGATGCGAGGCTCGTGACCGTCATCCCCCGGCGATGGGAGCTGATGCGGTCGGCGGATTCGGTAGCCATATCGCTTGGTGGGCGAGCCGCGTTGAAAAGCCGTTCGGGATTGAGACGGATTCGGGTCGTTCCCTGCCGGTGGATCGCCGACCCGTTCGGGCGACCCGCCGGCAACCGAAGACACGCATCCGGATGCGACGGCGACGCCGACGACACCCCGAGCGGGTCCCCGACACACCGGAGTGCCCCGACGGAACGTCGAGTATGAATCGCCTTCGTCTCGCGAGTGCGTGACATCCCCGTCGCCGTCCCGGCGCGAGCTACCGACTCGAAGGAGGTGCTTATCGCCGGTGTCGACCCACTCCGGCGGCCGTAGAATGTTCATTACAAACACACGTTCGGCAGTGGGTTTTCCTATGCCAGGCTTAGGAGCGCCACTCTCGGTGCTTACCGCCCGTGGGTATCGAACGCGTGTTGCACGCGTTTCGCGACGAGCGTCCCGTTCGCGGTCGAGAGCGGGGCGGACGCCGGATAAGCCGAATCAACCCCCGATGCACGGTTCGGGAGCCCCGACCGAAACGGAGGGCTACCGACGATGAGCGGCGACTCCGGACGCCGAATCCGACTCGTGGCGTCGCTCGTCGCGCTGGCGGTCGTCCTGTCCGTCGTCGGGCCGGTTGGAACCGCCAGTGCCCACCTCCACCCTCCCGAGGACGGCTGTCCGGTACGGTCGACGTCGACGACCACACCGGGGGACGTGACCTTGCTACACACCACGTTCGAAAGTGGATCGCTGGCGGCGACCGGCTGGACGCACCAGGCGACGGAAGCGTCGGCGACTGCGGGCGTCAGCGACGCGACGTCACAGTCCGGACAGTACTCGGCGTACCACTACGGCGGGGCCGGCGCGCTCGTCTCGCCCGAACTCGACGCCGGCGGAACCAGCAGCGTGACGGTCTCCTACTGGGTCCAGAAAGGTGCCCTGTGGTTCAGCGAACCCCCCGAGGCCGGCGCGGGCGAGGACCTCGTCGTCGAGTACCGCGACGACGGCGGCGACTGGGTCGAACTCGACCGGATCGAAGACTCAGTCCCCGCCTGTACCGAGGTCTCGAACACGGTGGCGCTATCGGACGACGCCCGCCACGACGGCCTGCAACTGCGGTTCCGTCAGCAGGGGGCCAGCACCAAGACCGGCGACTACTGGCACGTCGACGACGTCTCGGTCACGGCGACGCCCGACCCGGTTGCGACCTCGAACGGCCACCGGACGGACGCCGTCGACGTCGGTGTCGCGTCGACGTCGGTGACGCGCAACGAGACGACGACACTCGACGTGACGGTGTCGGATCTCGACCGGGGACTGTCCGTGTACGACCTCACCGTCGCCCTGGAGAACGAATCGGTCGCGGACGTCACGGGCGTGGACTACCCGTCGACGGTCTCGTACACGGCTGACTCGAAGCCGTCCGGCGACAACGCGACGGTTCGAGTGAAAGCCGTCGACGTCGGCCGAGCGATTTCGCTTGCCAGGTTCGACCGGCAGGTGCTCGGGCACGTCCGGATTCGCGGCGAACGGTACGGGACGACGCGGGTCACCGTCGACGTCGTGAAAGTCGAGGACGCCGACCGCCACGAGTCGGTCGTCCGGCACGTGACGGCAGGAACGGTGTCGGTTCGGCCGCGCCCGATCGACAACGGGACGGCCCCGCGCGACCCCGACGGCGACGGACGCTTCGAGGACGTCGACGGCGACGGAATCGTCGACGGCAACGACGTGGGAGCGCTGTTGGCCCACGTGAACGACCCCGCCGTCCAGGACGCCGGGTCGGCCTACGACTACGACGGGAACGGGAACGTCACCGTCGACGACGCGATGGCACTCGAAAACGAGTCCGTCCGGCTCGCCGGCACCGACGGCGGGTGACGTCGACGCAAAATTCCAATGCCTCAATATTTATTGCCCCGGCTCCATTGCATATAATCGATGGCTGACACTGTCGAATCGGACATCGCCGACTTGCCGCCGAGCGCGAAGCTCGTCTACAAGGTCCTCGAATACGACGGGCCGCTGACCCAGAAGGGAATCGTCGAGGAGTCGATGCTCTCGGCGCGTACGGTCCGGTACGCGCTCGAACGGCTCGACGAGGTGGGGGCTATCGAGGAGGACGTCTACTTCGCCGACGCCCGGCAGAATCTCTATGAGATTCCGGACGAACTGCTCGACAACGACGGGGCCGACGCCGCGGTCTCGGACTGATTCTCCGCGCGTGTTCTCGTCGGGCGGGCGCGAATCGAACGCCGGACCGAAACCGTAACGGTCGTCTCGGCCCTCGGATCGAACGTTCGACTCCCCGTCGACCCCGAACGCGATGGCTCCGAAACTCCGCACCGAACGGCTCGGGTTCGCCCTCGACGGCGAGTCCATCGTGGCGGACGTCGACCTCTCGGTCGACCAGGGAGAGACGCTGGCGATCGTCGGCCCCTCCGGCGCGGGCAAGTCGACGCTGTTGCGCCTGCTGAACCGGCTCGAGGAACCGACCAGCGGGACGGTCTCCCTCGACGGCGTCGACTACCGCGAGATACCCCCGACCGAACTCCGTGCCCGGGTCGCGATGGTGCCCCAGGACCCGGCGTTGCAGGACGGCACCGTCGCCGAGAACGTCACCGTCGGGCTCCGACTCCGCGGCGAGGCTGTCGACGACGACCGCGTGGCCGAGTTACTACAGCGGGTGGGACTGGCGGGTTACGCCGACCGGGAGACGGCTGCCCTCTCGGGCGGCGAGGCCGAACGCGTCGCCATCGCCCGCACCATCCTCGTCGACCCCGAGGTGCTCCTGTTAGACGAGCCGACCGCGAGTCTCGACAGCGAGGCCGAGGCCGCCGTCGAGTCGCTGCTGGCCGACCTGCTGGCCGAGACCGACCGGACGGTCGTGCTAGTGACTCACGACGACCGGCAGGCCCGGCGGATGGCCGACCGGGTCGCGCGCATGGAAGACGGCCGCGTCGTCGCCGTTGGTCGTCCGACGGAGGTGCTGGCGTGATCGCCCTGCCGCCCCAACTGCGAGACCCCGTCGTCGTCGAGGGGCTGTTGCAGGTCGCCGCCGCGAGCGCGCTGGCGGCGGTCGTGCTCGGCATCTCGTACGTCCGGGACCTCGGCATCGCCCGCGAACTCGGCGGCGCGTTCGTCCGCGGGTTCGTCCAGGTGCTCGCGATGGGCGCGCTCATCGGCGTCCTCTTTTCGGTTCCGCTCGCGTTCTCCGCGGTCGTGCTCGCGGCTATGGTCTGTTATGCCGCCTGGGAGTCCCGCAAGCGCGGGGCTGGCGTCCCCGGGGCCTTCCGGGTCTCGCTGGCGTCGCTGGCGGTCGGCGCGAGCGTCGTCGTCGTCACGATGGTCGCCGCCGGCGCGATTCGCCCCACCGTGCGCAACCTCGTCCCCGTCGGCGGGATGATCATCGCCAACGCGATGAAGACCAACTCGCTGGCGCTGGATCGCTTCCGGGGTGAAGTCGAGTCCAACCGCGAACAGATCGAGGCGCTGCTGGCGCTGGGCGTGCCGCCGCGGGCCGCCCTCTCGACGTACGTGACCGAGTCCGTGCGCGCGTCGCTCATCCCCGTCGTGGACGCGATGAAGACGCTGGGACTGGTCTACATCCCCGGGATGATGTCCGGCATGATCCTCGGCGGGGCCAACCCCATCTACGCCGCCGAGTACCAGTTCGTCATCATGGGGATGATCTTCGCCGCCGGCGGGCTGACGAGCATGACCGCGAGCCTGCTAGTGGGGTCGTACGCCTTCACCGACGCCGCACAGTTGCGCCGGTTCGAGGGCGAGCCGTCGTCGCTGCTGGCGGCGCTACGCGGGCGGCTGTCGTGACGCTCCGAAATGCCCTTCCTCCGCCGGACGTCAGTCGGCCGTCGAGGCGTCGCCGCTGGCCGTCCCCGGTGGTGTCCCGGTCGCGTCGTCGGCCGACAGCGGCGTCCGCTCGACGACGGTCCCCTCGACGGTGGGGTACTGCTCGACGATTTCACCCTCGGGAACGTCGCCCTCCTGGACCATCTCTTCGAGCAGCCACCACGCCAGTTCGACGTGGCTGGACTTGACCGCGTAGAACTCCTCGGGGACGCCCAGTTCTCGCAGGCGATCCTCCGTGACCCACGCCTTGCCGTAGACGAGCGTGCCGTCGTCGGTGATCTCGTCGAACTCCCGGCGCACGATGCGGGCCATCCGTTTTAGCCGGCGGCGATGCTGGGCGGCGTCTTTGAACACGGAGGTGCAGAAGTACACCCGGTCGTGGTCGCCCATGACGTCCAGAATCTCCTCGCGGTTGCTCTCGACGGCGCTCATGTGGCCGTCGCGGAGTTCGTAGCCCTGCTCGCGCATCCGGCGGTAGTTGCCGTCGGACATCTCGAACTCGTTGATATTGCAGAATTCGGCGGCACTCTCGTCGAGAAACTCCAGAAACTCCGTCTCGGCGCGGATGCCCGGAATCTCGAAGGCGGGGGTCAGCCCCTCCTCGCGGGCGACGTAGAGGATGTCCTCCCACTCGGTGCCGTGCATGTCGCCCCACAGGTCGTAGGGCGGGTGAAAGCGAATCTCGTCCAGGCCCGCTGCGGCGAGGTCGCGCATGTTCTCGCGGCCGCCCGTGATACCCGTATAGAGGTGGATGTGGTGGTCCTCGCCGAACTCGTCTT
>JBDGSB010000069.1:0-7022 GCA_042217765.1 Haloarculaceae archaeon | reverse complement strand
TCTAGCGGCAATTATTCAGACAGCCTTCAATCTGTATGGAGCTGTTGGTTCTCTAGTGTTTCTTGTAATCCCGACGGGTCGAGGTAGCGGGGTGGCGACGGTCCGAGCGACGCGCGAGAAGTAGCGACTCGTCTACACAGACGAATACACAAACTCTCTACTTCCCCCAGAATGGGTCGCGCGTGCGGTGTTTCTCGAGGTACATACGCAGCGCTTCCCGTTCGTCGGCGGATATCTCCTCGGACAGTTCCTGCTCGAGGATCTTCGCGTGCTTCTCGGGAATCTCGACCCAGAGGTCGTCGCCCTCGTCGATGTGGCGGCCGACGGTCGGGCCGTCGATGGAGACGGCCACCTGTTCGCCCGTCCGCGCCTCGTCGACGTCCTCGCCCTCGTCCTGGATGCTTTTGAGTTCGCCGACGCGTTCGGGTTCGTCGCCGTCCCACGTGACGATGCGGGTGTTCCGGCGGAGGAGGCCCGTCAGCACCTCGACGCCGACCACCGCGGGGTCAGACTGCCGGAAGACGTGGTCGTCGAGGATTCGAAACCGGGCGGGCCGAGTGATGTTCTGTAACACCTGATCCTGCTGGGCGCGCTCTAGTTCCGCGACGTACGTCTGGTAGTCCTCGACGAGCTGGTAGATGATGTCCTCCTCGAAGATGTGGACCTCCTCCTGGTCGGCCAGCGCGCGCGCGTCGTCGAGCACGTCGACGCCGAACGCCAGGATCGACCGGTGTGTCGGTTCGTTGGCGGTCTCGGCGACCCGGACGTCCCGCGGCGCGACGTCGCCGACCTCCGCGCGCATGATGGGCACCTCCTCGTCCTGGAGCGTGCTCGCGATGGCTTCGAGGCTGCCGAGCGTGTCGGCTTTCACCACGATGCCCTCCTCCTGGGTCGACACCTCGATCTCTGCGAGTTCGCTCTCGACTTCGGCGATGACGGCGTCGACGTCGTCGCCGCGGACGACGCGAATCGGCGCGCCCGCCATCGCGTCGTCGAGATCGGGTGCGGCGATTTTGATGCCGTCGGCCGCGACCACCTCCTCGACCTTCTCGAACTGCTTTTCGGCGCGAATCTCCGATAGCGGCCGCGGCTTCAACAGCGCCCGGACCTCGGTGACGATGGGGCCTTCGACGCCGCCGACGACGATGGTGTCGTCGGCCCGGACCGTCCCGTCGTAGATCACGGCGTCGATGGTCGTCCCGAAGCCGCGTTCTTCTTTCACCTCGAGGACCGTCCCCGCACCGGGGCCCTGTACGTCGATGGCCATCTCGTCTTTCATGTAGCGCTGGGACAGGCCCATCAGCACCGTCAGCAAGTCGGGAATCCCTTCGCCGGTCTCCGCGGAGACGGGCACGACGCCGATGTTGTTCTGGAAGTTCTGCACCCGCCAGTACATGTCCGCGGAGTAGTCCTCGTCGGAGAGCTGGCCGATGATCTCGTAGAGCTTCTCGTCGAGGTCCCGCCGGACGCGGTCGGACTGGCTCTCGATGGCCACCTTCGACGGGCGGCCAGCCTCGGGATTCCACCCCGGGACGGTGTCGATCTTGTTGGCCGCGACGACGAACGGCGTCTGGGTCCGCGTCAGGATGTCGATGGCCTCTAGAGTCTGGGGCTGGAAGCCGTCGTTGACGTCGACGACGAGGATGGCGATGTCCGCCAGCGCCCCGCCGCGGGACCGCAGCGTCGAGAAGGAGTGATGACCCGGCGTGTCGATGAACAGCAAGCCCGGCAGGTCGAAGTCCTCGGGGGTGACGAGTTCGCCCGCCATCTCCGAGATGACAGACAGCGGCACGTCCGTCGCCCCGATGTGCTGGGTAATCGCACCCGCCTCGCCCTCGATGACCGCCGAGCCGCGAATCTTGTCTAGCAGGCTCGTCTTGCCGTGGTCGACGTGGCCCAGTACCGCGACGATCGGCGTTCGTAACGTCTGCTCGCCGGGAGACTCTGCGTCGGCATCGGGCGGGGATTCAGACATCGTATATCACTCCAAAAGGTCCGTTTAGTTGCACAAGCGCCGTCACAGCAGTTAAGTGCATCGTCATGCAGCCCCCGACGCGGCCCTCTCCGTCGAACCGCAGAGGACAAAGTCTCCCGGCGATAACTCCCTCACGAACCGATGTCCGACGCCACCGACGACTCGCCGCCCGACGTTCCCGTGGTGTGTCCGCAATGTGATACACGAACCCGAGTACCGCTTTCCGACGTCGCCGACGCGGTCGAACGACACAACGACAACCTCCACGACGGCGACGACGTCGCCGAAGTCGACCCCGACCTCGCCGACCGACTCGCCGACCTGGTCGCCGAGGAGCTGGGACTGCTGTGACGACGCGACACGAACGGCTCCTGTCGGGGTACGGCGGGCGGATGCTCGTGAGCCTCAGCGTCGCCTGGGCGATCCTCCAGTTCGGCCGATTCCTCCTCTCGCCGCTGTTGCCCGCGATCATCCGGGACCTGGGAATCACGACCGCGACCGCCGGGCTCGTCCTGGGCGGGCTGCAACTCGTCTACGCGGCCACGCAGATGGCCAGCGGCCGGTTTTCCGACCGGCTGACCCGTCCGTCGCTCGTCGTTCCGGGGCTAGTGTTGCTCGCGGCCGCGTTCCTGTTCGTCGGGACGGCAGCGACGCTGGTGCCCTTTGCCGCTGGGGCGCTCCTGCTGGGGTTCGGAAAGGGCCTGTTCGCGGTGCCCTCGCGGGCGCAACTGTCGGATCTGTTCGTCGGCCGGCGCGGACAGGCGCTGGGCGTGTACGCCGCCGGCACGGACGTCGGCGGCATCCTCGCGGCCGTCGTCGGCGTCGCGGTCACCGGCGGCGGCGTCGCCGTCGTGAGCGCGTGGATCGACCCGACTGCGGTGTCGCTGGGCTGGCGGACGCCGTTCCGATTCGTGGCGGCCGTGCTGGCGCTGGCGACCGTCGCGTACGTGGGCTGGAACAGGGAGTCCTACCGGATCGGCCGTCCGAACCTCCGGCTGGGGTCGACGCTCCGACGATTGACCACGACCACCACCCAGCGGGAACTGCTCGCTGCGTTCGCGCTGTTTTACTTCGTCGTCGGCGCGTGGATCAACTTCCTGCCGACGTACCTCGCGCGGGCGAAGGGCTTTCCGGAGGCGCAGTCGGCGGCGCTGTTCGCCGTCGTCTTCGTGGTCGGCTTCGTCGTCAAACCCATCTCCGGGTCGCTCGCCGACCGGTTCTCCGGCCGCCTCGTCGCCGCGACCGGCCTCCTGTTCAGCATCGCCGCCCTCGCCGGCGTCGTCGTCACGACGTCGATCGTGCCGGTCGTCGCCGCCATTGCCCTCTACGCGCTCGGGTACAAGGCCGTCTTCCCGATCGCCGACACGCTCCTGCTCGACGCCGCCCCCACGGCGGACGTCGGCGCGGACCTGGGCGTGGCACGGGGCCTGTTCATCGGCATCGGCGCGTTCGGGCCCGTGTACATGGGCGTCGTCGCGACCGTCCTCGACTACCACGCCGCGTTCGTCGGTCTGGGGCTGGGTAACTTCCTCGCGGCCGTCCTCCTGCTCAACGGCTACCGTAACGGGCGGTCGTCGTCCGCCGCCGAACGATAAGCGACTCCGTCGTTGTCGTCGCGTGAGAAGTCGGCGCGGGGTTATACTCCGGCGGCACCCAGTATCCACATGAGCGATACCGCCACCCGATCCAGTACCGAAGCACGGCTGCAGCGGTGGAAACCGGGCCTCGACGCGATTCCGCCCGTCGAGCAGACGGTCGAGGACGGCACCCTTCGGATCACCAGACGGTTCCGGGGACTCACACTCCAACAGGCGCTGGGCTACCTGGAATCGCTGGGCGGCCGGCGGCGCGACGACACGGACGTCGAGGGCGACGGCTGGCACGCCACGCTCTCGGCGACGAAGGTCCCCGTCGGCCCCTCGTTCCGGCTCACCGAGGTGACGGTGACCTGGACCGGCGAACCCGAGGTCGTCGAACGGATCGTCCTGCACTTTCGGCTCAAGGCTTTCCGGGCACCCGGGTGACGAATCGCGAATCGCGAATTGACGACCGGACCCGTCAGAACTCCGTGACGACTTCGACGCCGACGGTCTCGTAGTCGTCCATCGCCGCGAGTCGATCGGAGACGTCCGCCAGCGAGACGTGCCGGGTCACGAGCGCGCCGGGATCGACGGCGTCGGCGTCGAGCAACCCGAACAGTTCGTCGTAGCGCGACGGCGGCATGCCGCGGGAGCCGTAGACGTCGAGTTCGTGCATCGTCACGTGATCGATTGGGACGGACACCTCGCCCGCCTCGTCGTCGGTGGTGTAGCCGACCTGGACGTGCTGGCCGGTCCGGTCGAGACAGCGAATCGAGTTGCGACACGTCTCGGCGACGCCCACGGCGTCCACGGAAACGTCGGCACCGCCGTCGGTCGCGTCCCGTATCGCCGCTGGCACGTCGGCGACGTCGGCCGCGTCGATCGTCTCCGTCGCACCGAAATCGCGCGCCATTTCCAGCGCCGACTCGTCCACGTCGACGGCGAGCGGCCGGCCACCGAGGGCGGCGGCGATCTGCACCGCCGACAGGCCGACGCCGCCACAGCCGTGGATCGCCACCCAGTCGCCTGGCGCGAGGGTCGCCCGGTGGGCCAGCGCGTGGTGGGCGGTCACGAACCGACAGCCGAGCGCGGCGATCTCCGTCGGCGAGACGTCGTCGGGGAGCGCGATTACGTTGAAGTCGGCCGCGGGCACGTGGACGTACTCGGCGAACGCCCCGGGCGTCTCCGCGGAGAAGCCGATCGCCGTGCCGTTCGGACAGACGTTCGCCCGCCCGTCGCGACAGAACGAACACCGCCCACACCCCAGCGAGAACGGGACCGCCACGGCGTCGCCGACCGCGAACGTCTCGACGTCCTCGCCGACGGCGACGACCTCGCCGGCGGGTTCGTGCCCGAGGACGAAGTCGGTCGGCACCTGGTCGTCGATCCACCCGCCGTGGCCCTGCCAGGCGTGCCAGTCGCTCCGGCAGATGCCACAGGCCTCCGTCCGCACGACGACGCCGTCGTCGTCGGGGTCGGGATCGGGACGCGTCTCGACGACGAGCGGTTCTCCGTACGCTTTCAGCACGGCAGCACGCATGGGTTGGCTTGTACGCTGTACCGAATAAACGTCGGGGGTGTCGCGTTTCGTAACGAAGGCCCGATCAGGTCGCGACGTCGCGGCGAGTCACGAGGACGACGACCGCGCCCGCGAGAAGACACACGGCCAGCCCCGCAAACGCAGTGCCGTAGGTGGTGCGCTGGGCGACCACTCCGACGTAGGCCGGCCCGAGACCTCCCAGTCCCGCGACCATCTTGAGAAACCCGAAGTCGCCGCCCAGGTTGCCGTCGGGGAGCCTGTCCATGATCTCCGCGGTCATCGGCGGCACGTACCCCCACAGTCCCGCCGACGTGAGCGCGACGCCGACGGCCATCGCCGGCCGCGACGCGCTCCCGACCAGCACGACCAGGCCGGCACACCCGACTACGAGCGTGCCGACGATGACGACCGTTCGAACGTAGTGGTCGCTGAGCCGTCCGGCGACCGGCCCGGAGACCATGCCGACGACGTAGACGAGGGCGAACCCGGCGCTCGCCAGCGGCGGCGAGAGTCCCTTCTCGACCTGCAGGAGCGTCGGCAGAAAGCCCATGAACGCCGTGATGGCGAACGTCACGAGCACGTGCGCGACGAGGAGTTTTCGGATCGTCGCCATCCCGAACAGGCGCACGCCGGTCTCATAGAGGTTCATCTCGACCGGCGACACCTCGATGGGGTCGCGACTCCACCAGATCAACAGCCCGCCAACCAGACACAGCGCGACGATTGCCGGCAGGAACGCGAACTGCCACCCCGCAATCGAGAGGACGACCGCGGCACTGGTTGCCGCCAGAATCCCGCCGACCTGCCCGGCGGTCGTTTGCACCCCCAGCGCCTGTCCGCGCCGTCGAACGAACAGGTCCGAGACGAACGCACGCGCCGGGCTGAAAAACGCCCCCGCACCGACGCCGACGACGGCCACCCCGACCAGGAAGCCGGGATACGTCCGCGTGATCGCCAGGAGCCCGAACCCGGCAACCATGACGACGATACTGCCGAGCACCACCGTCGTTCGCGAGAGCTGGTCGGACATGCGCCCGCTGGGGTACTGCACTAGCGAGTACAGGACGATCATCGCCGTCAACGCCAGCCCCGCCCGTCCGGGCGTGATGTCCAGACTGTCCATGATGGCCGGCAACAGCGGCGAGATCGCCTGCCGACCGAGTAGCGTCGCCATCCACCCGACCGCGAGAACCGTGGAAATGCGCCCCGAATAGCCCGTGAACAATCGCTCGGGACGACGGTCGCAGGTCTGGTGGTCTGCCATGTGCGCTGGTATCACGGGAGTCCCTTATACTCCGGGGCTTTGCACGTCGGACGACCTCGTCGAACGGTGTCCGGACCGAGTCGAGTTCGCTCGGCGAAACGACGGGCTAGTCGTCCAGCGCGAGCGACGCCAGCAACGCTTCGAGCTGGATGCGTTCGTTCGCGCCTTCGGTGATGCGGTAGTCGGCCTCGCCGATGCGGTCGAGCAGCCGGACGGCGGCCTCGTCGTCGAGGTCGAACTCCCAGACCGAGCGGTGGAGTTGATCGATGACGTCGCCGCCCGCGATGCCCTCGTCGGTCAGCAACGCGTCGAGCGTCGACCGGGCCGCGGTGAAGTCACCGTCGAGCGCGTCGGTGACCATCTCCCGAATTTCTTCGGGCTGGGCCGTCGAAGTGATGGCGTAGACGGCCGCCTCGTCGACGACGTCGCCGGTGATGGCCGCCGCCTGCAGGCCGTTGATGGCCTTTCGCATGTCGCCGTCGGCGGCGTAGACCAGGGCGTCGACCCCCTCGTCCGTCAGTTCGATGCCCTCCGCCTCGGCGATGATGCGAACCTGTTTCTCGACGGCGTCGTCGCCCAGCGGTGCGAACCGGAACACGGCACACCGCGACTGGATGGGATCGATGATCTGGCTGGAGTAGTTACACGAGAGGATGAACCGGA
>JBDGSB010000124.1:0-7046 GCA_042217765.1 Haloarculaceae archaeon | reverse complement strand
GAGTCGAACTCGTCCTGTTCGGCGGTGTCCTCGATTTTGACTGTCGCCTCCACGGAGGAGAGGCGGCGCTCGAAGGCGTCGTGGGCTTCCGAGACGCGGCCGCGCGACCCCATCGCGTAGCCGCCCCACTGGACGTACACCTCCGCGAGGTCCGAGCGGTCGTCCCAGTTGCCCTCGTCGACGGCCTTGTTCGTCCCCGCGCCGTACCCGCCGGGCCGGGTCGTGAACACGCGGTCCATGACGGCCTGCCGGGCCTCGTCCTCGTCCATCTCGTCGTTCTCCGCGGCCAACTCCTCGGCCTCTTCCTCGACGTGCTTCTTCACGAAGTTCCGCTCGTGAGGTTCGTCGAGGTCGACCACGGCGTCGACGGCGTCGTGGATGACGCCTGCAGCCTGTGGGAAGGCATCCCGGAACAGCCCCGAGACGCGCGTGGTCACGTCGATGCGCGGCCGACCCAGTTCGTCGAGTGGAATCGGATGGACGTCGTCGACCCGCCCGGCGTCGGTCCACTCGGGTTCGACGCCCATCAGCGCGAGCACCTGCGCGATGGTCTCACCGCGCGTGCGGACGGTGGGGGTACCCCACGCGACGACGCCGATTTCCTCCGGGTAGTCGCCGGCTTCGGCGGTTTCTTCTCGCGGGCAATGCCCGCTCGAACGGTCCGAGGCGCTTTGCGCCTCGCCATCACCGCCTCCGTCTCGTTGCTCCTCCGGAGCAACGCTGTTCTCGTCAGCGTGCCGGGCCGCGACGCCCTCGGCGACTTCCTTGCCGACCTGCCAGGCGGATTTCGCCGGCACCTTCCGCGGGTCCAGCGTGTAGAAGTTCCGCGCGGTCGGCAGCAGGTCGACGCCGCCGCGAGTCGGCGCGCCGGACCCGCCGGGTTCGACGTACTCGCCGTCGAGCGCGTCGGCGGTCTTCGGAATCTCCTCGGACGCCCCCTGCACGCGCGGCGCGGCCTCCTCGCAGACGAACGCCAGCGCCTCGCGCAGGTCGTCGTGTGCGCCCGACTTCGCCCTGGCGTCGCCGATGGGATCGACGTCGACGACGAGCAGGTTCATGTTCACCTCGTCGGCGGCCTCGGCCTCTAGTTCGGAGACCGGCACGTCGAAGTCCTCCTCGGCCAGCGTCTCGACGAGGTCGACGCTGGTCTCGTAGACCTCGTCGGCGGCCTCGGCGTAAGTCATGCCGAGGGCCTCGTCGTAAGTGCCCGGTTCGTCGAGCATCGTCTGGTAGTCGATTCCCAGGACGCCCGCGACGCTCTCGCGCAGGCTGGGCGCGCCCGGATTCTCCAGGCGCGTGAGCGCGACGAGGTACTCCACGAGTCGCTCGCCGGCCGGCGGTTCGCCCATCGTGTGCAGCCCCATCCGAATCTGGGTCGTCTTCACGTCGGTGAGGTACTCGTGGATTCGTTCGACGAGTTCGTCGACGGCCACGTCGTCGCCGGAGACGTCGCCCTCCGCGAGCGTCGTTCCGGCTTCCTCGGGGCCACGCACGTCTGCTCTGTCCGTAATTTCGCCCGCAATCCCGAGTTCGACCGCGAGGTCGAGTTCGTCGACTTTCTCGCGGACGAGGGCTTCGAGGTGGTCGCCGCTGTCGCTACGGGCGTCCTCCATGCCCGCCTCGCGGTACTGGTCGGCGAGTTCTTCGAGTTCGGCGAGTTCGTCGTAGGTGCCCGCGTTGCGCATGACTGGCGTGAGGTAGTCCACGATGGCGGCGTAGGAACGCCGCTTGGCCTGGGTCCCCTCGCCGGGGTTGTTGATGATGTAGGGGTAGACGTTGGGGACGTCGTCGAGTAGCTGGTCGGGCGCGCTCTCGCCGTCGAGTCCGACCGTCTTGCCCGGCAGCCACTCTAGAGAGCCGTGGGTGCCGAGGTGGACGACGGCGTCGGCCTCGAAGGTGTTTCGGAGCCAGCCGTAGAAGGCCACGTAGTCGTGTGGCGGCTGGAGGTCCGGATCGTGGTAGACCTTCGAGGGGTCCATGCCGAACCCGCGCGGCGGCTGGACGGTCACGAGGACGTTGCCGAACTCGACGCCCGGAATCGCGAACGGACGGTTCGGGACCTCGCCCCACTCCTCGATGACGTTCTCTTTGAACCGGTCGTCTTTGGCCTCGAACCACTCCTCGTAGTCCTCGGTCGGGACGACGTCGACGCTCTGCTCGCGGACGTCCTCGGGGGCGATCCAGCGGTCGTCGAGCGTGAGTTGAGCGGTCAGTTCGTCGATGAGTTGTTGGCCGTCGTCGGGAATCGACTCGCCCGTGTCGTACCCCCGCGCGTCGAGTTCTTCGAGCAGGTTGACCGTACTTTCGGGCGAGTCCATCCCGAAGGCAGTCCCGATGCCGTCGTCGCTGGGCGGGTAGTTGTGCAACACGACGGCCACGTCCTTCTCGTCGTCGAGGTGGCGCAGTCGCGCCCAGTTGACCGCCAGCCTGGCGGCGTGGTCGACGCGGTCCTCGATGGGGACGTGCTGTTTCGGCGCGCTCCCGATGCCGGCATCGTCGTCCATCCGTTCCTTGCCGGAGATGGGGTGGGTGATGACGTTGCCGTCGAACTCGGGCAACGCGACCGACAGCGCGAGTTCGAAGCCCATCACGCCGGTGTCGCTGGACTGATAGCGCGAGCGCGAGCGCATCGTCGTCACCGTCTGAACGACCGGCACTCCGAGGCGGTCGAGGAAGACGTCTGCTGCACTGTTGCCCTCGCTGCTCGCGCTCCGGCCGCGCTCGTCCATCGACAGCGAGAACATGAACGACGACATCACGGCGTCGACGACCGGCCGTCCGTCGTCGTCGAGCAGCCAGTTGTCGGTGACCCACTCCGCATCTTCTTGCTCGTCGGTGTCGGTCGCCGGGTTACAGAAGATGGGCAGCGCGTCCGCGCCCTGGGATTCGATTGCTCGCACCTGCGCGTCGACGTAGCGCGTGTTCTCGTGTGTCCAGTGCGATTCGTAGAACCACACGGCCACGGTCGGCGTGTCGGGCGAAAGCGTGGCGAGGAGGTCCTCGTACTCCGCACCGGGGTGGTCGGGGTGGTAGACCCCCTCCGTCGGCAGCGCGACCGGGTCGTCGTACGCGACGGACTCGTCGCCGTACTCGTCGCCCAGGAAACGAATCAGGTTCGCGACGTTGACCGTCCCGCCCTTCTCTAAGTACTCGTAGGCGGTCTCGCGGTTGGACTCCGAGACCGACGTGTCCTCGAAGGCGTAGGCGTCGCCGGTCGCCTTGACTATCAGGGGCACGCCCGCACCGTGCAGGCGCTCGACGGCCTGCTCGTAGCCGGGCATGCTGTCTTCGGAACCGTGCAGCCAGAAGACGGCCGCCGTCGCGTCTTCGAGTTCGTCGACGAACGACGCGACGTCCGTCTCGTCGTCGAAGTCACTCTCGGACCGGACCACCAGGTCGGCGTCCACCCGCTCGGCCGCCCCCTGCACGGCCCCGAGTTCGTTCTCCGTCGCGGTGTACAGACCGATCGTAGACATAACCTTGTTAAACCTCTATTGTTTTAATGCAAGTATGATTGAATGCGGGAACGGCAAAAAAGCTTCGTCCGAGCCGCGGTCGGCGGTTCCTTTCCCCGCCATCGTTGGCCAGGACGAACTGAAGGAGGCCCTCCTGGCGGTGGCCGCCAACGACAGTCTCGACGGCTTGCTCGTCCGCGGCGAGAAGGGGACGGCGAAGTCGACCGCAGTGCGGGCGCTGACGGACCTGCTGCCGCCACAGGAGGCCGTCGCGAACTGCCCGTACGGGTGCCCACCCGACGACCCGGGGGCGCAATGTGAGTCGTGTCGCCGACGCGAGGACCCGCCGGTCGAACAGCGGCCGGTCCCGCTAGTGACGTTGCCGCTCGGGGCGACGCGCGAGCGAGTCGTGGGTACCCTGTCGGTCGAGAAGGCGCTAGACGGCGATTCCGAGTTCGAGCCCGGACTGCTCGCGCGTGCGAACCGCGGCATCCTCTACGTCGACGAGGTGAACCTGCTCGAGGACCACCTCGTCGACGTCCTGCTGGACGCGGCCGCCAGCGGCGTCAACCGCGTCGAGCGCGACGGCGTCTCCGTCACCCACCCCGCCGACTTCACCCTTATCGGGACTATGAACCCCGAGGAAGGAGACCTCCGTCCGCAACTGCGCGACCGCTTCGCCCTGCAAGCGACCGTCGTTGGCTGTCACGACGTGGAGGACCGCGTGTCCATCATCCGGGACGCTCTCGACCGCGACGCCGCCGACGACGCTCGCGACGCCTACGACCACGCCGAAGAGACGGCCGCTCTCCGGGAGACCCTAGAGAACGCGAGCGAGCGCGTGACCGACGTGACCCTGCCCGAGGAGTTCGCCGCCGACGTCGCCGAACTCTGTCGCGACGCGGGCGTCGACGGCCACCGGGCGGACATCGCCACCGCGCGGGCCGCGACGACCTTCGCCGCGCTGGACGACCGGCCGAAGGTACTCGAATCGGACGTCCGCAAGGCCGCGGAACTCACGTTGCCACACCGCCTGCAGTCCAAACCGTTCGAAGACGCACCCGACCCCGAGGACGTGCTCGACGATCACTTCGACGACGAGGACAAAGCGGACGAAGACGAGCAAGCCGACGCCGAGACGAGCGACTCCGCGACCGACGACGGAACCGACGAGGCGAACGACGCGGGAAACGGAGACGGCGACGGACGGGCGGGTGAGGACGCTGACCAGGAGGACGACGCCGACGACGACCGTGACGCACCGGGCCAACCCGCACCGACGCCCACGGGTGCCGAGATGGACGGCGAGAACGGCGACGACGAGACGGACGACGAAGGCGGCCAGAGCGACGACCACCAGGAGGGGACGCCGCTGATACCGGGCCAGTCGCGGGCCGAGGTCGGCGAGGCGCACGCACCCGAGGTGGACGTGCCGAACGCCGACGCCCGCGACGTCGGTGAATCCGCCGGAGGCACGCGGGCGTCCATCACCGCGAGTGCAGGCAACGAGGGCGCTCGCGTCCGCACGGAACGGGCCGATCCCGGCGACGCTGTCGACGCCGCCGCGTCGGTCCGCGCCGCGGCCACGCGCGGGTCGACAGCCGTCAAGTCCCGCGATCTCCGGCGATCGGTTCGGGCGGGCGACACCTCGGCGCTGGTCGTGTTCGCCGTCGACGCCAGCGCGTCGATGCGCGGCCCGATGCGCACCGCCAAGGGGGTCGCAATCGACCTGCTGCGGGACGCCTACGAGCAGCGCGACGAGGTGTCGCTGGTCGCGTTCGCGGGCGAGGACGCCGAGGTCCTGCTCCCGCCCACCGACAGCGTGACGCTGGCGGCGCGACACCTCAAGGAACTCCCCACGGGCGACCGCACGCCGCTGCCCGCGGGCATGCACGCCGCAGGGGAGGTACTCGACCGCGCCGACCCCGACGTCGGCATCGTGGTCCTGGTGACCGACGGCCGGCCCAACGCGGCGACCGGGAGTCCAACGGGGGAGACCCGCGAGGCGGCCCGTCGTCTCGCCGACCAGGGCGCACACGTCGTGGTCGTCGACGCCGGCAACGACGGCGATCGGTCGTCGCTGACCGGCGACGTCGCGGCCATCACCGACGGCGAACGCGTTCCCCTGTCGGCGCTGTCGCCCGAACGCGTCGAGCGAGCGGTCGCGACGGCGCGGTCGCAAAGTCAGTAACGATCGTCGCCGGGACAACGACAGTTTTACAATCTTGGTTGTTCTAAAACAATCTTGTTTGCATATGGCTGCGACCCAAACCGTCCACGACCGCATCGACATCGCGAGTAGTTCGCTGACCCCGCCGCAACTCGGACTCGGGCTGGCGGTGCTCGCCATCGCGGCGTTCGCGCTGCTGTTCGTGCAGGACCCGATGGTACACGACGCGCTGCACAACTTCCGACACGCCGCCGGCATCACCTGCCACTGATGTTCTTCCAGTACCTCGAGCGCGGCCTCGTGGCCGGACTGGTCGCGGGATTGGTGTTCGGCGTCTTCATGGCGTCCGTCGGCAACCCGTTCGTCGTCTACGTCGACGGACTCGCCCACGGTGGCGGTCACGCCGCCGAAGCGGCGTCGCACCACCACGCCGAACCGGTCGTCTCGATGGCCGTGACGAAGGTCGTCAGCGTCGTCAGCAGCGGCTTCTGGGGACTGTTGCTCGGGGCGTGCACGTTCGGCGTCGCCTTCTTCTTCCTCGAACCGTCCATTCCGGGCACGGGCGCGACCAAGAGCTACCTGCTCGCGGCTGCCGGCTTCGTCACCGTCTCGGGCGCGCCGTGGCTGGCGCTGCCGCCCGCCGCACCCGGCATGGAACAGGCGCTGTCGACGGGGACCCGACTGCCGATCTACGCCGGCATGATGGTCGCCGGCCTGATCGCGTCGCTGCTCGCGGGGGTCGCGTACGACCGACTCGCCGAGGAGTACGGCCGTGTCGTCGGCGTCCTCGGCGCACTCGTGCCGCTGGCACTGCTTCCGGTCGTCGCGGCGGTACTGCCGGCCAATCCGATACACGGCGACGTCCCGCCGACGCTCGTGCGGACGTTCCGTGGCTTCGTCGTCTTCGGGCAAGCCGTCCTGTGGTTCGTTCTCGCGAGCGCACACGCCTGGCTGCACCGCCGTGCCGGCGACGAGACCGCCGACGTCGAGACCGGACTGCCCGACGCCGACGCCGCTTCGGCGTCGTGATCGGGCCGCCTCCTGTCGACCCGACGTTCCGAACGGACACCCGTCGTCACACCGTGGTGACGCCCGCACAGCGTTAGTTTTACAATCTTGCTTGTTCTTAGTACAATTTAGGTTTCAATGGCGACGACCCAAACCGTCCACGACCGCATCGACATCGCGAGCAGTTCGCTGACGCCGCCGCAACTCGGACTCGGACTGGCGGTGCTCGCCATCGCGGCGTTCGCGCTGCTGTTCGTGCAGGACCCGATGGTACACGACGCGTTGCACAACTTCCGCCACGCCGCCGGCATCACCTGCCACTGACTGCCGGCGTCCGCTCCGGATCGAGATAGGTGTGGTGAAGTACCTCGGGGACAAGCCCCGAGGCTTCACCGTCTTGAGCGCACGTCCCA
>JBDGSB010000007.1:0-7085 GCA_042217765.1 Haloarculaceae archaeon | reverse complement strand
CGGGCGTGGTCGCGGGCGGCGTCCTCGACGTTGTGGGCCTCGTCGAAGACGGCGACGACGTCTTCGGGGTCCCGACCCAGCCAGCGGAAGAACTGCTCGCGGACGACCGGGTCGAGCAGGTGGTGATAGTTGCAGACGACGAGTTCGACGCCGTCCATCCCCTCCTTCAGCAGTTCGTAGCCACACAGCCCCGCGCGCTCTGCGTAGCCGTATATCTGCTCGGGCGTACGGACGTCGTCGTACAGCCACGCGTAGAACTCGTCGGTGTCGGCGGTGAGGTTGCGGTAGTAGTGGTCGCAGGTGGCCCGATTCTCGTCGAACTCGGCCAACTCCGTCTCGACGGCTTCGAGGTCGTCCATCACGGCGGTACGAGCCTCCGTGGCCGCCTCGTCGCCGGCCTGGCTCTCGGCCAGGAGGTCGCGCTGGCGCTGCTGGAGTTCGGCCTGCTCGCGTTCGAGGTCGACCAGGTCGCGGGTGGTGTCCCGGAGCACCTGACACTCCTCGTAGCCGACGTCGATGTGACACATCGACCCCTTGCCCTGGAAGACGAGCGCGTGAATCGGTTCCTGGGCGTGAATCGCGCGGGCGTCGTCGATGAACTGGCGCATCTGCTGGTGGACGTTGGTGGTGATGACGACCGTCTTCTCGTTGTCGCGGGCGAACTCCAGGGCGGGCACCAGCGCCGCCAGCGTCTTGCCGGTGCCGGTCGCGCCCTCGAAGAGGACGTCCCGCCGGTCGGCGACGGCGTCGGCGATGGTCGCCATCGCCTCGCGCTGGTGGTCGTAGGGCTCCTCGTAGGGGAAAAACCGCACGGAGCCGTTCTCGGGCGTCACGTTCGGTATTCGACGGTCGCCGCACAAAAGCGTTCGTCAGACTCGCCGGCCGTGCGTCCCGGTCCGTGCTCGCCCGTCACACCTCCGGTTCGATGTACACCTTCTTCACGTCTTCTTCGGTACCCATGAGGGCCCCCTCGATGCCCGAGATTCGCTCGTCGATGTCGGCGGTGTCGAGGTCGGGGTCGAACTCGACGTCGGCGGTCACGAGCAGCCGTTCGGGACCGAAAAAGACCGTCCGGAAGTCGACGACGCGATCGACGCCGTCCCACGCTTCGACGACGGCGCGCAGTTCGGCCTCCTCGCGGGCGGGCAGGCTCTCGCCGAGCAGGAGTCGCTTGTTCTCCCACGCCAGCGCGACGGCAAAGCCCATCAGCATGACCCCGATGACCAGCGCGGCGGCGGCGTCGTAGATTGCGTTGCCGGTGACCCGCGAGAGGTAGATCCCCAGCAGGGCCAGTCCCGCGCCCGACACCGCGACCGTGTCCTCGGTCAGGGCCGTCAGCGTCGTCACGTCGCTGGTCGTTCGGAACGCCTCGCGGAAGCCACTCCAGTTGTGTTCGTCGATCTGACGACGCATCTCCGCGTGGGCCTTCCGGAGGGCGTAGCTCTCGAAGACGATGGCCCCCAGCAGGACGCCGTAGTTGACGACGGCCGCCGGAAAGGTCACGCCGATCACCGGCAGCGTCGCCGTGCCGTGGGGAACGGCGTGGCTCCCGTGGACGATGGCGTCGTACCCGTGTTTGGCGCTCTCCCAGCCGGCGATGCCGAACAGCAGCACTGACACCAGGAAACTGTAGAAGAACTGCGCCTTGCCGTACCCGAAGGGGTGGCGACGGCTGGGCTCTTTCGCGCCGTACCGGAGGCCGATGAGCAGAAACACCTGGTTGCCCGTGTCGGACACCGAGTGGTACGTCTCCGAGAGCATCGCCGCGCTGCCGGTCAGCAGGAACCCGACGAACTTGAGCGTGGCAATCGCCGCGTTGGCCAGCAGTGCCGCGATGACGACCGACTTGCTGCCGCTTGCCATCGGCGGTATCTCGCCCGCCCGCGGGAAATGCCTGCCGATAACGGCGTCGAACCACCGGACGAGCCCCGGTCGACCCGATCAGGCTTCGGTCTCGGTCTCGGTCTCGATCTCGTACGTCCAGTTCTGGAGGCCGTCGACCATGTTGGCGACGGTGGTGTTCTCGTCGACGCCCTCGTAGGATTCGAGCAGACGCGCGGCCTGTGCGGAACTCTGGCCTTTCGGACAGACGAACACGACGTCGTCGCTCCAGTCGAACCCGTCGATACGTCGCGTGAGTTCGGCGAACGGTAGATTCTCCGATCCAGGAATGTGCGCGTGCTCGAAACTGGCCCGCGAGCGAACGTCGACCACCTGGACTGGCTCGCCGCGCTGGAGCCGCTCGTGAAGTTGTGCGGCCGTGATTTCCTCGACCATCGTTGCCGGTCGTACTCGTCCGGGCCGGTAAAGCCCATCGTCATCGCTCGGGTCTGCGAGCGCGACACCGCGACCGGCAGTTCCGGTATCGGAACCGGTCCTGCTGTGGCAACACGTACCACCACCAATAGACATATATGGCGGTGTGGTATAGCATGACATGTATGGCGTCCGCACCGAGCAACGACGACCTCTACGACGAGTTCCTCTCCCAGCGCGGGCACGACGTCGATCAGGTCGGCTGGGAGGAGAGTTACAACAAAAAACAGTGTCCCGAATGCGGCGGCCTCCACGAGTCGACGGCCACAGAGTGCTCGGTATGCGGTTGGACGCCGGCGTAGCCGGCCAGTCGACTTTTCGCGTTCCGTCGATTCGGTGTCGAGCGTTGCTGCTCGTTTCGCGGTAGTCGCTATTTCCACTGTCGTATCGAGCGACGGCCGTCGTCCTTCCTCTAGCTCTATTCGAAGTATGCGAAATATCATTCTTCACTCGAAAGATCGTATTTAGATATTAGTATCTATATTTTGGGCTGACAAAGATAATTACAGCAGATATGAAAATCTATCGGGCATTTAGGAAAATCCATCGGAGCGCTTAAGACGCACGCGTGAGACCTGTTCAACGAAGGAGATACTGCATGTCCCACTGCACGTCACACGATACGCGTTCGCGGAGTTCGACGATGGCACAGTACGACCGTGAGGCGGTCGCGGAGGGTGGCCGATGACGATTCGAGACAACCACGACTGGTGGCCGAACGCGCTCGACGTAGGGCTGCTCGACCAGAACGCTCGCGACGTCGGTCCGATGGACGAGGACTTCGACTACGCGGAGGCGTTCGAGTCGCTCGATTTCGACGCCGTGAAGTCCGACATCGAGGACGTGATGACGACGTCTCAGGACTGGTGGCCGGCCGACTACGGTCACTACGGACCGCTGTTCATCCGGATGGCGTGGCATAGCGCCGGCACGTACCGCACCAAGGACGGCCGCGGCGGCGCGTCCGGCGGCCGCCAGCGGCTCCCGCCGATCAACAGCTGGCCCGACAACGTCAACCTCGATAAGGCTCGTCGCCTGCTCTGGCCGGTCAAGCGGAAGTACGGCCGCGCGCTCTCCTGGGGCGACCTCATCGTCCTCGCCGGGAACGTCGCGCTAGAGTCGATGGGCTTCGAGACGTTCGGTTTCGCCGGCGGCCGCGTGGACGACTTCGAGGGCGACGACGCCGTCGACTGGGGTCCCGAAGAGGAGTGGGAGCGAACCTCCCAGGACCGCTTCGACGAGGCGGGCCACCTCGAACACCCGCTGGGCAACACCGTGATGGGCCTCATCTACGTGAACCCGGAGGGCCCGAACGGCGAACCCGACCTCGAAGGGTCGGCGACGAACATCCGCGACACGTTCGACCACATGGCGATGAACGACGAGGAGACGGTCGCGCTCATCGCCGGCGGTCACACCTTCGGGAAGGTCCACGGGGCCGACTCGGGCGACAACCTCGGCCCCGAACCCGAGGCCGCCCCCATCGAGGAGCAGGGCCTCGGCTGGAAGAACTCCTACGGCGAGGGCAAAGCCGGTGACACCATCACGAGCGGCATCGAGGGGCCGTGGACCAGCGCACCGACTCAGTGGGACATGGGCTACATCGACAACCTGCTCGATCACGAGTGGGAGGCCCACAAGGGCCCCGGCGGTGCCTGGCAGTGGCGACCGGTCGACGACGTGGCGAAAGACACCGTCCCGGACGCCCACGACCCCGACGCGACGGTCGACCCGATGATGCTCACGACCGACGTCGCGCTCAAACGCGACCCCGACTACCGGGAGATTCTCGAACGGTTCCAGGACGACCCCGAGGAGTTCCAGGAGACCTTCGCGAAGGCGTGGTACAAGCTCATCCACCGCGACATGGGTCCGCCCTCTCGGTTCCTCGGCCCGGAGGTTCCCGACGAGGAGATGCTCTGGCAGGACCCCGTCCCCGAGGCCGACTACGACGTCGTCGACGAGGCCGACGTCGCCGACCTCGAGGCGGCCATCCTCGAGTCGGACCTCACCCGGTCGGAACTGATCAAGACCGCCTGGGCGTCCGCCTCGACCTTCCGCCAGAGCGACAAGCGCGGCGGCGCGAACGGCGCTCGCATCCGCCTGGAGCCCCAGCGGAGCTGGGAGGTCAACGAACCGGCCGAACTCGAGTCCGTCCTGGCGACCTACGAGGAGATTCAGGCGGCGTTCAACGGCTCCCGGGACGACACGGAGGTGTCGCTGGCAGACCTCATCGTCCTCGGCGGGACCGTCGCCGTCGAGCAGGCGGCGGCCGACGCCGGGTACGACGTCGACGTGCCCTTCGAACCCGGCCGCACGGACGCGACACAGGACCAGACCGACGTCGACTCCTTCGAGGTGCTCGAACCGGAGGCCGACGCCGTCCGGAACTACCTCGGGGACGACCGCGACCGCAAGCCCGAGGAGATCATGATCGACCGGGCGAACCTGCTGGGCCTGACCGCACCCGAACTGACGGTGCTCGTCGGCGGCATGCGAACGCTCGGTGCGACCTACGGCGACTCCGACCGCGGCGTCTTCACCGACGAACCGGGGACGCTGACCAACGACTTCTTCCTGAACCTGCTCGGCATGGACCACGAGTGGGTGCCGGTCGACGACGACGAGGAAGTCTTCGAGGTCCGCGACCGCGAGACGGGCGACCTCGAGTGGGAGGCCACGCGCTTCGACCTCGTCTTCGGGTCGAACTCCCGGCTGCGCGCCACCGCCGAAGTATACGGCTCCGCCGACGGCGAGGCGCAGTTCGTCCGGGACTTCGTCGACGCCTGGAGCACGGTGATGCAGGCCGACCGCTTCGACCTGGAGTGAACCGCGAGCGGCCGCCCGCCCTCGCTCTTTCGCTCGCCGTCTCCGGTCCCGTCGCTTTCGTCCGGCGTATTTCCGGACGGGGCGCTCCGAAAAGCTAACGGAGCGAGCCGGTGAACGACGACACGAAATGTGGTGTCCGCGTGACGTCGCCGGCGCTGGCAGACTGCCCACGGCCGCACTCGGCCGTCCGTGGCGACGGCGTCGGTCTGTGACGTTGCACTCGCGTTCGCGTTCGTGGTCGCGGTCGCGCGCGACTCACCCTCGCCCAGGGAGGGCATCGCTCGGGGAAGACAGCCACGTCATCCGGACGCCGTTCGCACGGCCACCTGCTACGGTTCCCAATTCCGACTGCCAACCATGAGTGACAACTTCTCGATCGGCCAGCGACTTCTCGCAGAGTTCGTCGGGTCGGCCACGCTGGTGTACGTCCTGGTATCGTCAGCCCTGCTCGGAAAAGATATGCTCGGTGCGTCGACCGGCGTCGCGGTCCTGTTCATCGCAATCGGGACTGCGGGCTGGTTGTTCGTCATCGTCGAGACGTTCGGCGAGATAAGCGGCGCGCACGTCAACCCCGCCGTGACGGTCGGGTTGCTCGTCTCCGGTGACGTCGACCGGTCGACCGCCGTGAGGTACATCCCGACGCAGTTCGCCGGCGGCATCGTCGGCGTCGTCCTCGCGAACCTCTCGTTCGTGAGTATCCTCGGAACGAACGTGTTCACCATCTCGTCGGTCGCGCGTCCGCCGTCGACGTACCTCGCGGAGTTTCTCGGCACGGCGCTTTTGGTCTCGGTCGTCGTCAGTTCCGTGCGGCGCGACTCGGACTTCGTCGGTCTCGCGGTCGGGTTCGTCGTCGGTTCCGGAATCCTCGCGACGTCGTCGACGATGTTCGTCAACCCGCAGGTGTCCTTTGCGCGTATCTTCACCTCGGCCATCTCCGGGGTGCGCCCGTTCGACGCCCTCTGGTACATCGTGGCGTCGTTCCTCGGCGGCATCGTCGCCGGCCTGCTGTGGAACTACCTCTGGCCAAAGGAGATGGCCGAGGCCGACGCACTCGGCGAGTGATCGTCTGTGGGCGCCTGGCGTACCCGTTCCGAAGCACGTGGTTTATGGGTACGCACCACCTCTAGTTGTCCAATGACTCGACAGCCCACCCAGGTGACACGCCTGTTTGGTGGCCCCGGTAGCGGGAAGACGACGGCCCTGCTCGACCGCGTCGAACGGTTGTTGACCGAAGAGGACGTCGACGTCCGCGACGTGCTCGTCGTCTCGTACACGCGGGCGGCGGCCGCCGAGATTCGCGAGCGACTGGCCGAACGGCTCGACATGAACCCGCGGGCGCTGCGGGGCAACGTCTCGACGATGCACGCGAAGGCCTACGACCTGCTGAACCTCTCGCGTGGCGACGTCGTCGGCGAGAACGACAAACAGGAGTTCTGCGAGGACTTCGGTCTCGAATACGAAGACGAGTACGAGGGCTCGCGCCGTCGGTCCGCGCGCTCGACTACGATCGGCAACAAGATCATCGCCACTAGCCAGTGGCTCCAGCGGACGCGTCGCGACGTCGCCGACTGGTACGAGGTCCCGTTCAAGTGGAACGACGAGGAGGTCCGCCTGCCGCCGGACATCGACGCCAACGCCCAGACCGGCAACAAGTACACGCCGACGTGGCCCTCCGACGACGACCGCATCGACGTCCCCGAGGCCATCCGCGCCTGGCGTTCCTACAAGGGCGAGAACGGACTGGTCGGCTTCGCGGACATGCTCGAACGCGTCAAGCAGCGATCGCTGATCCCCAACGTCGACTACCTCGTCATCGACGAGTTCCAGGACATCACAACCCTGCAGTACGACGTCTACGAGGAGTGGCGGCCCCACGTGAAGAAGGTCCTCATCGCGGGCGACGACGACCAGGTCGTCTACGCCTGGCAGGGTGCCGACCC
>JBDGSB010000121.1:0-7402 GCA_042217765.1 Haloarculaceae archaeon | reverse complement strand
AGCGAGATCATCAACACGCTGGCCGGCGGCGGCGTCTCGACGGTCGGCTACGCCGCCGAGGAAGTCGAAGTTGGATCCAGCGGCGGACTCCTGTCGCGGTTCAAAGGAGACGACGACGCCAGCGACGGCATGGACGCCGCCAACACGACCAACCGCATCACGTCGCTCGTCCGGAAGGCGACGCTCGGGCGACTGACCCTGCCCTGCGAGGTCGACGGGGCCGAACGCGCCCTGCTCGTGATGAGCGGACCGCCCCGACACCTCAACCGGAAGGGCATCGAGCGCGGCCGCAAGTGGCTCGAAGAGCAGACCGGCAGCATGGAGGTCCGCGGCGGCGACTACCCGCTGAACGAACCCAGCGTCGCCGCGGCAGTCCTGCTGTCGGGCGTCCACAACGTCCCGCGAATCAAGGAACTCCAGCAGGTCGCCATCGAGGCACAGGACAACATCGACGAGATACGCGAGCAAAGCGAAGAGAACTTAGAGCAGTTGGTGGAAGATGACGAGGATGAACTCGACCCGCTCTTCTAGGGGCATCGCGCTGGCCGCGCTGTTGTTCGTGTCCGTCGTCGCCGTCGGAACGGCGGCCGCGATGTCGGTCGGCGTCGACGACGCGCCAGGCGCGTCACAGGTCGGCTCGGAAGCGTCGGCGACGGTGACGGTCGAGGACCCGTTCACCGAGACCAACGAGTGGACGCTCCGGGGCCGAACGCAACTCGAATCGGTGAGCTGGACCGTGACGGTCCTCCAGCAGGGCAACCAACTCAGCCAGCACACCTACGGCAACGAATCGTTCGAACAACAGCTCAGCCTCGACAACGGCGGCGACGAGCTCGTCGTCGAAATATCCGGGACGACGCCCGACGTCGCCAACTACAGCTACGATCCGGCCCAGGAGTACACGGTCGCCAGTCTCGTGCAGGTACAGGGCAGCAATCCCACGGTCCTGCGGAACGTGACCGCGGAGTACTACACCACACGGAGCCGCGACGCCCGCGAGGCCATCGACGCCGCCGACGAGGCCATCAACGCCGCCGGCGGGAACGCCCAGGCCGAGGACCTCCGCGACAGCGCGGTTTCGGCGTACGACGTCGGCAACTTCGACAACGCGATCTCGCTGGCCGAGCAGTCACAGAACGCGGCCAGGAAGGCCCAGCAGTCCCACCAGACCATGCAGATGGTCCTGTACGGCGTCGGCGTGCTGATCGGCCTGGTGGTCGTCGGCGGCGGCGTCTACTACTGGCGTTCCCAGCAGGACGACAACCAGCGACTGCGGTAGGCGATGGTCTACGTCCCGTTCGCCGCCGAGCGACCGAAGACCCGACTCGACCCGCTTTTGAACGCCGACGAACGGGCGGCGTTCGCACGCGCCATGTTGGACGACGTGCTCGCGGCGATTCGCGCGACCGGCCGTCGGCCGCGCGTCCTCGCGACGGCACCGGTTTCGGTCGACGCGCCCGTAATCGTCGACGAGCGACCGCTGACCGCGGCCGTCAACGCCCTCCTCGACGGGCGTGAGAATCCGGTCGCGGTGGTGATGGCCGACCTGCCGCTGGCGACGCCCGACGCGCTCGACCGACTGTTCGACGCCAACGGCGACGTGGTCCTCGTCCCCGGGCGCGGCGGCGGCACCAACGCGCTGGTCGTCCACCACCCGGACTTTCGCGTCGACTACCACGGCGCGTCCGTCCGCGACCACCGCCGTATCGCTCGCGAGGTGGGCGCGACGGTGGCCGAAGTCGATTCAGTTCGGCTAGCGACGGACGTCGACGAACCCGCTGACCTCGTCGAAGTCCTGCTGCACGGCGACGGCGCGGCCCGCGAGTGGCTGATCGACGCGGGCTTCGAACTCGCCGTCGGCGAGGGGCGAGTCGACGTCCGCCGGCGGTCGCGGGACGCGTGATCCGTCGCAGCGACGGCGTCGCGGCGAAACTTTTTGCGTGGGCGACCCCATCCGGCGGACGTGTACTCGATTCCCGGAACCGACGAGTACGGCGTCGACGTCGACGTCGCCGACGCGGACGTCGAGCGACTGCTGTCGGTGGGACCCGCGGACGTCGACCCGGCCGGTGAACTCTCCTTCGCCCGGAACGTCTTCGTACCGCTGACGACGGCGTGTCGATACACCTGCACGTACTGCACCTACTACGACCCGCCGGGAGAGGCGACGCTCATGTCTCCCGAGGAGATACGGACGGTCGTCGAGCAAGGCGCGGACGCGGGCTGTACGGAGGCGCTGTTCACCTTCGGCGACGACCCCGACGACCGCTACAGCGCGGTCTACGACCAGCTAGCCGCGTGGGGCCACGACTCGATTCACTCGTACCTGCGCGAGGCCTGTGAACTCGCGCTCGACGCTGGCCTGCTCCCCCACAGCAATCCGGGCGACCAGACGCGCACGGAGATGGAATCGGTCGCGGACGTCAACGCCTCGATGGGCGTCATGCTCGAGACGACGGCGGACGTCCGCGCCCACGGTGGTCCGCGCGCGAAGAATCCGGGCCAGCGCCTGCACACCATCCGTACCGCGGGCGAACTCGGGGTCCCCTTCACGACGGGTATTCTGGTGGGCATCGGCGAGGACTGGGTCGACCGCGCGGCGAGCCTGCTGGCCATCCGCGACCTCCACGAGCGGTACGGCCACGTCCAGGAGGTCATCGTCCAGCCGGTCGTCGAGAACGACCGCTGGCGCGGCGGCGAACCGGACGTCGAGACGCTCCGGCGGGCGGTGGCGATGGCCCGCTACTGTTTGCCCGCGGAGGTGTCGGTGCAGGTCCCGCCGAACCTCGCGCCCGTCCGCGAGGTGCTAGACTGTGGCGTCGACGACCTCGGGGGCGTCTCGCCGGTCACCGACGACCACGTCAACCCCGAGTACGCGTGGCCGGCGCTACGCGAACTCCGGGCCATCGCCGACGACGCCGGAGTCCCGCTGGGCGAGCGGTTACCGGTCTACGAGCGATTCCTGCCGGACGGCGTTCCCGGTCCGGCACTCTCCGTCGACGGGCCGGCGTCGGTCTCGGACCGAATCGTCTCGGCGCTGCGGGCGGACGACGAGGCGGGACAGCGATACCGGGACGTCCTCGCCGGTCGCACGCCCGACAACTGAACGGTACCGCGTCCCGTTTTGGCGCAGAAACACACACCACTGCAGCGCTCGTTGGCGTCGATTCGGGGAAATTCCTATGCTCACCCGCAGTGTCACTTCCGAAAACATGGTTTCGCTTCCCACAGCGGCACGGACGGCGATACACGACGCGAGCCTGACAGTGCTGTCGGACGTCGGCATGGGAGTCGAACACGACCAGGCGCGCCGGATTCTCGACGACGCCGGAGCGACCGTCGACGGCGAGACGGTAACGGTGTCGCCGTCGGTCGTCGCGGACTGTCTCGACGCCGCGCCGTCGTCGTTCACCTGGCACGCCCGCAATCCCGAACGGACCGTCACCGTCGGTGAGGGACCCGCGGTGATCACGCCCGGCATGGGAGGTCGACACGTCTGGCGACCCGGAGCGGAACGGCGGGCGGCGACGATGGACGACTTCGAGATGTTGGCCCGTCTGACACACGAAACGGACGTACTGTCGGCGATCGGGTACGACCTCTGTAGCCCGGAACCGTACGCCCTGGCGGGCAATCCCGGTGGCTTCGAGGACGCCGCCGTGGGATACGAACTGCTCGCGAAACTGATTCGCCACAGCGACAAGCCGCTAGTGGGAGCCACCCGAAGCGCCGAGAACGCCCGTGCGTCCATCGAGATGGCGGCCATCGCGCTGGGTGCAGACCAGTCGAAACCGTCGGTCCCGGCAGTTCTCGGTCGCGTTCACCCGCGGTCGCCGCGGCTGTGGAACGAACCGCTCGTCGACGGTCTGCTGGCGTACGCTCGCGCCGGCCAGCCGCTCGTGGTCGGTTCGGGAGCGATCGCCGGCGCGTCGGCACCACACTCGTTGTCCGAAACCGTCGCGCTCGCCAACGCCGAAGCACTGTTCGGGATCGTGCTGACGCAGGTCGTCGCGCCCGGAACCCCGGTCGCGTTCAGTTACGCCTCGACGTACTACGACCGGGACGCGGAGACGGTCGCCTACGGCGGACCGACCGGGAGTCTGCTGTCGGGAATCGGCGTCGCGATGGGGAACCACTACGGCGTTCCGACCAGAACCAGGGGCGGCGGCACCGACGCCAAGACCGTGGACGACCAGGCCGGCGCCGAGTCGATGCACCTGCTCGGGGACGCACTGCGAAGCGACGCCGACATCGTACTCAACGCCACCGGACTGCTAGACACCTACGGGACCGTCTCGCCCGAGAAATTCCTCCTCGACTGTGAGCGGATTCGAGCCCTCCGGAAGACCGACGACGCACGCGACGCGCTCGTTTCGCAACTCGTCCACGGGTCGGTCTCGCTCGACGCCATCGAAGCGTCCGACCCCGGCGAGGCGTTCACCGACGGACGCGACCCCGACGCCGTCGCCGACGCCGTGACGTTCGCGCCGGAACTGGCGGTGCGTGATCGATACGACGAGTGGGTGGCCGCCGGCAGTCGGTCTGCCCTCCAGCGGGCGAGCGACCGCGTCGACGCCGTGCTGGCCGAGTACGAACGACCACCGCTTGCGGACGACGTGGACGCCGCAATCGAGGCGTACGTCGACGAACACAGCCACGTCACGTGAAACGGCACCACGGCCGTCGGGCGACACGACCGCGAGACTACACGCGTACCCGGAACGGGAACGCGGCGAGGAGCGGAGGACTTAACTCCGCGATTGCCAAGGTCGGCACATGACCGATACCGAGGAGTGGACGTTGCGGCGACTCGTGAGCGACGTGATCGGGTCCGGCCCGAAGTCCGCCGAGGACATGACGCGCGAGCAGGCACGCGCGGCGTTCGACCGGCTTCTCGACGGCGACTACGAGGAGACGACCGTCGGCGCATTCTGGCTGGCCAACCGCTGGAAGCGAAACACGCCCGAGGAACTGAGCGCGTACACCGACGTCATGCGCGAGCGGAGCGTCGAGACGGCCGAACCCGTGGTCGATCCCGTCGACTGCGGGGCCAACTACGACGGCAAGCACACCTCGGCGTTGCTGGGGGTGGCTGCCGGCGTCGTCGCCGCCGCTGCGGGAACGCCAGTGGTCGCTCACAGCGGCGACCGCGTCCCCACCCAGGAGGCGACCGCCTACAAGCACGTACTCGACGAACTCGGCGTCCGAACGGACCTCGAACCGGGAAACAGCGCCGACATGGTCGACGAGATCGGATTCGGCTTCTACTACCAGCCCAACTGCAATCCCCTCGTTGACGACCTGTCCGACCGCCGGGCGGAGATGGGCGTGCGCACGTTCGTCAACACCGTCGAGACGCTGGCCAATCCCAGCAACGCCGACGTCCACCTCGGGAGTTTCTATCACCTGTCTTTCGCCGTGAAGGTGATCAAGACGCTGGCCGCCGCCGAGACGCAGGACGTTTCGCGGGTGCTGATGTTCCAGGGCATGGAGGGCTACGACGACGTCCGACCGGGATCGACCGTGGTCGCGGAGTGGACGGCTGACACCGGCGGCGACCCCGGCGAGAACGTCGAGGACTTCGAAATCGCCACCGCCGACTACGGCATGGCCGTCGAGCGCGATGATCTGGCCGTCGACGACGTGGCCGCCGACTCCGCGGCGATCACCGAACAGGTCGTGGCCGGCGAACGCGAGGACGGCTTCGCCGACGCCGTCGTGCTCAACGCCGCACTTCGCGTCTACGCCCGCGAGGACGCCGCCAGCATCGACGATGGGCTGTCGATGGCCCGCGACGCCGTCGCCGACGGCAGCGCGAAGGCGGTGCTCGACGATTTGCGGGCGTTCTGAGCGCCGCGTTCGATACCGAGGACGGTTCGACAGCCGTCCCAGACGACGGTGAGCAGACGGACGTCCCGGACATACTTGTCGATCGGGTCGGTCACTCGGGGTATGCGCGTCAGCGTGATCGGCGGCAGCCGCGTCGGCGACGAACTGTACGAGACGGCCCGTGATCTCGGCCGCCTGCTGGGCGAGCACGGCCACGAGGTGATCTGTGGCGGGCGCTCGGGTGTGATGGAGGCGGCCTGTCGCGGAGCGAGCGAAACGGGCGGCCACACCGTCGGCATCCTGCCGGGCGAGCGTCGCGAGGCGGCCAACGACTACGTCGACACGCCCATCGCGACGGGACTGGGCAACGCCCGAAACGTCCTGGTCGTGCTGAACGGCGACGCCGTGGTTGCGGTCGACGGCGGCACCGGGACGCTGTCGGAACTCGGCCACGCGCTCGACGTCGGCCGACCCGTCGCCGGCATCGAAACCCACCGAATCGACGGCGTCGCCGGCATCGAACACGTCGACGATCCCGAGTCGGCGGTCGCGTACGTCGAACGGGAAGCCTGACCGCCTGCGGGCGTGATAGTGATCGACACGAGCGACGAATACCGCTGTCAGCACGATTTGACCGATCCGAACCGAGGGACGACCCGGCGGGACAGAGCAACGCAGATCCGCGTGAGTGCGTCACGCCGCTCGGGAGCCGGCAGAACGATCCATCCGTCGCCGTCCGGGCCGGCGTTTCTCGTGGTTCCCCTCGTGTCGGACGTTTCCAAAGGTCTTTGCCCCTCCCTCCGTTAGCCTCGCTCAATGGAGGAAGCCGCGGCGGTTCGACGAGCCGCCCTCGAAGCGGTCGAGGACGTCGAGCCGGAGACGCTGCGCGAACGGATCGAGGACCACGTCGCCGAGGGGTCGATGGACCCTGGCGTACTCACCCTCTTGAGCGCCGGGGCCAGCGTCGACGGCGGTGCCAGCCCGCCCGCCGACCGACTCACAGAACGCGGTGCCGGCGTCCAGCTCATCTACGACGGGCTTCGGCTCACCCGCACGCTCTCACAGACCGAGCCGTGGGACAACGATCCGACCGCAGTGAAACGAGAGGGGGCAGACCTCGAAATCCTCGTCGCCGACATCCTGGTCGCTCGGGGCTTTTACCTGCTGGCCCGCACGGAGGCCGCCGACGCTGCCGTCGCGACCGTCCGCTCGTTCGGCCGCGACCAGACCACTCGTCGGGAAACCGACGACCCGTCGCTCGACGCGGAACTCGAACGGGACGTCTTCGAACTGGCCGTTGTCGCGGGGACGACCGCCGCCGGCCACCACCCGTCGCCCCAGCTCCGGGAGTACGCCACCGACCTCGCACACGACGACACCACGCCCGACGACGGAACCTTCTCGGACGCCGTTCGCGAACGCCTCGGGACGCTCGTACGGGACGGCTCGTCCGGTGACGGCGTCGCCCCGACCACCGAGAATCGAAACGCCTAAAGACAAGACAGCTAAACGGTGGAATGCGCGCCTGGGTAGCTTAGCGGTAAAGCGCGTCCTTGGTAAGGACGAGAGCCCG
>JBDGSB010000034.1:0-7519 GCA_042217765.1 Haloarculaceae archaeon | reverse complement strand
GACTTCGAACCGCTGGGAGCCGTCCTCGCGGTCATGCCCTGGAACTTCCCGTTCTGGCAGGTGTTTCGGTTCGCGGCCCCGTATCTCACCGCGGGCAACGTCGGCCTGCTCAAGCACGCGTCGAACGTTCCCGGCTGTGCCCTCGCCATCGAGGAGGTGTTTCGCGAGGCCGGCTATCCCGAAGGCGTCTTCCAGTCGCTTTTGATCGGATCCGACCGCGTCGAGGACGTGCTCGCCGACGGCCGCGTGCAAGCCGCGACGCTCACCGGGAGCAGTCGCGCCGGGCGGGCGCTGGCGTCGACCGCGGGCGAACACCTCGAGAAGACGGTCCTCGAACTCGGCGGGAGCGACCCGTACGTCGTCCTCGACGACGCCGACCTCGACGCCGCGGCGAGGACCGGCGCGTGGGCCCGCAACCAGAACGGCGGCCAGTCGTGCATCGCCGCGAAACGCTTCGTCGTCGTCGACGACGTCTACGACGCGTTCGTCGACCGGCTCGTCGAGGCCATCGAGTCGCTGACGATCGGCGACCCGATGGACGAGGACACGGACGTCGGCCCGCAGGCCCGCCAGGACCTCCTGGAAGACCTCCACGAACAGGTGCAAGCGAGCGTCGAGGCTGGCGCGACCGTCCTGACCGGCGGCGACCCCCTCGATCGCGAGGGAGCCTACTACCCGCCGACCGTGCTGGCTGACGTCCCGGCCGGGTGTCCGGCCGACACCGAGGAACTGTTCGGGCCCGTCGCCGCCGTCTACCGCGTCGCCGACGAGGCCGAAGCCATCGCGAAGGCCAACGACACGTCGTTCGGCCTCGGGGCGAGTCTCTGGACCACCGATCTCGACCGGGCCGAACGCCTCACGCCGGCCCTCGACGCGGGCTGTGTCTACGTGAACGACCTCGTGAAGTCCGACCCGCGCGTGCCCTTCGGCGGCGTCAAGGAGTCGGGCTACGGCCGGGAACTCTCGGAGGCCGGCATCAAGGAGTTCCTCAACCGAAAGACCGTCTGGCTCACCGACGAGCCCGACACCGACGTCCCGGTGGACCGATGAAGGCCTCCGACCACCTCGTCCGGTGTCTCGAAACCGAGGGCGTCGAGTACGTCTTCGGCCTCCCGGGCGAGGAACTCGAAGACCTCCTGTTCTCGCTACGAGAGTCGGACGTCGCGTTCATTCCCGTCCGCCACGAGCAGGGCGCGGCGTTCATGGCCGACGTCCACGGGCGCTTGACCGGCGAGGCGGGCGTCTGCCTCTCGACGCTGGGACCGGGCGCGACGAACCTCCTCACGGGCGTCGCGGACGCCCACCTGGACAAGTCGCCGCTGGTCGCCATCACGGGCCAGGGCAGCCGCGAGCGCCTGCACAAAGAGAGCCACCAGGCGCTGGACATCGTCCACACGTTCGAACCCGTCGTGAAGTGGAACACCCAGATCACCGACGCCGACATCATCGCCGAGTCCGTGCGCAAGGCGTTCAAGCTCGCCGAGTACGAGAAACCCGGTGCGACCCACATCGAGTTTCCCGAGGACGTCGCCGACGAGCACCTGGAGGCGGAACCGCTGGCCCCACGCGAGCGCGTCCGCCGACCGGACCCCGACACGGAGTCGCTCGACCGCGCGGCAGACATCGTCGAGTCGGCCGAACACCCGGTCGTCCTGGCGGGCAACGGCGCGGTCCGCACGCCCGCGGCGGCCAGACTGCGGGACCTGGTCGACCACGCCGGCCTGCCCGTCGTCGCCACGTACATGGGGAAAGGCGCGGTGTCCGACCGAAACGAGAACTCGCTGCTGACGCTCGACTCGGGACCGAACCGCGAGGCGTCGACGGCCATCGAACGGGCCGACTGCGTGCTCGCCGTCGGCTACGACATCGCCGAGCACGACCCGCGGTCGTGGAACCCCGACCTCGACACGGCCGTCGTACACGTCGACTACGAGCCGGCGGAGGTGTACCGCCACTACAACCCGGCGGTCGAACTGGTCGCGGACATCTCGGCCGTGCTTCGCGGGCTCGAGGCGCGTCTCGACTCGGGCCGGGCCCCGGAGTGGTGTCGCGACCTGCGCGACCGGATCGTCGCCGACGCCCGGCGCAAACCCGAGTCGGAGGAAGCGTTCTCGGTGGAACGGACGCTCCCGTATCTGCGCGAGATGATGGCCGACGATGACGTGCTCGTCTCGGACGTCGGGAGCCACAAGATGGCGATCGCACGGCACTTCCCGACCTACGAGCCGAACACCTGCATTATCTCAAACGGGCTCGCGAGCATGGGCATCGCCGTCCCTGGCGGACTCGCCGCCGACCTCGCCGTCGACGCGAACGTGGTCGTCGCGACCGGCGACGGCGGGTTCCTGATGAACGCCGCGGAGATCGAAACGGCCACCCGTCTCGATCTCGGCTACACGATCGTCGTGTTCAACGACGACGATTACGGCCTCATCTCGGCGAAACAGGTCGCCCACACCGGCGAGCACTTCGGGACCGAACTGACGAATCCGGACTTCGAGCGGTTCGCCGAGAGCTTCGGCATCGAGAGCTACCGCCCCGACACGTGGGCCGACGTCGAATCGACGCTCGAAGCGGCCGTCCCCGCCGACGAGATGTCGCTGATCGAGATTCCCCTGTAGCGTTCGACGGGCACGGTGGGATTCGAACCGGAGGAAGACGTTCCGGGCGTGCGGCCTCACTGCGTTCGGCCGGTCCGGGGCTGCGACGTCCAGGGTTCGAATTCCAGTTGCCGCTTCGCTCTTCGCGTCCGCTCATCGCAGAAGCGGGCACGGTGGGATTCGAACCCACGGCCGTCGGATGACTTCCCCCGGTACCCCGAACGGGGTTAGAAGTCCGACGCTCTGGTCCGGACTGAGCTACGTGCCCTCGGGGAGGCGTTGCGCGTGCAACGATAAAAGCGGTGATGGTTCGGCGGTGCTGGTTCGCCCGCCGGGACGCAAGCAACGGCGGGTCGTGTCCGCGGTTCGTTCCGTGGCCCCACCCCGACAACTAAGCCCCTCGATTGCGTTTGGGTGGGTATGTCCGGGTTGGTCACGTTCGGCGAGACGCCGCTTCGGCTGTCACCGCCGGACGACGAACGGATAGAGATGGCGACGAGGTTCCGGCTCGAAACGTCGGGGACCGAGAGCAACGTGGCGATCACGGCGAGTCGGCTGGGGACGACGAGCGCCTGGGTGTCGCGGCTGCCGGAATCGCCGCTGGGGCGGCGAGTGGTAGCGGAGGTGCGCCGCCACGGCGTCGAGACGGACATCGAGTGGACCGACGAGGGCCGGCAGGGGCTCGTGTTTCACGAATCGGGCAGCGAACTGCGGGCGGATCGGGCCGTCCACGACCGGGACGACGCGACTGCGGGTGCGGCTACGCCCGAGTCGCTGGCGCTGGATCGCTTCCGGGCGGCCGACGTCGCGTTCGTCGCGGGCAGTACCGTCGCGCTCTCGAAGACGGCTGCCGAAACCGCGACCGCAGTTCTAGAGGCCGCCACGGATGGCGGCGCGCTGACCGCGATGGACGTCGACCACCAGCCCGGCCTGTGGAATCCCGACGCGAACGCGGAACGACTCCAGCGCGCCTTCGCGGCGGTGGACGTGCTGTTCGCGAACGAACGGGAGTTCGAGACGGTGCTCGGACGCTCCGGGAAACCCCGCGAGCAAGTCCACACGGTCGCCTCGAAGGGCGACTTCGAGATGGTCGTGATGACCAGAAGCGAGTACGGGGCCATCGTCTGGCACGACAACGTCGTCCACGAACGCGACAGCGTGCCGACGGCGGACGTCGACGCCAGCGGCCAGCACGCCGCGTTCGTCGGCGGCTTTCTCGACCGCCTCGCCGGCGGTGCCGACGCCGACGAGGCGCTGTCCCATGGTGTCGCGACGGCGGCGCTCGCCCGGACGATTCCCGGCACCGCCGCGGCCGTCGAGCCCGACGAAGTCGAACGCGTGCTCGCGCGGATGGAGTGAGTGCCGTTCGTCGACCGCACGAGCCGCTGAACACCCCCCTCGTAGCCAACAGAGACAAATGTGTACTCGGCGAAGGGTTAGCATGGCCACCCTCCGTGCAACGGTCGTGGCGTTGCTCATCGTAATTGTGACACTCTCGTCCGCGCCGGGGGTCGTGGGCGCAGCCAGCGACGACGTTACGCTGACGGTCGCCGTCGAGAATACCGACGGCAACCCGGTCAGCGGGGCCGACGTCCGGGTGACGTGGAACGACAGCGGTGGGACGGCGACGGTCACGACCCACAGCAACGGCAAGGCCTACGTCGACGTTCCCGCAGGAACGAACGCGACCATCGAGGTGTCCCACGACGACTACGTCCGCAACGTGCCGTACCGACTGACCGACGCGAGCGAACGGGAGGTCAGCGTCACCGTCGCGAAGAAGGGGCAAGCGCGCGTGACCGTCGTCGACGAGGACGGCCGCCTGGCGAACGCCAGGGTGCAGTTGTACCGCAAGGGAACCTACGTCGTCGACGGCCGGACCGACGACCGTGGCGTGTTGCGGACCGACGCCATCGAACAGGGCGAATACGTCCTCATCGCGTTCAAGCAGGGGTACTTCCGCAACCAGAGCACCCTCACCGTAGGCGAGCAGGTCAACCGGACCGTCGCCGTCGAACGCGGGTCCGTGTCCGTCACCTTCGACGTCACCGACGACCACTTCACCCCGCCGCGTCCGGTCGCCAACGCGACGGTTTCGCTCGAACGGCTGGCCACGATCACGACGCTGCCCAGCGGAACGGCGACGGTGAGCGCCCCGGTCAACACTCGGTTGTCCGTCTCGGCCACGAAGGACGGCTACGAGACGGTCACCGAACGTCCCTACGTCAGGGAATCCGAGCGAACGGTCGAACTGACCATCAACCGGGAGCCGGCGCTGGCCGTCGACCCGGTGAACACGAAGGTCGTCGTCGGCCAGACCGTCGCGGTGGCCGTCACCGACGAGTACGGACAGCCGGTCGCGAACGCGACCCTCGCGGTCGGCGGCGAATCCGTCGGGACGACCGACGCCGGTGGTGAGGGGACCGTCCCCATCGAGTCGGCGGGTAACGTGACGATAACCGCCAGCAGGAACGGACTGGAAGCGACGACGGTCGTGGAGGGGGTCCCCGCTGGCGGCGGCGAAACCGCCGCCGAGACGACCGAGCGCACGACGACCGCACCGACGACCGCTGCACCCACGACCACCGCGACGACGAACACCGGCGGCCCGGGATTCACCGTCGCCTCGGCCGCCGTCGCCCTCGCCCTCGCGGTCGTGGCCGTCCTGGGTCGCAACGCGGACCGGAACCGCTGACGGGAGACTTATCCTTTCGAGCGCCCCAGTGACCGGTAGTGACCGTACTCGAATCCGTCCACGCGGATCACGGCGCGACCTTCCGGGAGGACGGCGGCCGTCGCGTCGTCGACCACTACGGCCGTCCCGAGCGGACCCACCGGGCGGTCCGGAACGTCGTCGGTGTCGTCGAACACGGCTACGGCGTCGTGACGGTGACCGGCGACGACCGCCGGTCGTACGTCGACAACGCCGTCTCGAACCGCGTGCCCGACGCGGAGGGCGAGGGCGTCTACGCGCTCTTGCTAGACCCGCAGGGAAGCGTCGAGACCGACATGTACGTCTACCACGCGGGCGAGCGGCTGTTGCTGTTCACGCCGCCGGACCGCGCGGGACCGCTGGTCGAGGAGTGGCGCGAGAAGACGTTCATCGAGGACGTCGCCGTCGCGGAGACGACCGACGACGTCGCGGTCTTCGGCGTCCACGGACCGCAGGCGACCGAGAAGGTGGCAAGCGTCCTCAACGACGCGTCGACGCCCGACGCCCACTGCACCTTCGTCCGCGGGTCGATGGACGGCGTCGGCGTCACGGTGATTCGGACGGACGCTCCCGCGGGCGAGGAGGGCTACGACGTCGTTTGCGCCACCGACGCCGCCGCGTCGGTGTTCGACACGCTCGTCAACAAGGGACAGAACGCCGCGCCCTTCGGCTACCGGACCTGGGAGTCGCTGACCCTGGAAGCGGGGACGCCGCTGTTCGAGACCGAACTGCGGGGTCGGCTCCCGAACGTCGCGGGCGTCCGCAACGCGCTCGACTTCGAGAAGGGCTGTTACGTCGGCCAGGAGGTCGTCTCCCGCGTCGAGAACCGGGGGCGTCCGAGCAAGCGACTCGTCGGCCTGACCGCCGCGGCCGTCCCCGACTCGGGGGCCGCGGTGTTCGCCGGCGACGAGGCCGTCGGCGAGGTGACCCGCGCCGTCGACAGCCCCTCGCTAGAGACGCCGATCGCGTTCGCCCTGGTCGACTTCGAGGCCAACCTCGACGGCGCGACCGTCCGCGTCGACGGCCGTGAGGTCGACGCCAACCGGCACGCCCTCCCGTTCGTCGAGGGCAGCGACCGCTCGGAACGGGTGCCGGCGTACCGGGCGGAACGGCGAGAGTGAACCGGGTCGTAGTCGAAACCGACAGCGTTTCACTCCTCCCGTCCCTGAGGGTGGATAGATGAGCAGGGAGTACATCGAGGTCCGCGGGGCCGAAGAGCACAACCTCGAGGACGTCGACGTCGAGATCCCGCGCGAGGAGTTGACGGTCGTGACGGGCCTGTCAGGGTCGGGCAAGTCGTCGCTCGCGTTCGAGACCGTCTACGCGGAAGGGCAACGGCGCTACATCGAGAGCCTGTCGGCGTACGCCCGGAACTTCCTGGGCCAGATGGACAAACCCCAGGTCGAGAACGTCGAGGGGCTGTCACCGGCCATCTCCATCGACCAGAAGAACGCCGCGAACAACCCCCGCTCGACCGTCGGCACGGTCACGGAACTGCACGACTACCTGCGGTTGCTGTACGCCCGCGTCGGGACGCCCCACTGCCCGGAATGTGGCCGCGAGGTGGGCGAGCAGAGCGCCCAGAACATGGTGCGCCGGGTGCTGTCGTTGCCCGAGGGGACGAAGGCGAAAATCGCCGCGCCGGTCGTCCGCGACCAGAAGGGAGCCTTCGAGGACCTGTTCGCCGACCTGGTGAGCGAGGGCTACGCCCGCGTCGAGGTCGACGGTCGGCGATACGACCTCTCGGCGGAGACGCCCGACCTCGACGAGAACTACGACCACACCGTCGACGTGATCGTCGACCGCGTGAAGGTCAGCGAGGAGGCCCGCTCGCGCATCACCGACTCCGTCGAGACGGCCCTGGAGGAGGCCGACGGCGTGCTGAAGGTCATCGTCCCGGACCCGCCCGAAGACACGGACCTCGGCGGCGCGACCGCGCGATCGACCGGTGACCTCTCTGGCGAGGCGGGGCCCGACCGACGGGAAGGCCGCGGCGAGACGAGCGGGGACGAACCACCTGCGGAGACGAGCGGCGAGCGACGCGAGCGTCTCGTCGTGGAGTTCTCCGAGGACCTGGCGTGCACCCACTGTGGCATCGACATCAGCGAGATCGAGACCCGGAGCTTCTCGTTCAACAGCCCCCACGGTGCCTGCCCGGAGTGTGAGGGTATCGGCGAGACCAAGGAGGTCGACGAGGACCTCGTGG
>JBDGSB010000107.1:0-7679 GCA_042217765.1 Haloarculaceae archaeon | reverse complement strand
CCTCGACGAGGGCGTCGACGTGCCAGCCTGTAACGTGGGCGTGCTCCTGGCCGGAAGCGGCTCCGAGCGGGAGTTCACCCAGCGCCTGGGGCGGCTCCTCAGACCGACCGACGACCGCGACCGGGCAATCCTCTACGAACTCGTCTCCGAAGAGACGGCGGAAAAACGAGTTGCGAGGCGTCGCCGCTGATCCCGTCGGTCACGATGGACGCGAGACGCTACGCTGGCTCGGTCCGGAAGCGCTCGACGAGGTGCGCAAACCCTTCGCTGTGGCGACGGCGTACGCGTCTCCGATAGCTGGGCTGTACGTGGCCTTCAGATCCGACGCAGTCCGCCAGAGGTCGTCGATGTCGTACTCGGTCAGACCCATATCCAGAAGGTCGTCGATGTGGGCGTCGGCCTCCTCGACAGAAGCTTCCAGGGCGGCGACGTACCGAAACTCTGCGAGATTGACGGTGGAGATATATCCGTCGATCTCCCCGTCGTATACCCGGTCGAGCCAGCGTTCGACCTCGCCCGCCCCCGGCTCGTCGAACGAGAAGGCGAGCAGCGGCTCGGCGTCGAAAACGACCGTCATTCCTCGCGCTCTGACGGATCGTACGTCGCGTCGATCTCCATCTCGTCGCGCTCTCGCTCCGCACGGAGACGTTCCGTGGCCGATGTCTCACGTTTTTCTTCCTCGTCTTCGGATGCCAGTGCACCGCGAATTTCGGGCGGACGCTTGACCGGTCGAACCACGATTTCCCCGTCCTCGTTCTCGACGAACCGGACGCGACCCGGCGTGTCGATGTGGAGTTTGTCACGGAATTCTTTGGGAATCGTCGCCTGCCCCTTACTCGTGACTGCGACGGTCGTCCCCGCCTGTTCATCGCTCATGTGTAATGGTACGATACAGTAATACTTCAAGTCTCGTAATACTAATCTTTCTGCCTCGGCGAGGGCGCCGACGCTGACAATTGGAACGGTCACTCGTCGGAGTACACCATGTCCTCGCGCTGCGCGTAGAGGGCGTACCCCTGGCCGTCGCGGACGAGGTAGACGGTGACGTCGTCGGTCGATTGCTCCCGGAGGGCCGCCTGGACGCGGCCGAAGAACGCCGCGAGCGGGTCGGAGACGGGGTCGCACTCTCGGTACTCGTCGTCGATGGCGGCGTCGGCGATGTCCCGCTGTTCGGCCGGAAGGTCGTCGTATCGTATGGGGGCGGCAGCGTCCGGGATCGTCGCTGGCGTGGCGCGAATCACGTTCTGGTGCATCCCGTCGCAGCCGAACGGGTTCCAGCCGACGCACCCCGCGAGGGCGGCGGTCGCGGCCGTCGCGCTCGCAGTCACGAACGCGCGCCGGGAGCGAACGTCGTCGGAGTCCATGCGAGGTGGCAGGTTCGAACAGGGTGAATACCTTCGGATAGGTGTGGTGAGCCTTTTAGCCATCGGCCACGCACACTCCGACAGTGCTGACCAAGGACCTCCTCCGTGTATCGCGCGCCGGCGGGAGCTATCACCCGCAATTCGCCGACGACTCCCACGAGCGCCTGGCGGCGCGCGTGCTGGGCGTCTATCAGGGCCACGTCGGGGAGTCGCGCGCGGACCTGAACGCGTCGCTGACCGACATCGAACGCGACGCCGAGGACTTCAAACTGGTCCGGGGGTTCGCCAAACTCCTCGACCGGGAGGCGACCTTCGAGACGCGGGCCGCGGTCGATCCCGAACGCGCTCGGGCGGCGGCCTTCGAGGCGGCCGAACGGGTCGAAGCCGACACTGACGGGACGGCGACCGGCGTCGTCACTGCGGCCGAGCGCGAACGGGCCCTCGCGGCGGCCGCCGACCGGATCGGTGTCGCCCCGGACGACGTCGAATCGTCGCTGTACGCCGACCTCGACGAGCGGCAGGTGCTCGCCGCAGTCGACCCGCGATGGAGTCCCGCGGAACTCGTGGTGCAGTACAACCTCTCGCTGGCCCAGACTGCGCTGTTCGACGCCACCGAGGTCCGCGTCCGCTCTTCGGACCCGAAGGCGCTCGTGTCGGCGGTGAAGCGGCTCCGGTTGATGTACGAGATTCACAGGAGTGACGCCGGACGCGTTGACGCCGGACGCGTTGACGCCGGACGCGAGGTCGTCGTCACCGGGCCGACCGCGCTGTTTCGCAGTACGCGCCGCTACGGCACCCGCTTTGCCCGCCTGTTGCGGACCGTGGCCAAAGCCGACGAGTGGCGGCTCGAAGCCACGATCGACGACCGCGGTACCGAGCGCGAACTCGTACTCACCCAGGCGGACGTGTCGGTGCCGGGCGTCGAACCCGTGACGGAGGTGTCCTACGACAGCGGCGTCGAGGCGGACTTCGCCGCTCGCTTCTCGTCGCTGGACCTGGACTGGACCCTCGTTCGCGAACCCGAACCGCTAGCGTCGGGCGCGCACGTCGTCATCCCCGACTTCTCGTTCGAGTACCGCCACGCCGACTTCCGGGTGTTCTTCGAGATCATGGGCTTTTGGACGCCCGAGTACGTCGAGAAGAAACTCGCCCGTCTGGCGGACTTAGAGGACGTCGAGATGGTGGTCGCAGTCGACGAGAGCTTAGGCGTCGGAGAGGAAATCGAGGCCAGCGACCACCGGGCGATCCCCTACTCGGGCACGGTCCGGGTCAAGGACGTCCGGGACGCCCTGCGGCGCTACGAGGACGACCTGGCGAGCGCGGCCGCCGAGTCGCTGCCCGACGAACTGATTCCGAACGACGACGTCGTGACCATCGAGGCGCTGGCGGCCGACTACGGCGTCAGCGAGGACGTCGTCGAGAGCGCCGTCGAAGACGGGCCCGTCCCCGAACACGAACTGGTCGGACGGACGCTCGTGCGGCCGTCGGTGCTCGACGCCGTCGACGGCGAGATCGAGGCGGGCACGACGCTGTCCGAGGTCGAGGACGTCCTCGCCGACTACGGCATCGCGGACGCGTCCGCACTCCTGTCGACGCTGGGCTATCGCGTCGAGTGGGAGGGACTCGGCGGCGGGACGGTCCGAGAACGCGACAGTCGGTAACCAGAGCCGTTTCTCCCGCCTTCGCCGACAGTAAGGCGTCGTTACCGTCGAAACCGCCGGAAGGCCGTCCCTTCCGGACCACATAATTAACCGCGTCTCGCCCGTAATTCGGTGGATGTCATCGAGACGACCGCCCCGCAAGCACGACTCACACGAACGCGAGGGACGTCCGTCCGAACGCGAGGGATGCCCGTGGGTCTTCTGAGCCGTCTGGCGTTCACCCTCGAGTCGTGGCTGAACGCCCTTCTGAACCGCGCCAGCGACCCGTCGGCCGAACTCGATTACTCCTACGAGCGACTGCGCGACGAACTACAGGACGTCAACGAGGGAATCGCGACGATCACTACCCAGCGAAAGCGCCTGGAACTGCACCGCGAGCGCCTGCAGAAATCGATCGAGAACCACGACGAGCAGGTCCGGGCGGCGGTACAGCAGGGCCGCGACGACCTGGCCAGGCGCGCCCTAGAGAAGAAACACGCGACGACCGACCAGGTGGCCGACCTCGACGATCAGATCACGCGCTTGCAGGCCACCCAGGATCACCTGGTCGAACGCCAGGTGGCCCTCCGTGGCCGGATCGAGGGGTTCCGGACCCGCAAGGAGACGCTGAAGGCTCGCCACGAGGCGGCGGAGGCGTCGGCGCGCGTCGCGGAGGCGTTCACGGGCGTGGGCGACGAACTCGGCGACGTGAATCGCGCCATCGAGCGCGCCACCGACCGCACCGAACGGATGGAAGCCCGGGCGGCCGCCCTCGAAGAACTCGAAGAGACGGGCGTGCTCGACGACATCCTCGAAGAGGGTGACGAAATCGACCGCGAACTACAGCGCCACTCGACGAAACAGCGGGTCGAACAGGAACTCCAGGAGGTGAAAACGCAACTGGGACGCGACGCAGACGAGGAGACCGAGGCCGACGTCGAAGCCCAGTAGAGCCGATCGGTGGACGGCTGTCGCCGTTGCCGTCCGACAGACTGGCCGGTCGGCCGTCTCACAACTCCCGGCGCCGCCCCTTCGGGACCTGCGAGCGGAGCTCGCCGTAGACGAACAGGCCGACGCCCAGCACGGCCGGTTCGCCCGCCAGGTCGTGAGTCGCGATCAGGTAGCCCCAGTCGCCGTCCCAGTCGAGTTCCTGGTCCTCGCCGGCGACGAACCGTTCGGCCTGCTCGCGAGTGAGGTGGATGACGCAGGCGTCGGCGTGGGTGCCGAACCGCTGGGCTGCCTCCAGGGTCGGCTTCCAGTGCTCCTGGCGGGTCCGCAAGAAGTTCGTGCCGAGTCCCTCGATTGCGACCGGCGAGGGGAGGTCGCCGCGGAACGCCCAGATTTTGCCCGCGCCCCGTTCCCAGAAGGTGTAGCCGTCGAAGACGGCCGGGTCGACGCCGTAGCGGTCGTCCCAGAACGCCAGCACCGCCTCGCGGGTGGGACGGCCGTCGACCGCGCGGTCGGCCCCGGTGGCGGGCAGGCGCTCGAACCGGTGTGGATCGTTGTCGGTCATCGCTCAGCCTCCCGGAAGTGGTCGGTCATCGCTCAGCCTCCCGGTGGGGGCAAGTCAGCGTCATGCAGTCACCTCTAGCTTCGCACAGAAGAACCCGCCCGTGTCGTTGTGGTGGGGATAGATGCGTTTGGCCCGCCGGATGCGCCCGTCGAAGGTCTCGCCCTGCCACTCGGTGACGCCGGGGACGTGCGCTAGCGGCAGGTCGAACTCGACGAGGTCACACGCCTCGGCGTCGAGGACGTGGTCGAGGACGGCCTCGTTCTCCTCGGGGGCGAACGTACACGTCGAGTAGACGACGGTGCCGCCCTCGCGGGTGGCCTGCACGGCCCGCCGGAGGATGCCCTTCTGGACGCCCGCGATGCCCCGGACGTGTTCGAGCGTCCAGTCGCTCAGGGCGTCGGGGTTCTTCCGGATCGTGCCCTCACACGAGCAGGGGACGTCCACCAGCGCGCGGTCGTACGGCCGGCCGTCGAAGGGCTTCAGCGAGTGATTGCGCGCGTCCTCCCGCGTCACGGCGACGTTCGTGACGCCGAGTCGTTCGGCGTTCGACCGCAGCGCCGACAGCCGACCGAGGTTGTCGTCTGTCGCGACGAGCAGTCCCACGTCCTCCATCAGCGCGGCCAGTTGCGTCGTCTTGCTCCCCGGCGCGGCACAGGCGTCCCAGACGCGGTCGCCCGGCTGTGGGTCGAGCACGGTCGCCGGCACGGCCGACACCTCCTCCTGGCCGTGAAGCCACCCGTGGAAGTACGGCCAGTTCGCTCCCGGCTGGTCGTCGGACAAGACCAGCAACCGGGGATTCCAGTCGGACGGTTCGTGGTCGATCCCCTCCGCGTCGAGCGCTCGCCGCGCCCGCTCGACGGTCGCTTCGATCGTGTTGACCCGGACGACCGACGGCAGGGGGCGCTCGCAGGCCGCGACCAGCGACGCGAAGTCGTCGACGAGCGACTCGTACCGCTGCAGCGGTTCCATTACCCGCCAGTGGGGCGGTCGACGGTTTGTCCGTTTCGAAGCGTCGGTCCGGTCGTCGTTCCGGGGGCTAGGACCGATCGGTCAAACGCCGACTGAAGTCTCCCGAAACGCTTCACCTTCGGCGCTCGAACGTGCCGTCACGATGCCATCTCGACGGACGGTCCTCGCCGGTCTCATCGTGGGCGTCGTCGCCCTCGGTGCCGTGGCAACGGTCGCGAGCGCGCCCACACGGGCGACGAACGCCGAATCGGACTACGTCGCGACGCGACTCGCCGACGCCGCCTGTCTCGACGACTGGGGCGTCAACGAGGGTGCTGCGAGCGGATCGGTCGCGGTCACCGGCCTCTCGCCGGGCGGCGTCCGCGTGTCGGTCACGTTGCCGTACGCCTATCGCGTCGAGACGGACGAGGGGCCGGTGTTCGCGGACACCGCCTCCGAGGCGGTCTACGTCGTCTCGCCGTTCCGGACCCGTCGAATCAGCGGTGACGAGATCGCTCCGTGTTAGCGCAACCGACAACCGTTCGAGGACTGCGGACCGCAACGTCGTCACCGTCCTGCGCCCGCTCGTTTTATGCTCGCCGCGTGTGACGGCTCACGTATGGCACACGTCGAGGTACACGACCAGGACGTCGAACTGGACGCTCCCGTACTCGTCGAGGGCCTGCCGGGCGTCGGATTGGTCGGCAAGATCACATCCGACCACCTCGTCGATCAGTTGGGGATGGACTACTACGCGGCCTGCCATTGCGAGGGGCTCCCGGAGGCGGCCGTCTACCGGGAGGGAACCAGTCGGTTCCGGCCGCCGATTCGGCTCCACGCCGATCCCGAACACGACCTGCTGGTCCTCCAGAGCGACGTTCCCATCTCACCGCAGGCCGCCCCGGAGTTCGCCGGCTGTCTCACCGGCTGGCTCGTCGACAACGACGTGACCCCGCTCTATCTCAGCGGCCTCCCGACCGAGGAGAAAGGTGACGTGCCGTCGATGTACGGCGTCGCGACCGACGGCATGGACGAACTGCTAGAGGACCACGACATCGACCCGCCGAACGAGCACGGCCTGGTCAGCGGACCGACCGGCGCGCTGTTGCACCACGCGGCCCGGTCGGGACTGGACGCGCTCGGCCTCGTCGTCGAGGCCAACGCCAACTTCCCCGACCCGGAGGCGGCACGCGTCCTGCTGACCGACGCCATCGAACCCATCGCCGGCGTCGAGGTCGGCATCGACGAACTCGTCGACCAGGCCGAACAGATCCGCCAGGCAAAAGAGCAACTGGCCAAACAGATGCAACAGGCCGACGAGGAGAGCACTCGGGCCCAGCCGACCGGGATGTACCAGTAATTTCCCGCCCGCCGATACTCCCCTTCCTACCCCTCGATACTCTCCTGCGGTACGTTTCGGCCGTCCTCGTCCGGAACGGTTCAGCACGCTTTTGCTCCCGACGCGGATAGTGGTCCGCGATGACTGCGCTCGGAATCGGGTCGACGCTCGCCGTCGGAGCCGTGTTCGGACTGGCGCTGGCGGCCCCTCCGGGGCCGATGAACGCCATCATCGCCGAGGAGAGCGTCCTCCGGGGCTGGCTGGCCGGCTTCAAGGCCGGCCTCGGTGCCGCCTCGGCCGACTTCGTGTTCTTCCTGCTGTCGCTGGTCGGGGTCGTCACCTTCGTCGGCGACTTCCCCACCGTCCGCGGCGTGATGGTCGCCGTCGGCGGCGTGCTCATGTTGTACTTCGCCGTCGGCACGGCACAGGACGTCCGCGAGACGTTCACCGCCGACGCCGCCGACCGCGACGGGGGATCGAAGGGCTTCCGGAAGGCGTTCGTGCTCGCGCTGTCGAACCCCTACCAGATCCTGTTCTGGCTGACCGTCGGCGTCGGCCTGTTGCAACCCGGGACGGTCGACGTCTTCTCGCACGTTCCCTACGTCGGTCGATCCCTGGCGGGCGCGCTCGTCGTCGAAACTGGGAGTCCCGCACTTCTAACGGGGCTGTTCGTTGGCATCGGCATCTGGATCACCGGCTTCCCGGCGACGCTCGTAACCGCCGGGCGCAAAATCGACCGCTTCGCCCCACTCGTCGCCGCGCTCTCGGCGCTCGTGCTCGCGGGCTTTGGCGTCGTCTTCCTGTGGGACGCGGCGACGACGCTGGTGCTGTGACCGCAGTCCGTCGTGGACTTACCGAGCACCGACGTCCTCCAA
>JBDGSB010000117.1:0-7999 GCA_042217765.1 Haloarculaceae archaeon | reverse complement strand
AACTCGTCGAGTACGACGACACCGACAAGATATTCGAGAACCCGGAGAGCCAGCGCGTCGAGGACTACATCACCGGGAAGTTCGGCTGATCCGTGCCCGTCGACGTCCCCTACGACGCGGTGGTCTTCGACCACGACGGCGTCCTCGCGGAGCCGACCGACTGGTCGCTCATCCGCTGGGCGGTCGAACGCACCTTTCTAGAGTTCGGCGTCGAAGCGCCCGGAAACACAAGCTACAAACGCCGGACGGATAGATAGCGGGTATATGCCACGCGAAGGCTATCAGGAGAAACTCGACGCCCTCCGGGAGGACGTCCTCTACATGAGCGAGGTGGTCCTCGAACGCCTCCGGAAGGGACTCGAGGCCCTCGAGTACAAAGACGAGGCCCTCGCCTGGGAGGTCATCGAGGGCGACGAGGAGGTCAACGAGATGTACCTCGACCTCGAACAGGACTGCATCGACCTGCTGGCGCTGCAACAGCCCGTCGCCTCGGACCTGCGGCTCATCGCCGCGTCCTTCAAGATCATCACCGACCTCGAACGGGTCGCCGACCTCGCGACGAACCTCGGCGACTACACGCTCGACGCCCACCGCGACCTGGTGCCGGACGTCGACGTCACGGAGATCGGGACCACGGTCGTCGAGATGGTCGAGGACGCGATGACCGCCTACGCCGAGAAGTCACCCGAGGCGTGTCTGGCCATCGCCGAGACCGACGACGAGGTCGACGACCTCTGTGAGCGGGCGTCCGCAACGGTGGTGCGCGACCTCATCGAACGCGAGGTCGACGTGACCTCCGAGGACGACGTCGAGGCGATCATGGCCGACGTCTCGCGGCTGCTGTTGACGATCCGCGACCTCGAACGGGTGGGCGATCACGCCGTCAACATCGCCGCCCGCACGCTGTACATGGTCGAGAACGACGAGCAACTCATCTACTGACTGGCGTCCGACCACAGTCGAGGCCACCGGTTAAGCTCGCGTTACACGCACGCAGGCAGGACGGTACGGTAATCGAAACGCCCCGTCGTCTGTAGTACGGTAATCGAAATCCGAAGTAGCCGGCGTATGTCTATGGCCGTTCGCGTCGACGCCTAGGTCGATGAACAGGGACACTTGCTCCTGCCCACTGTGTCAACTCGAAGCCGAACCGACGGTTCTGTACCGCCACCTGCAGACGTCACACCGGAAGAGCGAACTGAGCAGGCAGCTCCTAAACGCACAGCGCGCGGACGAGGCGGCCGAGCGCCAACGCGTCGTCCCGCGCGGATCGGGCGACTAGCGCCGTCGTCGAACGACCCGGCGCGTGGGCCGAGCCGTCTCACTTTCCACAGCAGTTACAGTCCGTCTCGGATCCACAGCACGACGTCGTCTCGGACTCGTCGTCGCCGAGAAGTGACGAGAGCCCGGCACCGCCGAAGAGTCCGCCGACGATGGGTGTCGCACCGAGCGCACAGACGGGACAGGGCAGTCCGACGACGCAGAACGGACACATGCCAGCGACGGACGCCAGCAGCATCGCGAGCCCGGACCCACCGAAGACGCTCGTGCCCAGCGTCCAGCGGTCGCTATCGTGCAGTCGATCCACGAGGCGCGTCCACTGACGTGCCATCGATCACGGTACGGACTCCGCACCCAAAAGCCCTGTTCCGCTACTGTCGTGACGCCTCGGCCAGCCCCTCGTTGGTGATGCGAAACGTCGCCGTTTCGCCGGCCTCGCGGGCGCGGTGTTTCTCTAGGGTGGCCCGGCGGTTGCCGCCCCGGAAGCGGTCCAGCCGGAGAATCGTTCCCGACCAGTGGTCGAGCGTGTGCCCGCCGAGGGCGCGGGTGCCGTCGCTGTCGGGATCGGTGTAGACCTGGTTGGTGAACGCGACGGCCAGGTCGTGGCGGCGGGCCAGCGACAACAGGTGAGTCACCTGCCGCGCGACGTCCCGCAGCGCCTCGCCGTCGGCCTGCTCGGTTCGCTCCAGGCGGTAAAATCCCGTCGCGCTGTCGAGGACGATCAGTTCGACTCGGTCGGCGAACTCCTCGGCGTCGCGGACGGCCTCGCGTTGCTCCTCGAAGGTGTGGACCTCCGAGATGACGATGCGCGAGGCGACGTCGTCGACGGTCGTCTCGGCGTCGTCGACGCGTGCGGTCGCGAGCTGTTCCATGCGGTCGACCGACAGGTCCTCGGTGTCGACGTACAGCGCCGACCCCCCGGAGGCGGCCACTCCGACGGCCCCGCTCAGCGCCAGATTCGTCTTGCCGGCGGCCGGCGGGCCGTACACCTGCGTGACGGCCCCGCGCTCGAACCCGCCGCCGAGCAGGTCGTCGATGACACCACAGCCCGTCGAAATCGGCCCGGTCACGACGTACCGTTGGCCCCCGCCCGCCAAAAACACTCGCAAATCCGTCCCGGCGACGGTCCACGCCGGACGTGGTAAGTACGACCGGGTCGAACGGCGAGTGTGATAGTCGTCGCGACCGACGATTTCGAACTCTATCACGCCGTGGTCACGGAGCTACGCGACCGCGGCGTGACCTTCACGACCATCGAACCGGGCGATCCGTTCCCCGACCGGACCGAGGTCGTGATCGTCGGTCCGGACGACGACACCGACGACGTTCGACCGCCCGCCGACGCGCAGGTGATTCGTGCCGACCCCGAGAACGTCCGCCGCGCCGTGGAGGCGGCGCTCACGTCGCTCAGGGGCGACGACGGCCGCATCGTCGTCGGCGTCGACCCCGGCGACCGACCGGGAATCGCCGTCCTGTCGGGCGAAACGGTCGTGGCCGCCTTTCACGTCCCGCTGGCGGACGCCGTCGATGTCGTCGAACGCGAGGTCGAGGACGCCGTCGACCCGCTGGTCCGCGTCGGCGACGGCGCGCGGCTGGTCGGCTCGCGAATCATCGACGCGTTAGATCGGGTGCCCGTCGAACTCGTCGACGAGACGGGGACGACGCCGTACCTCGGCACGGGTGCCCGAGGGATGGGCGACGTCCTCGCGGCGGTCAACATCGCACGAATGAGCGGCGAACGCGTAGAATCACGCCCCATCGAACCCACCGCCGGCGAACTCCAGCGCATCAAGGACCGCTCGCGAGAGGCCTCCGAAACCAACCGGGCAATCGACGAGGAACTGGCCCGGCGGGTCGCCGTCGGCGAGTTGACTCTCGCCGAGGCGCTGGCCGAACATCGCGACGACGACCGGAGTGACGGCGACACCGGGTAGCGGTCGCCCGCGGACGGACGCGAACCGATCCCGTCACTCCTCGGCGTCGGTCGCGAACTCGAAGCGCGCGCCGCCGCGTTCGCTCTCGGCCGCGGCGACCGTCCAGCCGTGGATGTCGACGATCTCCTGGACGATGGACATGCCGAAGCCGCTGCCGCCCTCGCTGGTCGTGTAGCCGTGTTCGAAGACGTCCTCGCGCTCGTCGGCGGGAATCCCGGGACCGTCGTCGGCGACGTAGAACCCGTCGGCCCCGTCCGACAGCGGGCCCACGGTGACGGTGACGTCCTCGCCACCGTGCTCGATTGCGTTGCGAAAGAGGTTCTCGAAGACGTGCAACAGTCGTCCGCGGTCGGCCCCGACGACGCCGGTGCCGTCGGTCCGCAGGTCCGCCTCGCGGGTGTCGACGTGCGACCAGGCGTCGGCCGCGACGTCGGTGATTTCGAGCGCTTCGACGTCGTCGAGTTCGCCGCCCTGGCGGGCGAGCGTGAGCAGGTCGTCGATCATCCGCTCCATCCGGTCGAGCGCGCCTGCGGCCTTCTCGAAGCGTTCCTCGTCGCCGGTTTCACGGGCGAGTTCGAGGTTGCCGCGGGCGACGCTCAGCGGGTTCCGGAGGTCGTGGCTGACGAAACTGGCGAAGTCGTCGAGTCGCTCGTTCTGGCGTTGCAGTTCCTCCGTCTTCCGCTGGAGTTCGCGCGTGCGCTCGCCGAGTTTCTGGCTGCGGCGTTTCTGGGTCGTGATGTCGCGCCCGACGATGACCCGGCCGACGTGTTCGCCGGTCGTGCTGGTCAGCGGCGAGATCTTCAGGTCGTAGTAGCGGGTCTCGCCGTCGAGTTCGAGCGCCAGTTCCTCTTCGATGTCCTCGGTGTGGAGGAATCGTTCGCGTATCTCCGGCAGGTCGGCGAAGACGTCGGCGAACTGCTCGCCCTCTAGCGAATCCGCTCCCGGAACGTCGAGCATCGCTTTCGCCCGGTCGTTGGCGTTGATGACCGTGTCCTCGGCGTCGAACACGAGGACGGCGTCCTCCATGTTCTCGATGACGGTCTGTCGCGCCAGCGGTTGCAACGCGAACAGTTCGGCGTTGAAGTACGACCACCCCAGCGGCAGCGCGACGATCGTTGCACCGTAGGTTATCAACTGGACGTTCGGCCAGGGATTGAGTGCGGGCACGAACGAGACGTGATCGGTGAGAAACAACACGAGTAGACCGAACTCGAAGATGCCGGCGACCGTCATCGCGGCGAGTTGGGCGCGGTGGACGGCAAAGGAGTCGAGGAACGTGTCGACGATGTACTTGTGTCCCCAGCCCGTGACGCCGAAGACGAAGACGATGTTGATCCAGAACGCCGGCCCGAAGGCGATCGACACTAGCCGGAGCCGTCCCGACGGGGCCAGACGAAGGGTGGCCCAGTAGAGGTGGGCCGGATTCACCACGACGATGGTGGCGATGACGACGCCTGCGAGGAGGTACGGCACCACGTATCGCCGACCGAGCAGGCGGCTCTCGTCGGTGTATCGTGCCGCGAAGATCCAAAACAAAAGCGGCACGAACGGCGATATGGCGTGGCGTGCGGCCAGCCAGGGGTACTTCGCCCCGACGGTCGGCTGGAGCACCTGCACGACGTACAGCGTCGACCACACTGCGAGGACGCTCATCAGCACCGCGTAGACGCGCGCACCGCGCGATTCGCGGTTGAGCCACGATATCGCGGCGATGGCGACGGCTGCCGCCGTCGAGAGCAGGCCGAGCGCGACGATCGGATTCGCGAGCACAACCACGCTTACCCACTCCCGTCGCCGAATCGGAGCGTCCACTGGCGCGTCCACTCCCGTCGAGTGTAGTAGGAGAGCGTGCCGGCGAGACCCATCTCCTCGATCCGTCGCCCCGACGTCTCGACGAGGTGTTCGGGACAGACGTCCGTCGGATACGCCCGGCCGAACCGTCGAGTGAACGTCATGTCCTCGTTCGGGCCGCTGGCGAACCCGCCGACGTCGAAGTAGGCCGCTCGCTCGACGAAGACGTGAAATCCCGGAAAGGGCGGCGGCGAGAGCCGCGGGAGGACGCGGTTGAACAGCCACTCGAAGACGCGGACGCGGGCCGGACCGTCGACGCGACACAAAGACGCCGCGCCGCGCAAGTCGCGTGCGTGTACGAACGCGAGCATCGTCTCTAGGTACGCCGGTTCGACGACGGTGTCCGCGTCGACGAACGCCAGCCAGTCTCCACGAGCGCGTTCGGCACCGAGGTGTCTCGCGGCACCCGCTCCGCGTCCGGGTTCCGTGACGAGTCGCGTCCCGTACTCGCGGGCGACATCCGGCGTCGCGTCCTCGCTGTCGCCGTCGACGACGACGACCTCGTGTGCGACGCTGGAATCGAGCCCTCGAATGCTATCGAGCGTCGCGGGCAGGTACGCCGCCTCGTTTCTGGCGGGCACGACGAAACTCACCGTCGGCTCCCCCCCGTCGTCCATCCTACCCGTGTATCTATCGGCGTGCTTATTTTTCCTTCGATTCCAGATAAATCCTCTCGATAGGGATCGGATCGAACGTCACGGTTCGGCGAGCGACTCCGCGCGGTCGATGATCGTCCGGACGGGACGGCCCGTCTCGGCGGCCACGGACGCGGCGTCGTCGTACTCCGCGCTGACGTCGAACACCACACCGTCGTCGTCGCTGGCCACTTTGACCGCCACCTCGTAGGTTTCGCCGTCGACGTCGAGTTCGACCGTCTCGATGCGACGTCGTGCCACCCACCGGTGGCCGGTGCCCGTCTCGCGAACGCCGAGCGTCCCCGTCTCGGCGGCGAGTCGCCGCGCCACCCGGTCGGCGTCCTCGGGGCTGACGACCACCTTCACCAGGTGTCCCGGACGGGACTTCTTCATCGTCACCGGCACGACGGAGACGTCGCGTGCGCCCACGGCCGCGAGCGACTCCTGGAGGCCGCCGAGCACCTCCGGCGACGCGTCGTCGAGGTTCGTCTCTAGCACCGCGATCGGTTCTCGCGACAACGACCCGGTCGTCGTCCCGACTATCGCCCGCAACACGTTCGGGTGCGCCGAGAACTCGTAGCCTCCGGCCCCGTAGCCGACGGTTTCGACGTCCAGGGTCGGCAACGTCTCCACGCCGTCGGCGACGTGTGCGAGAATCGCCGCCCCCGTCGGCGTCAGGAGTTCCCTGTCGACCGGCCCGCCCCGGAGCGACCAGTCGGCCCGTCCGGCGACTTCCACGACGGCCGGCGTCGGAACCGGATAGGTGCCGTGGCTCATCTCCACCTCGCCGCCGCCGGTCGAAAGCGGGGTCGTCACCACTCGTTCGACGTCCCGATCGTCGAGCAACAGCGCCGCCCCGACCACGTCCGCGATGGCGTCGTCCGCGCCGACCTCGTGGAAGTGCGTCCCCTCCAGGTCCGTCCCGTGGACCGCCGCCTCTGCCTCGCCGAGTATCTCGAAAATGGCCAACGCGTCGGCTTCGACGGCCGCCGGGAGGTCCATCCCCCGGACTATTTCGACGACTTCGGCGTACGTCCGGAGCGGTCCCGATCCCTCCGCATGCGTGTGATCGTGGTCGTGGTCGTGGCTGTGTTCGTGGTCGTGGCCGTGATCGTAGTCGTTGTCGTCGCCTTCGATGTGGTCGTGACTGTGGCCGTGGTCCTCGACGTGGTCGTGACTGTGAGCGTCGTCCTCGATGTGGTCGTGATCGTGCGACTCGTCGGGTCGCGCTCCGTGATCGTCGGCCAGCAGCACGTCCACCGCGGTCGATTCGATGCCGTTCTTCTCGACGGTCCGGCTCTCGTAGCGGACGTCGAGGGTTTCTTCGACGGAATCCAGTACCGACGGGTCGGCACCGGCGGCGACGAGCGCGCCCAGGAGCATGTCGCCGCTGGCCCCCATCCGGCCGTCGAACGCAAGCGTTCGCATGTGGGTGCCGAGGTGGTCGAGGAGAAAAAGGGGACCGGTGTCGGATGCATGCGATGGGGGCAACGAGCGTCCGTTGGCTCGGACCGGACACGTACCAAAGCGTCCGTTGGCTCGGGTCAGTCGCTCGTGCTATAAGCGTCCGCCTGTTCGGACGCGGTCGTGCGCGACGAACCGCCGGTAGCAAAAAGCATATCTCCGGGGATACCCGAGTGGTACACATCTTTCGGCAACTATGAACGAGGTCCAACTGGAGGTGGCGAAGGCCTACCCCAACGACTCGGGTCGCGGCATCGCGCGGCTCGACCCAGACACGCTGTTGCATCTCAAGCTCTCCCCCGGCGACATCATCGAAATCGAGGGTGGGGACGTGACCGCGGCGAAAGTGTGGCGGGCGGATCGGCAGGACTGGAACACCGACACCGTCCGAATCGACGGGTTCACCCGTCAGAACGCCGACGTCGGCATCGGTGAACGCGTCGAGATCCGCAAGGCCGAGGCCGAGAAGGCCGACAAACTAGTGCTTGCACCCCCCGAGGAGGCCAGCGTTCAGTTCGGCTCGGACGCCGCCGGCATGGTGAAACGCCAGATTCTCAAGCGGCCGGTCGTCGAGCGCGACATAGTCCCCGTGATGTCCTCGACGAACCACCCGTTCATGCGCTCGCCCGGTCAGGCGATTCCGCTCATCGCCGTCGAGACCGACCCCGAGGGCGTCGTCCTCGTAACCGAAGACACCGAGGTCGAACTCCGCGAGGAACCCATCTCCGGGTTCGAGAAGACCGGCGGGGGGATCACCTACGAGGACATCGGAGGCCTCCAGAACGAGATTCAGCGCGTCCGGGAGATGGTCGAACTCCCGATGAAACACCCCCA
>JBDGSB010000108.1:0-8451 GCA_042217765.1 Haloarculaceae archaeon | reverse complement strand
CCGTTCACGGGTAGGTCCGAGCGATAGAGTGCTCACAGTCGGGCGGCGACGTCCTCGGCGAAGTACGTCAGGATGAGGTCCGCGCCGGCGCGCTTGATGGACAACAGCGACTCGTAGGCGACTTCTTCCAGGTCGAGCCAGCCCTTCTCGGCGGCGGCGTGCAACATCGCGTACTCCCCGGAGACGTTGTAGGCGGCGACGGGGTGTTCGAAGTTCGCCCGGACGTCGCGCACGACGTCGAGGTACGGCAGCGCTGGCTTGACCATCAACACGTCCGCACCTTGCTCGACGTCGAGTTCGACCTCGCACATCGCCTCGCGGGAATTGGCGGGGTCCATCTGGTAGTGCCGGCGGTCGCCGAACGCTGGCGCGCCGTCGGCGGCGTCCCGGAAGGGGCCGTAGAAGGCCGACTCGTACTTCGCGGCGTAGGACATGATGGGGACGTCAGTGAAGCCCGCCCCGTCGAGTCCGTCGCGTATCGCGCCAACCATGCCGTCCATCATGCCACTGGGCGCGACCATGTCCGCACCGGCCTCGGCGTGAGAGACGGCGATGTTCCGCAACCGGTCGAGCGTCGGGTCGTTTTCGACGGTGAGCCGCGGGTCGGCCTCGGCGTCGGGTTCCAGCAGTCCGCAGTGACCGTGATCGGTGTACTCACAGAGACAGACGTCGGTGACGACGTAGGCGTCGGTCTCGGCGGAAATCCGGTCGACGGCCCGCTGGACGACGCCGTCGTCGGCCCACGCCCGCGACCCCTCGCCGTCTTTCGACTCCGGGACGCCGAAGACGATGACCGCCTCGACGCCCGTCTCGCGCACCTCCTCGACGCGGGCGACCGCCTCCGCGACGGGCACCCGCTCGTGGCCCGGCATCGTCTCGATGGGGACGCGCTCGTCGGTCGTCGCGTCGACGAACACCGGCGCGATCAGGTCGCTGGCGGTCACGTCCGTCTCGCTGACCAGCGGCCGGACGCCGTCGCTCCGAAGGCGTCGGGGTCTCCGTGTCAGGTCCATGTGCGAACGTGTGTCCGGGCGGCCAAAGCCGTGTCGTTCCTCACCGTCTCGCTCCCAATCGTCTCGCACTCGGCCGTCTCTCTTCTCGTCGCTTCGAGAGGCGTGGGCCAGACGGTCACAGACCCTCGCCGATCGCGCCGGCGATGCGGTCGAGGTCGTCGTCGGAGAGGTCGGGGCGCTGGCCGAACAGCGAGTGGATGGGGCCGCCGCCGTCGTCCTCGAAGCGGGGGACGACGTGGGCGTGGACGTGGGGAACTTCCTGGCCGGCGGCCTCGCCGTTGTTGAACGCGACGGTGCTGGCGGGGGCGTCGACGGCCGCCTCGACGGCGGGCACTAGTTCGTGTACCGCGGCACAGAGGTCGCCAGCGACGTCGGCGGGCGTGTCGTTGAGTCGCTCGTGGTGATCTTTCGGAATGGCCAGCGTGTGCCCCGCCGCGAGCGGGTTAGCGTCGAGAAACGCCAGCACGGTGTCGCTCTCGTAGACGGTGCGACTCGGGATGTCGCCGTCGACGATCGAACAGAAGATGCAGTCGTTGGTCATGTTCGGTGGGTGCGTCTCGCTGTCCCATCAAGGTTCGGTCCGGCGCTGCTCGCCCGATGTCCCGCCACCGGAACACGACTCCCAAGTCCTTACGGCAGTGTCGCCCCTACTCGTCGACGATGAGCGAGCCACCGATCACGCTCTACCGGTTGCAGGCGTGTCCGTTCTGCGAGCGCGTCGTGCGCAAACTCGACGAGTACGGCCTCGACTATCGGTCGCGGTTCGTCGAGCCGCTGCACTCGAAACGGAACGTCGTCAAGCGGATCAGCGGCAAGCGAACGGTTCCGGCTATCGTCGACGAGAACACCGGCGTGACGATGACCGAGAGCGCTGCCATCGTCGACTACCTCGATGCCCACTACGGGGAGGGATCGTGATGGATATAGAGTTCGACGTCGTGGACCTCGGGCCGACCGACCACGTCGAAGAGGGCGAGCAGGCCCCGGACTTCACGCGCCCGCTAGTGTGTTCGGAGTACTGGGAGGACGCGTCGCTGTCGGAGTTGACCGAAGCAGGCCCGGTCGTGCTGGTCTTTCACCCCATGGACGGGGCCTTCCCCGCCACCTACGTCTGGAACGAGATCCGCGACCGCGAGTGGACCGACTACGACGCCGAAGTCGTCGGCGTCTCCGTCTCGACGCCGTACGCCCACGAGCGGCTCATCGAGGACCGCGAGATCGACCACCGACTGTTCGCCGACCCGGCCAACGGCGTCGCCGAGCGGTACGGCATCGTCCACGACCTCGACGGCATGGCCGGCGTCGAGGAGCCGCGACCGGCGGTGTTCGTCGTCGACGACCAGCGCCGCGTCGAGTACGCCTGGGTCGCCACCCAGTGGCCGGACTTCCCCGACTACGACGCCGTCGAGGCCGCCATCGAGGCCGTCGAGGAATGACCGACCTCGACGGCGCCGTCGAGGCAATTCGCGCGGGACGACTAGTGGTCTATCCCACCGAGACGGTCTACGGGCTGGGCGCGAACGCCGTCGACGCCGCGGCCGTCGAGCGCGTCTTCGAAGCGAAGGGCCGCGACCGCTCGAATCCGGTCTCGCTGGGCGTCCCCGACGTCGAGACCGCCCTGGAGTACACCGTCCCGACGGCCCGCGAGCGGCGCTTCATGCACGCGTTCCTGCCCGGGCCGGTGACGGTCGTCGTCGAACGAAAGCCCACGGTCCCGGACGTCCTGACCGCCGGCCGCGACCGAGTCGGCGTCCGCGTGCCCGACCACGACCTCGCGCTGGCGCTGCTCGAGCGGGTCTACCCCGTGACCGCGACCAGCGCCAACGTCTCGGGCGAACCGAGCGTCCGGCGGGTCGCGGACCTCGACGACCGGATTCGCGAGGCCGCCGCGGTCGTGCTCGACGGCGGCGAGACCGGCGGCACCGGGAGCACCGTCGTCGACGTCGAAGCCGGCGAGATTCACCGGCGCGGCGACCTGGCCGACGAAATCGACGACTGGCTGGCCGCCGAACGGTGACGGCGGAGGCTGGCGTCGAACGATGACGTCGGAGGCGGCCGCCGAGTGGTGGATGCAGAGCACTCGATACCGGTGATCGTTCCCGGCGTTCGATACCGGCGATCGCTCCCGGTGTTCGACGCCGGTGATGAAGCCGTGAGCCTGCGTCACACCGGCGTCGTTCACCGCCCCAGCAGTGACTTCAGCGAGCGCGTTCGCACGCCGCAGTCGGCGGCGTACTCGCAGGGACCGCACTTCGCGTCGTCGGACAGCCGCGGCGGCGGACTGTCGACGCTGTCGGCGATTCGGACCGCCTTCCGGTAGGCCGCTTTCCGACGCGTCGTCAGGTCGATCGCCCGGACGACGCCGTGGGCCGGGTACTCGGCGAACGCCTGCTCGACGGGGGTTTCTCGCTCCCACGAGAGGGCCTTCGCCGCGGCGACCAGTCGGACGCTCTGGGGTTCCCAGACGCCCTGCTCGGGCGGATCGCCGGTGAACGCCAGCGTCGGCGCAAGCGGTGCGTCTAGTACCTTGTGGGCAACGCCGCGCGCCTCTCGGCCGCGGAGGCGGACGGCCCGGTCGGCGGGATCGACCAGCGCGTCCCAGGCGTCGAGACGGTCGCGCATTGCGGCGAGCCGGTCGCGGTAGGTCTCCGGCGCGACCGCCAGCGGGGCGGACGCGCGGGCGTCGGCCGACCGCAGCAGCCGCTCGTAGTCGAACGCCAGCGTGCGCCGGCGGCGAACCCGGTCGGGAATCGTCCGGTCGGGATCGGCCTCCCGGCGGCGGTAGTACAGTTTCCGTGGGCAGTACGCCGCTGTTTCGAGGTCGCGAAATGCGTGCACGGGCCGGAGTGGCCCCGTTCCAGTACTTGATTATTCGGCCACGAGTCCGTCGCCGTCGACGCGCATCACGGCCTCGCCGTCGGCGAGGTTCGGCGCGTCGACCAGCCGAACGATGCGCTTGTTGCCTTTGGACTTCCGGAGGTAGATGCGGAAGGTGGAGGTGTGTCCGAGGATGTTGCCGCCGATGGGCTGTGTCGGGTCGCCGAAGAAGGAGTCGGGGTTGGAGGCGACCTGGTTGGTGACGACGACGGCGGTGTTGTGGAGGTCGCCGATGCGCATCAGGTCGTGGAGGTGCTTGTTGAGCTTCTGCTGGCGCTCGGCGAGTTCGCCGCGGCCGACGTACTCCGCGCGGAAGTGTGCAGTCAGCGAGTCGACACACAGCAGTCGGACGGGGAACTCCTCGTCCTGGCTCCCGCTGGCGAGTTCCTGGGCCTTCTCCGCTAAGAGTATCTGGTGGTTGGAGTTGAACGCCTTCGCGACGTGAATCTTGTCGAGCATCGCCTCGACGAGCGCCGTCAACAGGTCCTCGTCGCCCGGGTCGACGTCGTCGTCCTCGGCGATGCCGTGTAGGACCATCGTGTCCTCGATGACCTCGTCGGGCAGTCCCCGGACCATGTCGTCGATGCGCTCGGGCCGGAAGGTGTCCTCCGAGTCGACGAAGATGCCGCTGCCTTCGAGGCCGCCGTGCTCGGCGGGCAACTGGACGTTGACCGCGAGCTGATGGGTGACCTGGGACTTGCCGGCTCCGAACTCGCCGTAGACCTCCGTGATGGACTGGGTCTCGACGCCGCCGCCGAGCAGGTCGTCGACTTCCTCGACGCCCCAGGAGAGCTTGCCGATCTGTTCGCGCCGTTGCAGTACCGCCGCACCGCTCTCGAAGCCGCCGATGTCGGCGGCCTCGCGGGCGGCGTTGATGATGTCTGCCGCCGACGATTCGCCGATGTCTGCCGTGTTCGAGAGTTCCCCCGGGCTGGCGACGGCGATGCCCTGGTAGGAGTCGAATCCGTTCTCCTGCAACTTCTCTGCGGTCGCCGGGCCCACGCCCGGCAGGTCTTCGAGGTCTTCTGTCGCCATGGAATCGGGTTGCGCCCCCTCCTACATAAAGGTCCGTTAACACCGTAGTGAAAGTGAATCCGGGTGCCGTAGAACGGGCAATCCGTCCCGTCCCGTCACCCCCAGGGATGGCCGCCACGCCGCTCGGGCCAGAGGGGATACCAGTACGCCGTGTCGTCCTCGATGGCGAGTTCGCCGTCGAGGTTGCTCTGCAGTTTGAGTTCGACCTGGCTGTCCCGCTCGTGGCCGGCCGCTGGGGCGAACGGGTAGTACGCGCCACGGCGGAACGAGTAGATCCAGTAGACGCGCTGGCCCTCGTCGGCGGCTTCGATGGGTTCACCGTCTCGGCTCCGAGACCGCGACGTCGTCTCGCCCTTCCTGAAGCCGAACACCGCCGCCAGCAGCCGCGAGCCGTACCCGCGTTCGACGAACGTGTCCGCGGCGAAGTGGACCGACGTCACCAGGTCCTCGAAGTCGGGGTCCTCCAGGACGACCCAGTGGTAGCCGTGATCGTCGGCGGTGAGTTCCGCCACGGTGCCGGTCTCCTCGCGGCCGGCTTCGAGGATGTCTTCGACCTCGTGGACGGTGTCCTCGAAGTCGGTGCTGTCGACCTCCGAGAAGCACAGCGCCGCCGCGCCGACCGGCTCGTAGCCCAGGTCGGCCTCCATCGTGAGATACGCCGTCGTCATGCCGAACAGGTCCTCGGGGTCGGCGTCGCTGGTGGCGTCGGACTCGGCCTGGAGGCCGAGCACCTGCCTGAGTCCGTCCAACAGTCCCATACGCGTCAGTGGGTCGGCGAGCGCTATGTGGGTTTCCCTGTGAGCGTTCGGGACAACGGCGTGACGCCCTCGTGCCAGGTCGACTCCATCGTGCTACACCGACGCCACCGCACTCGCCGACGTCGGTTCACTACACCGACTCCATCTCGCGTTCGAGTTGCTGGAGGCGCTCGACGCGCTTTTCCGTCGTGGGGTGGGTGCGAAAGAGCCGGCCGATGAGTCCGGACTTCACGGGGATGATGAAGAAGGCGTTCATCTCCGCCTGATCGCGCAGATCCTCCTTGGGGACTTTGTCCATCCGGTTCGAGATCTTCAGCAGCGCCGACGCCAGCGCGGAGGGCCTGCCGGTGATGATCGCCCCGCCGCGATCGGCGGCGTACTCGCGGTAGCGGCTGAGTGCCCGGATGAGCAAGAACGAGACGATCCAGACGACGATTGAGGCGGCGATGGCGACGAACACGGAGGGGTTGCCGCCCCTGCGGTCGCGGCCGCCGCCGAACAGCCAGCCCCACCGGACGATGAGAAAGGCGATCGACGAGAGGAACGACGCGATGGTCATCACGGCCATGTCGCGGTTCTTGACGTGGGTGAGTTCGTGGGCGAGCACACCCTCGAGTTCGTCCTGATCGAGCGTCCGCATGATCCCCTCGGTCACGCAGACGGTCGCGTTCTTCTTCGAGCGGCCGGTCGCGAAGGCGTTGGGGACCGACGAGTCCGAGACGGCAATCGTCGGCTTCGGCAGGTCCGCCTGCTGGGCGAGGCGGGCCACGGTCCGGTGGAGTTCGGGGTACTCGTCTTCGCTCACCTCGTGAGCACCCATGCTCCACAGCGCCATGCGGTCGCTGAAGAAAAACTGCGCGAGCATGAACGCGCCCATCACGACCACGATGGCCAGCAGGTTCCGGAAGTACAGCGTGAGCAACCCCACGAACCCGATGTACACGAGAAACAACAGGAACATCGTCAGGACCATCCGTCCGCGGAGTCCCCAGTCCGGTTTCCACTCCATAGCTATCCGTGTGTAGGGGGCCGTGGCCATATCAACCATTTGTATCGTCGCGAGAGCGCGCCGCTTAAACGCTCCACCGACCTACCGACGGCCAATGAGACGGAGTAGCGTCTTTGATTGCCGGCGGGTCGCCCGAACGGGTCGGCGAACCACCGGTACAGAGCGACCCGAATCCGTATGAGTCGGTCGGGAGCGTTCTGTCCACGGTGTGGCGAGGAGATCGCCGACCGGTCGGAGCCGCGGCCGGGCGAGCCGCGCGACCCGGACCGCGTGCTGTGTGACGCCTGTTACTTCGAGGAGTTCGATCTCGTGGACGCGCCCGAGCGCATCGAAGTTCGGGTCTGCGCGCAGTGTGGCGCGGTCCACCGCGGGAACCGGTGGGTCGACGTGGGGGCCGACGACTACACCGACGTCGCCATCGAGGAGGTCAGCGAGGCGCTGGGCGTCCACGTCGACGCCGACGGCGTCGCCTGGCAGGTCACGCCCGAGCAGGTCGACCGGAACACCATCCGGATGCACGCGGAGTTCTCCGGCGTCGTCCGCGAGACGGCGGTGACCGAGGAGGTGGTCGTCCCCGTCAAGATCGCCCGCCAGACCTGCCAGCGCTGCGGGAAGATCGCCGGGGGTTCCTACGCCAGCGTGATCCAGGTGCGCGCGAACGGACGCCAGCCGACCGACGAAGAGACCGCTCGCGCGACGGAACTCGCCCACGAGATCGTCGCGGAGATGGAGGCCACCGGCGACCGCGAGGCGTTCGTCTCGGCGGTGAACGAGACGGCCGAGGGGACGAACGTCAGGGTGTCGACGACGAACATCGGCCAGAAGGTCGCCCGCCGGCTCACCGAGGAGTTCGGCGGGTCGTTCACCGACTCGGAGACGCTCGTGACCGAAGACGAGGACGGCAACGAGGTCTACCGGGTCACCTACGCCGTCCGGTTGCCGCGGTACCGTCCCGGCGAGGTGATCGACCCCGAGGACGGCGACGGTCCCGTGCTGGTCCGGTCGGTGCGGGGCAACCTCAAGGGGACGCGGCTGGCGACCGGCGACGCTTACGAGGCCGGCTTCGAGGACGGCGACGCGCCCGACGCCCGGCGGCTGGGCGACCGCGACGACGGCGTCGAGACGACGCTCGTGGCCGTCGAGGACGAGCGGGCCGTCCAGGTGCTGGACCCGGAGACATACGAAGCGAAGACGATACCGCGTCCCGACTACCTCGACGCCGACGCCGAGACGGTGCGCGTCCTGAAGAGTCGCGCCGGAGTACACGTGCTGCCGGAGGCGTGACCGATGGCCGACGAGGACGACGACCGGTTTCTCGCCGCCGTCGTCGCGAAGCCGCACGCCGAGGCCGCCATCGCCTCGTTGCAGGACGAAGGCGTCTACGACGACCGCCGGAGCGTCCGCGAACACGACGAGGCGACGGTCGTCGTTCCCGTGATCGAGCCACCCGTCGAGACCGACGTGCGCGAGGTGGTCGAGGTCCGGGGCGAGCCGCGACTGCGGACGCTCGAAGACCACCTCCGCGAACGCGGCTGGACCGACGCCGAACTCGAGGACGCGCCGGGGTCGTGGGCGGTCGTCGGCACGGTCGTCCTGGTCGACGTGGGCGACGCGCCCCGTCCCGAAGACGTCGGCGAGGCGCTGTTGGCGCTGCACGGCGCGGCCGACACCGTCCTCGCTCGGGGACCGATCACCGGCGACCACTGGGAACCCGACGTCGAGGTGCTGGCCGGCGCGGGCGACACCGAGACCGTCCACG
>JBDGSB010000003.1:0-8475 GCA_042217765.1 Haloarculaceae archaeon | reverse complement strand
GGAGTTCATGGACATCCTCGACCAGGCCCAGGACGTCCGGTCGGACCTCGACGACTCCTACCAGCGGGCCCAGCGCGCAATCGACATGGCCCGGGCGATGGAGGGCGACGTCACCGTCCGCAGCGCGGCCACGGCGCTGAAAGAACACCCCGAACTCACGACCGAGTCGAAGAACATCATGGGCGTGGTCGTCCCCCAGATCGAGTCCTCGAAGGTCCGCAAGAGCCTCGACGAACGCGGCTACGGCGTCCTCGGCACTAGCGCCCGCATCGACGAAGCCGCCGACGCCTACGAGGAACTGCTCGAAAACATAATCCTCGCCGCGGAGGTCGAGACGGCGATGAAGAAGATGCTCGACGAGATCGAGACGACCAAACGCCGCGTCAACGCTCTCGAGTTCAAGCTCCTGCCCGAACTCCGGGAGAATCAGGCGTACATCGAGCAGAAACTCGAAGAGCAGGAACGCGAGGAAATCTTCCGCATGAAGAAGATCAAAGCGAAAAAAGAATCCGAAGAGAACGAGGCCGTCGAGAGCGAGCGGACCGAGACCGAAGCAGAGACCGTCTCGGCGGACTGACGCGGACGGCCGTTCCGGCGGACTGACGCGGACGGTGAAGGGCGATTCGCCGCGACAATGGCGAGCAACACGATTTTTGGCGACGCGACGACAAGCGACGGCATGGACTGTCCCGACTGCGGGAGCGCGACCGTCTCCTTCGCCGTTCCCGACGATCTGCGGGCCGACCTCCCGGGTGGCGAGGCGGGTGTGGCACTGTGTTCGTCGTGTCTCGCGTTACATCCGGTCACGGATCCGCCGACCGACGAGCCGGATCTGCAGACGATCAGCGACGCCTTCCCGTCGTCGCCGGACGCCGCGGTCCCGATGGCGCTGGTCGTCGGCCTGCTGTCGTCGCTGGCGCTGTACCGCTCGGAGGTGAGCGACCTCCTGGGTCGCGTCGAGCGGGCCGGAACCGATCCGCTCCTGGTGCTCGACCGACTCGCCGAGGACCCCGTGTTAGCGCCGGCCGTCGACCTCCACCGGCGTCGTCACCAGCTCGAACAACTCCTGTAGCCAAACGAGTTAGGCATACTGTTTTTATTCTTGCCGGAACAACGGTCGAATGCGGCGTTCGGACTGCATGTCGTCCCGGCGCCGTCTTGCCACTGTGGCCATCGAATCGGACTGCGTTCGATTCGCGCCACGTTACCCACCCCCGTTCCCACCCCCCACCCCTCACCCCCCACCCCCCATTTCCACCCCACCCTATCCCCCATTTCCAGCCGTACTGTCGACGTAGCGGCCGCGTCGTCACGAGGCCGTCGCCGTCGTGCGACGATCGTCTGACGGAGTTTTAACACCGGCGGTCACCAGCGTCGATGTGGGCGCGCACCGTAAACGGCCTCATCCCATCCTCCCACGGCGCGCCCGGTGTCCTCTTTCGTTCGGACCGTCGTCAGGCAGGCGTTTCCTCGCCGCGGAGTTGGGCACGAATCGCCGCCACGGCGTCGGGTGCAGCCGTGACGGCGAGGCTGTCCCCGGCTTCGATGGTCGTCCGCGGGAGCGGAATCGTCATCGACTCGTGGCCGTGACCGTGTGCGTAGATGCGTGCGTCGCCGGGCAGTTCGACCTCGACGACGCGCTTGCCGACGATGGGCGACCCCTCGGGGATGCGGACGCTCGCGACCGAGAGCTGTTCGGTCAGGTCCGCCAGCACGCTGAAGTCTCCCCCGAGCATCGCCGTCTTGGCCGCGGCGGCACCGACCTGTTCGGGGTAGATGATTTCGTCGACGTCCTCGGCGTACTTCTCGTAAATCTCCTCGCGGTAGTCCTCGTCGATTCGGAGGACGGTACGACAATCGTAGTGTTTGCCGACCATGCACGCCGCGAAGTTCGTGTTGAGGTCGCCGGACAGCGCTCCGATGGCGTCGACGTCGTCGATTCCCGCTTCGAGCAAGACCGACTCCTGGGAGCCGTCGCCCTCGACGACCGCGAATCCCTCCTTGCGAGCGCGGTCGGCGCTCTCCGGATCGGTCTCGACGATAGTCAACTGGTGACCTTCGGTCTGGAGCGTGCGTGCCGTCCGCCGTCCAACGCGTCCGAAGCCGACGATGACGAACTTCATGACGCGGAGTATGCCACCCGTTACCTAAAAACGTTCGGCACCGGCCAGTCTCGTCGTCTCGTCCCGGCGTTTCGAAGCGCGTTTATCCCTCCGCGGTCGACCGACCAGTCATGCGGGTGACGTTCCTCGGGACCAGCGGGGCCGTGCCGACGACCCGGCGCAACACGAGCGCGCTGGCGGTCAACCGCGAGGGTGACCGGTTGCTGTTCGACTGCGGCGAGGGTACACAGCGACAGATGATGCGGTTCGGAACCGGCTTCGCGGTCGAGCAGGTCTTCCTGACGCACCTGCACGGCGATCACGTGCTGGGACTGCCGGGACTGCTCCAGACCTGGGACTTCAACGACCGGGAGCGACCGGTCGCGATTCACACGCCGACGGGCACCCGGAGCGACGTCGAAGACCTGGTGTCGGTGACCGGCCACGCCCCGTCGTTTCCCGTCCGCGTCCACGAGGTGGGGGCGGACGAAGTCGCCGTCCGGCGGGAGGACTACGAGGTGCGGACGTTCGAGACCCACCACCGGACGCGGTCGGTCGGCTACGCGCTCGTCGAGGACGACCGCAAGGGCCGCTTCGACCGCGAGACGGCCGAGGACGAACTCGGAATCCCGCCCGGACCGAAGTACGCGAAGCTCCACGCGGGCGAGCCGGTCGAACTCGACGACGGCCGGGTGATCCAGCCGGAGCAGGTCGTCGGTCCGCCCCGCCCCGGACGAAAGCTCGTCTACACCGGCGATACGCTCCCGGCCGACAGCGTCGTGACGGCCGCAGAGAACGCAGACCTGCTGGTCCACGACGCCACCTTCGCCGAGGATCGGACCGACCGGGCGAAGCAGACGGCCCACTCGACGGCCGCCCAGGCCGCGCGCATCGCTGCACGCGCTGGCGCGAAACGACTCGCGCTCACCCACGTGTCGACGCGCTACGCCACCGACGTAGGCCCGCTGGAACGGGACGCAATCGCGGCATTCGACGGCGACGCGTTCGTCCCCGACGACGGCGACCAGGTCGAGGTGCCGTTCCCGGAGGAGTGACGGTCGCCGGTCGGATGATTTCGCCCGCAATCGATTATCGTTATCGATAACTAGGAGATGAAATTATGGGTCGGGGAGTACAACAGAGTCCACGGGTACGACTATGAGGGAGTTCACAGCACGATACCGGGGCACGCGGCGATACCGACTCGCTGTGACCGCACTGACGACCGGGATGGTGGCACTCGCAGGACTGGTGTTCGGTTTCCGTCCGTCGATAGCGGGCGCGATCGGCGTTCTGTCGGGTGGTGGCCTGTTCGTCGCGACGGCGGCCGTCGAAGCCGCCGACGCGGGACCGGACGTGGAGCCGGACGGGGGCGGGCGAGCGGCGACCGACGGCGGGACGACCGTCGGCGACGAACCGACCGAAACGGGCGACGAACCGACCGAAGAACTCCAACAGCGCATCGAGGAACTCGAAGCGGAGGTCGAAACGCTGCAGGCGGAAAAGTCCGACGCCGAACAGCAGGCCGAGGATCTCCGACGGACGGCGACGCAGGTCAGCGACGCGATGCAGACCGCCGCCGACGGCAACCTCACCACACAACTCGACGTCCAGGCGGACGATCCGACCGTCCGGGAGGTCGCCGACAGCTACAACCGGATGCTGGCCGAACTGGCCGGGACGCTCTCGACGGCCCAGGAGTTCGCCGAGGAAGTCGACGAGGCCAGCAGCGAGGCGACCAGCGTCGCCGAGGACGTCCGCAAAGAGACCGAGCGAGTCAACGAGTCGACGGCGAAGATCAACTCCGCGACCAGCCAGCAGGAAGCGAAGATCACCGACGTCTCCGGGGAGATGTCGACCCTCAGTGCGACCATCGAGGAGATCACATCGACCGCCGAGAACGTCGCCAACATGGCCGAGGAGACCGCCGACCACGGCGAGGAGGGCCAGGAAGCCGCCGAGCAGGCCATCGACGAACTCGACGAGATACAGGTCCAGACCCAGCACGCCCTGTCGTCGGTCGAGGAACTGACCGACTACATGGCGGAGATCGGCGAGATCATCGACTTCATCACCGACATCGCCGAGCAGACGAACATCCTGGCGTTGAACGCCAACATCGAGGCCGCACGGGCAGGCGAGGAGGGCGAAGGCTTCGCCGTCGTCGCCAACGAGGTCAAATCGCTCGCCGAGGAGACCAAAGAGGCCGCCGAGGAGATCGAGTCGCTCATCGACGACATCCGCGAACAGACCGAGGAGACCGCCGACGGCATGGAGGAAGTCGAGGATTCGGTCTCGACGGGTAGCGACACCGTCGAGGAGGCCCTGGAGGCGCTGAACGGCATCGCCGAGCGGGCGATGGACACCAACGCGGGCGTCCAGGAGATCAAACACGCGACCAACGAACAGGCCGAAACCGCCCAGGAGGTCGCACAGATGGCCGACGAGGTCGCGGAACTATCCGAGACCACCGCCGAGGAGACAGACAGCGTCGTCGAAGCCATGGGCAACCACCAGGAACAGTTCTCGTCGGTCGTCCACTCCATCAAGAAGCTCTCGGGACAGGTCACGTTCCTCCGGGAGGAACTGTCGGCGTTCGACCTCGACGCCGAGGCCCTCCAGGCTGGCGTCGGGACGGTGGCGACCAGCGACGCGACCCGAACCAGCGTCGCCGACACGGAGGGCGACACGGTCGTCATCGGTTCGAAACTGTTCGCCTCGAACGTGCTGCTGGGATACATGGCCTACGAACTGCTCGAAGAGACGACCGACCTCGCGCCGGTCGACGACCTCCAACTCGGGAAAACACAGGCGAACTTCGACGCCGTCGAGAGCGGCGACGTCGACCTGTACTGGGCGTACACGGGCACCATCAACCAGACGTTTCTCGGCGACGACTCGCGCATCATGGACCCCGAGGAACTGTACCGACTCGCCAGGGACGGCATCGAGTCCCGGTACGACCTCGCGCTCGCCGAGCGCTGTCACTACAACAACTCCTACGTGCTCTCGGCACCGCGGGTGTGGTGCGACGAGACCGGCGTCGAATCGCTGCCCGAACTGGGCGAGTACGTCACCGACGGCAACGGTGACCTGGCCGTCGCCGTCGAGAGCGACTTCCGGGACCGCGACGACGGCTGGCGTGGCTTCCTCGAATACTACGAGGTGCCCGACCAACTCCGGGACGCCGTCATGGACAACACGCTGACCATCGAGAACACGGAGGAACGCTACGAGACCATCACCACCACCGAGGTCGACCTCATCCAGGGGCTGTCCGTCGACGCGTGGATCGACGTCCACGACCTGGCCGTCCTGGAAGACGCGGACAACTTCTTCCCCATCTACAACCCCGCGCCACTCATCAACGGGCGAACCGCCGACGCGCACCCGGAGATCGCCGAGACGCTGAACGAGGTCGGCCCGACGCTGCGAGACGCGAGCGACATGCGAAAGCTCGTCCGGCAGATGAAAGTCGGCGAGATGGACCCGCGAGTAGTCGCTCGCGGCCACCTCGAAAGCCACGGATTGTTGTAATCTACAGGACGTCCGACATCCACCTCGTTCGGTCGCCGTGCGAGCGCCCGACGTCGACGCCGGCCGGATATACCCGCGCCGTGCATTTATGTCCACCACCGCCCTACGGCCGGGCGTGAACGCCCGTACGTCGGCACTCGACGCAGTGGTGTACGGCGTGGACGTCCAAAGCGGGGACGTCCGCGGCGACGCCCCGTCGTACGCGCTGGTGGCACTCTCGAAGGACGGTCTCGAACGCGACGTCGTCACCTACCGGAAGCTCCGCCGTCGCGTCGACGGGACGGAACCGGCCATCGTGGCGACGGACAACGTCTACGAACTCGCCGCGGACAAGGACGCGCTGGTGCGCCTGCTCCGGGAGCTTCCGGCGACGACGAAACTGGTACAGGTAACGGGTGGACCGCGGCCCGAACCCCTCTCGCGGGTGGCCAGCCGCCACGGCGTCCCCTACGGCAAAAAGCCCATGCAGGAGGCCGAGGCCGCCGCGCGATTGGCCGCGGCCAACGTCGGCACGGAGGTGACCGCGTTCACCGACGTCACCGAGGTGAAGGTCGCCCGCGGCCGCTCGACCGGCAGCGGCGGGTGGAGCGAGGACCGGTACACGCGTCGCATCCACGGCAACGTCAAAAAGCGCGCCCGCGAAATCGAGCGGGACCTCGACGCGGCCGACCTCTCCTACGAGCGGGACGCGACCGAGAAGTACGGTGGATTCGCAAACGCCGTCTTCGAGGTCCAGGCGTCGCCCGAGGAGATTCCCGTCGGTGCCGAGCGGTCGGGTGACGTCCGGGTGGAGATCGAACGTCAGCGCCGCGACGGCATCGAGTTCCAGCCGCTGGCGAAGCGCCACGACCACGTCGTCGTCGGGGTCGATCCCGGCACCACCACGGCCGTCGCGCTGGTCGGCCTCGACGGCGAGGTGCTCGACGTCACGAGCACGCGCACCGCCGACACCGCCGACGTCATCGAGTGGATCGTCGAACGCGGCCGCCCTATCGTCGTCGCGGCGGACGTGACGCCGATGCCCGAGACCGTCGAGAAGATGCGCCGGAGCTTCGACGCCGCCGGGTGGACGCCCGAGCGGGACCTCCTCGTCGACGAGAAGAAACACCGGACGCGCGAGCGCGCGTACGACGACGACCACCAGCGGGACGCGCTGGCGGCCGCGCTGTTCGCCTTCGACGACCACGCCGACCAGTTCGAGCGCGTCGCCGAACAGGTGCCGCCGCGACTCGACACCGGCACCGTCGTCGCGCGGGTCGTCGCCGGCGAGGAGTCCGTCGAGTCGGTGCTTGCGGACCTGACCGACGACGACGGCGACGACGGCGACGACGACGAACACGTCCAGCCCGAACCCTCCGAAGAGCAAAAGCGCATCCGCCGGCTCGAACGGCAGGTCGAACGCCTCCAGGATCACGTCGAGGACCTGCAGGGGACCATCGAGCGAAAGGACGAGGAGATAGCGGACCTCGAAGGGGAACTGTCGGCGGCCCGTCGCGAGGAGCGCCGCGACGCGCGCGAGCGCAAGGAGGTGACCCGCCTCCAGCGGGAAAACGACCGCCTCGAGCGCGAACGCGACGACGAACGGCAACAGCGCCGGGAACTCGAACGCAAACTGACGCGACTGAAGGCGCTGTGGAAGCTCGATCACTCCAACTTCGCGGACGTCTCGGAGAAGCAGGCGGGGCTGGTCCCGGTCAAGGTGGTCTCGCAGTTCTCGACGCCGGCCATCGAGGACGCCGACGAGCGGTTCGGCCTCGTCGAGGACGACGTGGTCATGTTCCGGGACGCAAGTGGCGCGGGCGAGAGCACCGCCCGGAAACTGGCCGACGTGAACCCCAGACTCGTGTTGCGCAACGGCGGCCTCTCGGACGTCGCCGACGAAATCCTCTTCGAACACGAGATTCCGGTCGCGCCCGCCGACACGGTGACGGTCCAGGTCGTCGACGAACTCGCAGTCGCCCGCGAGTCCGAAGTCGAGGCCGCCATCGACGACTGGGAGCAACGGGCCGCCGAGCGCGAACGCCAGCGCAAAGCCGAGATGGTCGAGCAGGTCATCAGCGAACACCGGGCGTCCGACCGCGGCGAGGACCAGCGCTAGTACGCGAAGTCGGTGTCGATCCGCTGGGCGTCGCCGATCATCTCGCCGAAGGCCTCCTGGTAGCGCATCAGCGTCACCATGCTGCCTTCGACGTCGAAGGTGCCGCCGAGGACGGCCGACGCCACGTCGATGTCGTCGTTTAACATGTCCTTCCAGGCGGTGTAGGGGCCACGGAGCGCGAAATCGTAGTCGGCGTCGCCGTCGACGCCGCCGGCATCGGGGACGGTGCCGTTCGCCAGTTCGATGACAAACGCCACGGGGTCGCCGTCGTAGGCGTCGTCGGGCCGAATCTCACAGAGAAACCGTGCGTCCAGGTCGGCGGCGGCGTCTGCGAACGCGTCGTTGTCGTTGAGCCGGTCACGCCAGTCGTTGGCCCAGGCACCGGCCTCGTCCGGGAGCGTCGCCGTCATGGCGCTGGCAACGGAGACCAGCCACTTGATTTTTCCGTCCCGTCGGGAGCGGAACCGCCGTCGTCCGCCGACGACACATTGCAAAACTTAAAACCGTCTCGCCGCCGAACTGTCACACATGAGCGACAACGAGGGCCGCAAGAACCTCCGCATGCCGGACGACGACGAAGTATTCGCTATCGTGACGAACATGCTCGGCGCGAACCGCGTCACCGTCCGGTGCATGGACGGCGTCGAACGCACAGCGCGCATCCCGGGCAAGATGCAGAAACGAATCTGGATCCGCGAGGACGACGTCGTCCTCGTCGAACCGTGGGACTGGCAGGAC
>JBDGSB010000043.1:0-8562 GCA_042217765.1 Haloarculaceae archaeon | reverse complement strand
TCCATCGACGTCCACGTCGGCGGCCAGGACCTCGTGTTCCCCCACCACGAGAACGAAATCGCCCAGAGCGAGGCGGCCACCGGCCAGCAGTTCGCCAAATACTGGCTGCACGTCCGCCTGCTCGAGACCGACGACGAGAAGATGTCCTCCTCGCTGGGCAACTTCTTCACCGTCGAAGACGCCGTCGCCGAGTACGGCCCGAACGTCGTCCGAACCTTCCTCCTGCAGACGGCCTACAGCAACCGCGCCGTCTTCGGCGAGGAGACAGTCGCGGAAGCGCGCGAGCGGTGGGACCGCCTGCAACGCGGCTACGAGCGTGCCGTCGAGGCCTGCGACAGCCCCGACGCCTACGCGAAAGTGACCGACGACGCCCTCCGGACGGCGGTCGCCGACGCCCGCGAGTCCTTCGCCGCCGCGCTCGACGACGACTTCGACACACGCGGCGCACAGACCGCACTGTTGGAGATGACCCGGGCGATCCACAGGCACGTCGACGAACGCGACCGCTACGACTACCGGGGACTGCGACGCGCCGTCGAGACGTTCGAGGAACTCGGCGGCGATGTCCTCGGCTACGTCTTCGGCGACGAGGACGCCGACGGCGACGTCTCGCTGGCGGGTGACCTCGTTGAACTCCTGCTCGACGTCCGGGAGACCGAACGCGAGGCCGGCAACTACGACCGGGCCGACGACCTCCGCGACGAACTCCAGGCCCTCGGCGTCGAAGTCCAGGACACCGACGAGGGGCCGACCTACCGCTTCGAGTGACCGAGCGCCCCACTAACACTACGCCAACACTACGTAGTTCGCCGTACTGGGCGCATCGGCACATCTATTAGTGTAAAGGATCTACAGTGGGGTACTACCAGATCGCGCATGGCCGGGAACACTGAACGGGACGACAGCGGGCAGTTCGAGTCCGATCTTCGCAACGATGAGATTATGTGCTACTTCGCCGACGGACGACCCTTTCACACCGCACAGGAAGTGGCCGACCGATTCGGTATCGATCGGTCAACGGCGTACCGGCGATTAAGCCGATTAGCTGACGACGGGCTCCTGGAGAAGGTTTCACTCGGTAGCCGGACGGTCGTCTGGTGGGACAGGAGAGACCCGACGAGTGTCCCCACGGAGGGTACGTCCAAGGACCCTCTCTTCGCTGCCCCGACGTTCTCGGTAGACGAACCCGTTGCTGAAGACGAAATCGACGATGTTCTCTACGACGAGATCGAGAAATGAGTGGGTCAGGAACGACACCGCTGTTCGTCGATACTGGCGCGTTTTTCGCACACTTCGTGGAGAACGCACCTCGCCACAGCCGCGCTCGTGCAGTAATGGATGCGATTCGGGATGGTGACCTCCGATTTCGCACGATATACACGACGGGATACGTCCTCGGCGAATTGACGACGCTACTCTTGCGAAAGAAGAACCACGAGAAGGCCATGGACACGTTACAGCGCATTCGGGAGTCGCCGGCCGTGACTGTGCTCCATCCGAACGAAGCCCAATTCGAGGCCGTTTGTAGCCAATTCGGTCGGTTCGACGACCAACAAATCTCGTTCGTCGATCATGCGACCGGGGTACTCGCCGACGAAGTCGACGCGGACTACGTCTTCGCCTTCGACAGCGATTTCCGGACGCTTGGATTTTCGCTCGTCCCGGACGACGTCAGCCTCCCGAAGCACTAACAGCAGAACATGAACGGGTACATCAGCGCCACGCGGTCGCCGTCCTGCAAGACCGTGTCCAGGCCGTCCAGCGTCTCGTTGAACTGCCCGTTGACCGTCACGCGAGCGTAGGCACGCGTCTGCTCGCCCTCGGGATTCTTCTGCCAGTCGCCCGGCAGTTCGCCGACTGCGCGGGCCCACCCGTCGGTCGTGGCCTCCGCTTCCGTCTCCGCGATCAGCATGTCCGCGACGTCGTACTCGGCGAAGAACGCGTCCAGGAAGTCCCTGAGGGTGGTCCCGTCGAAGGCGTACTCCAGTCGCGGCGTCCCGACCTCCTCGCGGACGTGACCCGTACACTTCACCGTCACCGTCGTTCGTTCCTCGTTCGTCTGCGTCGACTCGCCACTGGTGCTCATACGTCTCCCTCCGCTCTCGCCCCCCGAAAACTCAACCCCGAACATGTTCGCACCGACGGCGATCGGAGCGGCTCGACCCGCGAACGTTTTTGGGTTCGCCCGTCGAGTAGCCGACATGAACCGCATTCTGGCCGGGGGACTCGCGCTGCTCGCGGTCGGAGTCGTCGGCTACGCCGTCGGCGTCGGCACGTCGTATCCCGGACGAGCGTTCTCCGTGAGCTTCGTGATGATCGGGACGACCGTCGCCGCCATCGGAACCTCACTGGGGGGCGAGCCGTGATCTCGACGCTGGTCTACGACGCCGACGAAGTGACGGCCTACGACGACCTCGACGCCGCAAAACGGGCCGACGGGACCACCTGGGTCCACGTCACCGACGCGACCGACGCGGAGGTCGAGCACATCAGCGAGGTTTTCGACGTTCACGCGCTGTCCGTCGAGGACGTCTGCCACGACGTCCGCGCGAAGACCGAGGAGTTCGCCGGCCACACGTTCGTCCTTCTCAAGACGGCGACGCTGGCCCGGGGCGAGACGACGTTCGAGGAGGAAATTCGGACGACACCCGTCGGAATCTTCGTCGGCGACGACTGGCTCGTTACCCTGTGTTACGGACAGGCCGACCCGGTCGACCACGTCGTGACGGCGGTCGAACGTGGCGACGAACGCCTGCTCCAGCGCGGTCCCGACTTCACGGCCTACCGCGTCCTCGACGTGATCGTCGACGGCTACTTCGACGTCCTCGACCGCCTCGAAGACGACATCGAGGTTATCGAGGACGAAGTCGTCGTCTCGACCGACATCGAAACCCTGGAGGACATCAACGGCGTCCGCCGGGAACTGCTATCGTTTCGCAAGGTGCTCTGGCCGGCCCGGGAGGCCGTCGGCGTCCTCTCGCGGGGCGATCCGAACCAGGTCCGCGAGGAGACCGAGAAGTACTACCGCGACGTCTACGACCACCTCGTCCAACTAGTGGACCTGACCGAGACCTACCGCGACCTCGTCAGCGGCGCGCGCGATATCTACCTCAACGCCCTCAGCCAGTCCACCAACGAGATCATGAAGGTCCTGACCGTCGTGGCGACCATCTTCATCCCGCTGACGTTCGTCGTCGGCGTCTACGGGATGAACTTCGCCGGCGGCCCCTACAACATGCCGGAACTCACCTGGCGGTACGGCTACCCCGCGGTCATGCTCGGCATGGGCGTGGTGGCGCTGTTGATGACCGCGTTCTTCCGCCACCGGGACTACCTCTAGAGCGTCGGCGACACCAGCCTAGAGCGCCAGCGGGACTAGCAACACCCCCATCAGCGCGGACCGGCGCGCGCCGAACAGCGGCGGAATCGACCCGACGACCGTCGCGGCCGCGAAGAGGCCGACGCCGACGGGACCGGCGACGACCCCGGACAACACGACCAGCAACCCCAGCAACCCCAGCGAGACCCTGCCGTAGTCGACGGCCCCGGCCATCCGCAAGTAGCGGTCGCCGGCTACCGGCACCGCCAGGAAGCCCACCGTGGCGGCGACGACGACGGTCGCGACGAGCCACGACAGCGGCGGTCGCGGCGAAAGCGCGCCCAGCGCGACCGTCACGCCCGTGTGCGGCGCGTTCAGCGCCACGAGCGAGAACAGCGCGAAGACGGCCGTCGCCGTGTTGACCGCGCTCGTGGTCACGAGAAACTGCCGCGGCCCGCCACCGCGCGTCCCCAGCAGGGCCGCCGTCGCTGCGACGGCGCTAGAGACGCCGGGCAGGTAGCTCACGACGGCCCCGGCGCAGGTACCGATCAGCGCGAGTTCGACGACGGTACGCCGAGACGTCGTCACCGCCGTTCCGGACTGGCCGGGGACGCCGCCGCCGTCCAGCGCGTCGAGCAACACCGGCGCTCCGAACAATCCCGAAAACAGCGGCGTAAGGACGGTCCCGTTCCCGAGGAGACCCGATACCGAGAGGTCGAGCGCGACGACGCCGAGGCCGCCGCTGGCCGCGACCGCCAGCGCCGCTCCGACCGCGGCGCGCCGGGAAGATTCCGTCAGCACCAGCATCGCCGCGACCCCCCCGAGAACGATCGGAAGGTGCGCGTACGCGACCGGCACGATCCGCCGCATGAGCGCCGTGACCGGCACCGAAAGCGGCACCGCGAACGCCACCGCCAGTCCGCTCCCCAGCGCCGAGAGTCGCAGCCCTTCCCGACCGCGACCGGCGATCACGAGACGGTGTCCCGGCAGTGCGGTCGGGGCCATCGCTGCGTCCGGCACCCCGAACGCCAGCGCCGGCACCACGTCCAGGAAGGTGTGTACCGTCCCCGCCGCCAGGATCGCGAGCGCGACCCCCGCCGTCGGTCCGGGAATCGCCGGCGCGACCCCGACCGCGAGCGCGGCGAACGTGTTCGCGTGCAGACCGGGCGTCAGGCCGCTGATCGTCCCCAGGAGGATGCCGCCGGCGACGAAGCTCACGAGCAGTACCGACAGCGACGGTCGCACCAGCGCCCGGACACCGACCTCCATCTTCCCGGAGTGGACCCGGACTGATACTTGAACGTTCGGCCGATGGCCGACGTCGTCGACGGGACCGAAGCGACGCGTGACGGCGTCGTCGACGGGACCGAAGCGAGGCGAACTCGCCGCTACGCAATGCGAAAACCGCGAGGAAAGTCGCGGGCTGATTCAGACGGATTCGGGTCGCTCTTCCCCGGCAGTTCGCCGACCCGTGCCGGCGACCCGCCGGGAGCCAGAGACACGAATTCGTATCAGCCGAACAGTTCGCCGAGGCCCTCGCCGGAGGCCTCGTCGTCGTCATCGTCGTCGCCGTCCGCTTCGGCTTCCTCCTCGTCGGCCTCCTCGTCGGTCTCCTCGTCGGCCGCTTCGTCCTCGGCCTCGGACCCGCCGGCGGCAGCGCCACCGGTCGCGGCGGGCACCGCGGCGGCCTCCTCGACGGCCTCGTCGATGTCGACGTCTTCGAGGGCCGCGATGAGGGCCTTGACGCGGGACTCCTCCACGTCGGCTCCGGCGGCTTCGAGCACGCCGGTGATGTTGTCTTCGTTGATCTCTTCGCCGGTCTCGTTCAGGATGAGTGCAGCGTAAACGTATTCCATGGTTCTGTGAGTGGGGTGTCGTTAGAACATCGCGCCGAGCGCGTCGCCCGCGTCGCCGTCGTCTTCGTCGTCTTCGGTGTCGGCTTCCTCGTCGGCGGACGCCTCCTCGGCGGTGTCCTCGGTGTCGTCTTCGTCGGTCGATTCCTCGGTGTCGGACGTCGAAACCTCGACGTCACGCAGTTCCTCGGGCAGTGCCTCCTCGTCGTCGATCTGCGCGGCGAGCGCGCGGACCTGGCCGTCGGCCTTGCTGACGAGGTCACCCATCGCGTCGGGGCTCTCGATGGCACCCTGCAGGGCGAGACTCTTGGCCTCGCCGCGCGCTTTCGCCAGCAGGCTCGACGCCGTCCGATCGGTCGGATAGACGGCGTTGATCGAGAGGTTCCGGGCACGCGCGGTCGCGGCCTCGACGTCCGTCCGGTACTCCTCGACGTCCAGTTCGAGTTCGTCGGGTTCGAACAGGATGCCGTCGGCGAACACGGCCCGGAGGTCGAGGCCGACCTCTTTTGGCTCGATGCCGAGTTCGCTCAGGACGTTCGCCAGGTCGTCGGAGACCTCCCCGCCCGCTTCCAGCACGGTCGAGTCCTCTAACACCTGGATGGACCCGTCCTGGATGCGCGCGTTCGCGCCGACGGTCTGGAGTTCCCCGACGAACGGACCGGGATCGATGCCGGTGTCGCCCTCGGGAATGACGATGTCGTTGGGCGCGACCTCGCCGGCGTTGATCGGGGCCGGGGTCTTCGACGCTTCGAGCTGTTTGTACAGCCCGAATGGGTTGTCGTCCGTGCCGATGAGGCCGACCTGGCCGGTGACGTAGTCGTCGAGGTCTTCGAGCCCCTCGTCGACCTCGTCGAGCGCGCGGATCAACAGCGTGTTGCGGGACACGCGGAGTTCGGCCGTGCCGTACAGATCCCGGCGCATGTCCTGCAGTTGCCGGGACGGAATGCCGGCGATGTTGACGACGCCGACGCTGTCGTACGACTCGACGAACGCGACGATGTCGTCGACTTCCGCCTGCTTCCACTCGGGGATCGTCTCGGTCTTGTGTTCGACGCTCATCTCAGGCCACCTCCACGGACGGGCCCATCGTCGTCTTCACGTAGACGGAGTCGATGTTGAGCGGCCCCTTCTCGAGGTCGGCGTGCAGGCGACGGATGATGACGTCGATGTTGTCGGCGATTTCCTCGGCGGACATGTCCTCGGCACCGACGCGCGTGTGGAACGTGCGCCGGTCGCCGGAGCGAACCTGCACGGTGTTTTTCATCCGGTTGACGACTTCGACGACGTCGTCGTCGGGATCGAGCGGCGTCGGCATCTTGCCGCGGGGACCTAGTACGGTCCCGAGTTGGCCCGCGATGGACTGCATGAGGTCCGTCTCGGCGATGAAGAAGTCGGTGTCGTCGGCGAGGTCCTTCGCCTCGTCGTCGTCCAACTCCGAGATTTCGTCCATGCCGAGCACGTCGTCGGCGACGTCCTCCGCGCGCAGAGCGGTTTCGCCCTCCGCGAATACGACGATTCTGGTCTCCTGGCCGGTCCCTTCCGGCAGGACGACCTCGTCGTCGACACGATTCGACGGGTCGTTGAGGTCGAGGTCGCGCAAATTGATCGCGAGGTCCACCGTTTCGCGGAAGTTCCGCTCGGGTGCGTCCTCGAGTGCGCGAGAGACTGCGTTCACGATTTCCTGATCTGCCATTGTTCACCTCCGTAGTACGCCATTGGCTCCTACGGGTCAGTGAAACAGGCGATGCCTGTCTCGATTGATTCGAGTAGAATGGCGAACTTAAACCCGTCGAACTCCGCCGTTGGTTTCGAGCCGTTCCGGACTACGCAGCCGCTTCGTCCGCAAAGACACCGAAAAACTCCCTCCGGTCGGTTTTCGAGCCGTTCCGGACTACGCAGCCGCTTCGTCCGCAAAGACCTCGTCGTACTCGCCGGCGTCGATCCTCGCTTTGAACTCGCGGGGATTCTCGCCCTCGATGGTGACGCCCAGCGAGGTGCAGGTGCCGACGACTTCCTTCGCGGCGTTCTTGAGGTCGTAGGACAGCAGGTCGGACTGCTTCTGGGAGGCGATCTGTTTGACCTGTTCGACGGTCAGGTCGGCGACGAATTCCTCCTGGGGTTCGCCGGACCCGGTCTCGAAGCCGGCCTCGTCCTTGATGAGTTCGGCCGTCGGGGGGACGCCGACCTCGATCTCGAAACTGCCGTCGTCCTCGTAGGTGACGGTGACGGGGACTTCCGTGCCGTCGAAGGCGGCGGTCTGGTCGTTGATCTCCTGGACGACTGCCTGTACGTCCACCGGTGTCGGCCCGAGTTCCGGACCGAGCGGCGGGCCGGGATTGGCCTGGCCGCCGGGGACGAGTACTTCGATAGTGCCAGCCATATCCGGCAATTCGCCGGCGCGGGTTTAAGAATTGCGAACTGCTCGCTCGCGGCTTCGCCGCTCGCTCCCCGTTTGGCCGCAGGACGGCGAACTCGCGTCGCTCGTTCGCCGTCGTCTCCGTGGTCGCTATCGCGACGTTCCGCGTGAGTTCCGTTACGAAGAACGTCCCTATGGAATCGAGAAGCGGTCGAGCGTCACCGACTCGACGCGTGCGTCGTGCAGGCTGCCGGTCCAGACGACGCGCACTTCGTCGCCGGAGTCGAAGTGGAAGCCGACGGACGCGTCGGCGTCGAGGTAGTTGCCGTCGCCGTCGGCGTCGACGGTGGGGTCGTCGACGGTGATGCGGTCGCCCTCCGTGACGGGGTAGCCGGTGCCGCGGTCGGTGTCGTCGCCGGCGCGGTCGCTCGCCCAGGTCACGTTCGCCGTTGCACCGGTGCTGGCGTCGACGAAGGTCAGAACGAGCGACCGCGTTCCGGTGTCGCGGATCGGCATCCCGCCGACGTGTTCGACGGTGACCGTCGCCGTCGCGGCGTCGTAGTCGAACGCGAAGTCAGCGTTCGGATCGTCGCGTCGCCAGCGGTCGCCGTAGGCGACGAACGTGCCGGCGACGGCGACGACGAGGACGACGGCGACGAGCCAGACGAGCAGGCGCTCGACGGGGACGGCGGCCCGGTCGTCGTCGGGGGTCGAACCGAACGGGTGCGGTGGCGGCGATGCCATCGAGTGAACACAGGCGAGCGCGCCCCTTAGGTGTGGCCGAATCCGGTGGCGAAACTCACGCTTCGTGAATCTTCTCGCCGCGGTGCAGACGGGCGGCGATGGTGTAGGTCTGTTCGTTCTCGCGGCGGGTGGGGAAGTGGGCGGCCATGTACCGCGCCGGCGCGAGCAGCGCGAGGCGGCGGGTCTCCTCGCGGTCGGCGCGATCGAACTGCCGGAATCCGGCCTCGACCGACTGGAGCGTGTGAAAGCCCGCGTCCTCGCGGAGCAGGCCCGTCCCGAGCGTCCGCTTC
>JBDGSB010000011.1:0-8599 GCA_042217765.1 Haloarculaceae archaeon | reverse complement strand
TCAGCCGTTGACGCCGCCTACTGCACGCTCCGACTTAAACGTGCAGAGCGGAGTTGTACTATTTCAACCGTTCGTGAGAGGTGTCATACAGACGTTCGTAATCCTTTTCCGGCGGTTCACCGACACGGATGGTGAACCACCGGCAAATAGTAACGAACGACCGTATCAGTAGCCATACCGCCGTTTTCGGCGATTTTGGTATCGGATATTGACAGCGTTCCGGTACTGGACTGCACGCCGTCACAGGCCACCGGCGGCAGGTCTTTATGCGGTCTGGGCCTAGCACGACCGATGACCGACCCACGCGTATCGGGCGTCGGCCTCACCCACTTCGGCGAGCATCCCGAGCGGACCGGACGGGACCTGTTCGCGGAGGCGGGACTGGCCGCACTCGACGACGCCGGCGTCGACCCCGACGACGTCGACGCGCTGTTCTACGGCAACTTCATGGGCGAACTGGCCGAACACCAGGGCCACCAGGGACCGCTGATGGCCGAGGCGGTCGGGCTAGACGTCCCCGCGACCCGCTACGAGGCCGCCTGCGCGTCCAGCGGGGCCGCCGTCCGGGAGGCGGTCAGGGCGGTCCGCAACGGCGAGGTCGACGTCGTCCTCGTCGGCGGTTCCGAGCGGATGACAAACATCGGAACGGGGGGTGCGACCGACGCGCTGGCCATCGCCGCCGACGACCTCTACGAGGTGCGGGCGGGCATGACCTTCCCCGGCGCGTACGCACTGATGGCGCGGGCGTACTTCCGGGAGTTCGGCGGCACCCACGAGGACCTGGCCGCAATCGCCGTGAAGAACCACGAGCACGCGATGGCCAACGAGTACGCGCAGTTGCACAAAGAGATCACCGTCGCGGACGCGCTTGACGCGCCGATGATCGCCGATCCGCTCGGTCTGTACGACTCCTGTCCCATCACCGACGGCGCGAGCGCGCTCGTGGTGACCAGCCCCGAGTACGCCGCCGAACACGGACTGGACGCGCCGGTGGCCATCACCGGGACGGGACAGGGAGGCGACAAACTCGCCCTCCAGGACCGCAAGCACCTCGCACGCTCGCCCGCGACGGAGACGGCCGCCGAAGAAGCCTACGCCGACGCCGGCGTCGAACCGGCCGACGTCGACGCCCTGGAGGTCCACGATTGCTTCACCATCGCCGAAGTGCTGGCCCTGGAGGGCCTGGGGCTGTACGACGACGGCGAGGCCATCACCGCCGCGGCCGACGGCGACACCTACGCCGACGGCGACCTGCCGGTCAACGTCTCCGGCGGCCTGAAAGCCAAGGGCCACCCCGTCGGCGCGACCGGCGTCGCACAGGTCGTCGCAATGGCGGAGTACCTCGCCGGCGAGTTTCCCCACGCCGAAGAGAACCCCGACGCCACGACCGCGCTGACTCACAACGCCGGCGGCACCGTCGCGAGCGCCGTCGTACACGTTCTGGAGGTGGTCGCATGAGCGACGAGGCGCTGCGGGCCTCGGGCAAGCGAATGCGAGTACGCCAGAGCTTTGCTCTGGAGGTGGTCGCATGAGCGATCGCGCGCGCGACGGCGAGTACGACGATCTGCTCGACGCCATCGAGGCCGACGGGGGCTACTACGTCGAGTGCGAGAACGGCCACGGCTCGCTCCCCCCGCGGCGGGTCTGTCCGCACTGCGGGTCTCGCGACCTCTCGACGCCGCCGCTTCCCGACGGCGGCGAGGTGGTCACGTTCACCGAGATTTCGGTTCCAACGCCGCGGTTCGAGGAGGACGCCCCCTACGTGACCGCGCTGGCGGCGTTCGGCCCGGTCACGCTGACCGGCCTTCTGCGTGGCGTCGACGCCAGCGACGTCGAACCCGGCATGACGGTCGGCGTCGGCGTCGAAGCGACGGAGACGACCGGCGAGCGGACGATCGTCTTCCGACCGCGATAGAGAATCGTGTCACCGCCGACCGTCCGCGTTTGGTTCGTCGCCATCGTACGCCACGCTACGAGTCGAAGATTCTTAGTCGTTGTCGAGCCGAAATTTCTCAAAAACACACGTTTTTATGCACCGCGAACGCCGCGGGGAACTCGGCCGCGTGCCGTAATCGTCGCCGGACGGTGCGGACGCCGGCCGCGCGTCGCGCCAGACGACGTCGCCGCCCGGTTTCGATCGCCGTTCTCCGGTTTCGGGAACGCGCCCGGCCGTTTTCGTGTCTCCGTTCGATACGGGCCAGTATGACCGAGGAACCGACCGGCTCGGCTCCCGTCGGCGGGAACGACAACTATTCCCCGACCTCGTCCAAAGGGGGAGACATGACCACAGGTGTCGCGTTGCTCAACTTCGGCGAACCGGCGACGCCCGACCGGGACGTCGTCGTCGACTACCTCGAACGCATCTTCTTCGACAACGCCTCGCTAGACGGCGAGACGACCGAGGCGGAGGCCCGCGAACGGTCCCGGCAACTCGCCGAACGCCGCGCGCCGGCGCTCGTCGAGGAGTACGAGGAGATCGGCGGCTCGCCGCTGAAAGCACAGGCCAGCAGCCAGGCCGACGCCGTCGAGCGGGCGCTAGCGGCGCGCGGCTACGACGTCGAGACGTACACAGGCTATCAGTTCGTCGAGCCGTTCGTCGCCGACGCCGTCGAGCAGGCCGGTGCCGACGACGTCGACCGCCTGGTCGGACTGCCCGTCTACCCGCTGTGTGGCCCCTCGACGACCGTCTCGTCGCTGGCGGACCTCGAAGCCGCCGTCGCCGACGCCGACTGGGACGTCGAAACGCACCAGCTCACGGGCTGGCACCGCCACCCCACCTACAACGCGCTCCGGGTCGGCAACGTCCGGCGCTTCGTCGCCGACGCTGGCGTCTCGCTTCGGGACGAAACCACGACGCTGCTGTTCTCGGCCCACGGCACGCCACAGCACTACCTGGAGGAAGGCAGCCGCTACGAGGAGTACGTCGAGGAGTACTGCGAGACGGTGGCGACGATGCTTGGCGTCGACGGCTACGCGCTGGGCTATCAGAACCACGAGAACCGCGACATCCCCTGGACCGAACCCAACGTCGAGGACGTCGTTGCCGACCTCGACGCCGAGCGCGTCGTCGTCGAACCGGTGAGCTTCATGCACGAACAGAGCGAGACGCTGTCGGAACTCGACGACGAACTCGCCGCGGAGGCCACCGCGGTGGGCCTGGACTTTTACCGGGTGCCGATTCCACACGACGACGACCGCTTCGGCGAAGTGCTGGCCGACCTGGTGGAGCCGTTCGCCGCCGGCTTCGACCCCGGTTACTACCAGCTCCGGCAGTGTGAGTGTGCGGAGAGCCCGAACGCGATGTGTCTCAACGCCCCGCGCGTCCCCGATCCCGGAGCCTGAGACGTCATGACGGTCGGCATCGTCGGCGGCGGCATCACGGGCCTGGCGCTCACCCACTATCTGGCGGAGGCCGGCGTCGATTCGGTCACCATCGAGACCGACTCGGAGCCGGGCGGGGTCATCCGCTCGGACCGAGTGGACGGCCACCTGCTAGAGTACGGCCCCCAGCGAATGCGTCTCAGTCCCACCGTCCGCTCGCTCGTCGAGGCGGTGAACCTGACCGACGAACTCCTCGCGGTTCCCGAGGACCTGCCGCTGTACGTCTACCGCGACGGAGCGCTCCGGCGGGTTCCGTTCTCGCTGTCGGCGTTCGTCCGGACCGACCTGCTGTCCTGGCGCGGGAAACTCCGACTGCTGGGCGAACCGCTCACTGCGGCCGCCGATCCCGAAGAGACGGTCGAGGCGCTGTTCACCCGCAAGTTCGGCCGGGAGGCCTACGCGAACCTCGTGGGGCCGCTGCTGGGCGGCATCTACGGCTCCGACCCCGCGGAGATGCCCGTGGAGTACTCGCTGGCCCCGCTGTTGCGGATCGAGGAGAAACACGGGAGCCTCCTGACGACCGCGCTGCAACGACTTCGGGACGGGTCCGACCGCCCGCCCGCCGTTTCGTTCGACGACGGCCTCCAGCGGTTGCCCGAAGCGCTGTACGCGACCCACGCCGACCGGATTCGCCTCGACACGCCGGTGACGACCGTTCGCGAGGCTGGCGACGGCTACGACCTCGTGACGCCCGGGGAGACCTACCGGGTCGACGCCGTCGTCGTCACCGCACGGGCCGATGTCGCCGCGGAACTACTCGACGGCGTCGGCGACCACGTCGACGCCCTGCGGGAGTTGCGCTACAATCCGCTGGCGATGGTCTACCTCGAAAGCGACGCCGACGTCGAGGGAATGGGCTATCAGATTCGCCACGACGAGCCATTCGAGACGCTGGGAGTCTCCTGGAACGCCAGCATGTTCGACCGTGACGGCGTGTTCACCTGCTTCCTCGGCGGGATGCACGACCCCGACCTGGTGACCGAACCGCCGGAGAAACTGGGTGAGATCGCGGTTCGGGAGTTCGAGGAAATCGTCGGCCACTACGCCGAGGTGATCGACGTCCAGCGCCTCCCCGACGGCTTTCCCGCCCACGACCACTCCTGGGCGACCTTAGAACGGGTGTCGCTCCCCGAGGACGTCCACCTGCTGACCAACTACACCGCGCGCATGGGCGTCCCCTCGCGTATTCGGGAAGCGAAACGGACCGCCGAACGGTTCGCCGCCGAGTGAGACGGATTCGCGTCTTCGGTTGCCGGTGATGTGCCCGAACGGGTCGACGAACCGCCGGCACAGAGCGACCAGAATCCGTATGAACCGCCGGCAGATCACCGTTGGATCTCCTTCGCCGTCTCGACGAACGTCCGGACGTTCTCGACGGGCGTGTCCTTGTCGACGCCGTGGCCGAGGTTCAGCACGTGCCCGCTGGGACCGGCCTTCTCGATGACGTCGTGCGTGCGCTCGCGGACGAACTGCTCGCTGCCGAACAGGTGGGAGGGATCGAGGTTTCCCTGGACGGGCACGTCGCCCAACTGCTCGCGGGCGTCGGCCATGTCGACCGTCCAGTCGAGGCCGACGACGTCCGCGCCCGTCTCGACGAGTTGGTCTAAGCGCCCGCCCATCCGGCGGACGAACACGATGGTCGGGACGTCGAGCGGATCGAGAATTTCGCGGTGCAGCGGCAGCAGGAACTCTCGGTAGTCCTCGGGGGTCAACACGCCGGCGTAGGTGTCGAACAACTGGACGACGTCCGCGCCGGCCTCGACCTGGTACCGGAGGTATTCGCCGACGACGTCGGCGAACGCCGCAAGCAACTCGCGGAACGCCTCGGGATGCTGGGCCCGGAACCGACGAATCGGATAGTGGGTCTTTGAAGGCTGGCCGGCCACGGCGTACGACGCCAGCGTGAAGGGGCCGCCGCCGAAGCCGATGATCGACGTCTCCTCGCCCACGTCGGCCTGCAATCGACGCAGGAGTTCGCCCACGTAGTCCAGTTCCTCGCGGACGTCCCCGCGGGGTCGATCGACGTCGGCGGGCGTCTCGACTGGTTCGTCGACGACCGGACCGACGCCGGACTCGACGTGGTAGTCGAATCCCAGCGGCTCTAACACGGTCAGGATGTCCGAGAACATCACTAGCCCGTCGGGCCGGTACAGTTCCCAGGGCAACAGGGTGATGCGCTCGGCCACGTCGGGCGTGGTGATCGCCTCCTTGAACGAGTACTCCGCCCGTATCTCGCGGTACTCCGGGATGTGCCGCCCCGCCTGCCGCATCAGCCAGACGGGCGGCCGCTCGGTACGCTCCCCGCGGGCGGCCCGAACGAGAAGATCGCTCATTACCGGTCGTAACGCCGGCCCGCATTTAAGCGGTTGCATCTGCGTCTCGCCGCCTGAACCGGTCGGGCAGGTTGTCGTAGGCGTCCAGGACGTCGCTGCGCGTGACGATGCCCACGACGACGCCGTCGCCGTCGACGACCGGGAGCCGTCCGACGTTCTCGCCTTCCATGCGGTCGACGACGGTCAGGAGGTTCGCCGTCGGCGTCGTCGTGACGACGTCGGCCGTTCCGACGTCCTCGACGGGCCGTTCCAGGACGGCCGTCAACCCTGACTCGCCCGTTGGCGACGTCCCGGACGCCGTGTTGATCGCGCGCTGGACGTCCGACTGGACCACGATCCCGGCGAGGCGATTCCCCTCGTCGACGATCGGGATGCCGTGGTGGCCGGTTGCCCCGAAGAGAGCCAACACCTCCCGGAGATCGGTGCCGGTCGTGACGGTGTCGACGGGCGTCGTCATGACGTCCGCCGCGGTCAGATCCTCTAGACTGCCGATGCGTCGTTCCTGCACGGTGATCCCCTTCTCCCGGAGCTTTTCGGTGTAGATTGTCCCCCGGTCAAGCAGTCGGTCGGCGACGACGCTGCCGAGGACGGTGACCACGAGCAGGGGGAGGATGATGGTGTACTGGCCCGTGAGTTCGAAGACGATCAACGTCGCCGTCAGCGGGGCGCGAGCCGCGGCCGCGAACACGCCGGCCATGCCGACGAGGGCGTAGGCACCGCTCGGCGCGACGCCGGGGACCAGCGCGTGCGCCACGACGCCGAACGCGCCGCCGATCATCGCCCCCACGTACAGCGTCGGGGAGAACACGCCGCCGGAACTGCCGCTGCCCACCGACAGCGAGAAGCCCAGTGCCTTCAGCAACGCGAGGCCGACCAGGACCGCGAGCGTCAATTCGCCGGTGATGCTGTGGTGGATCGTCTCGTACCCGACGCCGAACAGCCACGTCGCCGCCTGGTGGCCCGAGACGCCGAACACCGTGGCGGCGGCGAGGACGGACCCGCCGAGCAGCGCGCCGCCCAGGGCGGGCTTGGTGTAGCCGGGGACCGGCAGTTCGTCGAAGCGGTTCTCGACGCCGTACAGCAGTCTGACCACGACCGCGCCCGCGACGGCCATGAGTAACCCGAGGACGACGAACAGGGGCAGTTCGACCGCCGGCGTCACTAGCGTGTAGTCGATGGGGACGAGAAACGCCCGGACTCCGGGATTGGGGGTGAACGCCAGCAGTGGCCGTGCAACGGCAGTCGCCATCACGGCGCTGAGCACGACCGCCACGACGTGGCGGATGTAGTACTCCGCCAGCAGGATTTCTAGCGCGAACATCGTCCCCGCGATCGGCGCGTTGAACGTGCCCGCGATGCCGCCCGCGGCGCCCGCCGCGACGAGCGTCCGGGTGTGTCTCGCGTCCATGTATCGACCGAAAAACGACCCGGCCGCGCTCCCGATCTGGACGATCGGCCCCTCTCGACCGAGCGCGCCGCCGCTCGCGATGGCGATGCTCGACGCCAGCGCCTTGTAGAGGCCGACAGTCGGGTCGATCTGCCCGCCGCGGACCAGCATGGCCTCGAGAACCTTCGGGACGCCGTGGCCCCGGACCTCCGGCGTCGTGAGTGCAACGATGATCCCGACCACTAGTCCCCCGATCGCGGGCAGGAGTACGAACCGCCAGTCGCCGAGCGACGCGAGGGCATCGTAGAGGTTGGGGATCGCGACCAGGTCGAACTCGACGCTTCCGGGATTGAGCGCGTCGCCGTAAAACACCTCCTGGACGGCCCAGATGACCAGCCGGAACGCGACGGCACCGAATCCCGCGACGATGCCGATCCCGATCGCGATGAGGTTCATCCGGACGTCCTGATCGCGCGGGACGAGCGGTGACACACCGACGCGAACGGCGTTCGCCAGGGTCCCCGTGCTTTCGGTGTCCGACCGATCCTGGCGAGTCCCTGACTCCTGCATCGCTACGGCCTACGTGAACCGCGCCTAATTTCCTGTCGCTCGCCCGGACTTCGAAACGCTTTCGAGGTGCCGTCCCCCGTTCCCGGATATGAGTCGAACCGCGTCGTACGATCACGCCACGCTGACGAAGGGATCGTTCCTGTTCGGCGTCGGACTGTTCGCGCTCGGCGGTCTCGGTGGATTCGTCGCCCAGACCTACTTCGGGCCGCAGGCAACCGGCCTCTCGACGCTCCTCGTCGACGCCGAGGCGGTCGGCATCGCCATTGCCCTGCTCGCGCCGCTCCTGTTCGGCATCGTCCTCCCGCTCGTGGAGTGAGGCGGATTCGGGTCGCTCTGTGCCGGCGGTTCGCCCGAACGGAGTATTACACGGCCGCGACCCACAACCGGTAGTCCTCGGGGAACCCGTACACCGAGCGGAACGACGCCTCGACGAACTCCGCGGCGTGTTTCTGGTCGGTCACCGCGGAGACGACGACGGTGTCCGCGTCGGCTTTGCGCGTCTCGGGCTGAGCGATTTTGAACACGGGGAACTCGTCGAGGACGGCCGTGAGTCGTTCGTACTGGTCGTCGGTGACCACGAACGTCACCTGCCCGTCGGCGAACGACAGGGTCTCGCGCCGGTCGTCGTCGACCGCCTCGAAGACCGCACGGTCGCTGTCGCGCTTGCGGTGGGCCGTTATCGCGTCCGCGACGAGCGCGCCACGGTCGCGCGGACGACTCGCGTCGAATCGTGTCACGGGTTCCCGTAGGACCGCGACGACTAAAGCACACGCCCATTCCGGCAGGTCCTGCCAGTCGCCCACGTCGGTTCGATCCGTCGCCAGAGCGGCTGGCGAATTAATCAGTGTATTTGAATTAATAGTCATATGGATACGATACGGCGTGACCGTTCGTCGGTTCCGAACGTGATTACCGAGGCGCACATTGG
>JBDGSB010000133.1:0-8703 GCA_042217765.1 Haloarculaceae archaeon | reverse complement strand
GAATCCCGCCACGCCCGTTCTCCGACGACCACTGACCGACCACGCTCGCCGCGCAACTACGAACGCTGATGAGTCGTGAGAACGGGCACTCGGAGTTCGAACCCGACCCGTTACGCGACGATTCTCGGAGCGATCAGACTGCTGCATTAAGTATAAGACTTATGTTATTTATTCAGTTTCAAAATTAGACTTACTATTATCGGCCACAAATCCCGCTGTGCACAAATTGGTGAAATGTGGCCAGTATCTCCCTCTTCGGGCCAGAATCCGAAATGCTGTAGGAGAACAGATCGATCTCGAACTGGATTCGAAATATTGCCGATTACAACGCTCAAAATCGGATATAACTCACTTGAGATAGGGGAGGGGGCTATCATAGCTGTATAAATACATGTTTTTTAAATATATAGTAGAAATCAGAGATATTTGCGAACTGTTCTCGAGCGTCGAATGTCACGGTGGACGGTACCGACGCGAGTCACCTCGTGCTCCAATGGTGTCCCGACAACGCCGATCGTGATATCGCGGCCCGGTCCGTATTCCGGCGGTGCCGGAACGTCGTGGACCGATCCGAGTAACCAGGGGTATCCAGTCGTAGATTACATTCATAATTTTGTAATGGGAGAGTGGTCACGACAGGTACGGACCGCTTATCGTTTCTCGAAAGCAGCCTTCCTCGCACGGTAGCTGTCCGCGGTCGGCCGTTCCCGGACGTCGAGCGGCCGTCCCGGCCGTCGAACGGTCCTCCCCGGAGTCGATCGATCAAGGCGGTTTCACTTCGTATCTTCCGGTCATACCGGAACGTCACGGACACGGCTCTACTCAGTACCAGACCGTTCCAGCGTCGACGTTGACGTCCTGTGCGGTCACGGTCGCTCCCTTCTCGCTCGCCAGGTAGACCGCCATGTTCGCGACGTCTTCGGCCTCGACTAGATCGCCGAGGATCGCGTCGTCGGTGAACACGCGGCGTTTCGCTTCCTCGTAATCGACGTCTAACTGTTCGGCCTGCTTCTCGATGACGTCGTCTATCCGGGGGCCGCTGACGGGGCCGGGACAGATCGCGTTGACCGTCACGTTGTCGTCGGCGAGTTCGATTGCCGCGGTCCGCGTGAGTCCGATGACGGCCATCTTCGAGGCCGTGTAGGGGGTACGCCGTTCTAGCGGGCGCTTACCGCTTATCGAGGACAAGTTGATGACGCGTCCACGGTCGCTCTCGCGGAGGTGGGGCGCGGCGTGTTTCACCATCAGGTACATGCCGGTCACGTTCACCGCCATGGTGCGGTCCCACGCCTCGCGGTCGACGTCCTCGATGGGAGCCGTCGGCCCGGCGATGCCGGCGTTGTTGACCACGCAGTCGAGGCCGCCGAACGCGTCGATCACGTCGTCGATCGTCTCGCGGACGGAGCTCTCGTCGGTGACGTCCGTCCGTACCGCGAGGGTGCGATCTTCGTCATCGATGCTGTCGCGCGTCTCGTAGATGCCGTCGCTCCGGGCCGCGAGCGCGACCGAGGCACCCGCCTCGGCGAACGACACCGCGATCTGCCGTCCGATACCCTGGCTCGCGCCGGTGACGATCGCGACGGTTTCCGAAAGCGGCGCGTCGGTGGCACTCATTCGTCGCCACCCCCGCGCTGTGGTGCGTCGGTTCGACCGGCGTCGCGTGCCCGCGCCTCGGCGGAGCGTCGGTGTGCGTCGGTCCCTTCGATTTCGCAGATCTTCGCCGCCCAGGGTGCGAGGTTCGCGGCGCCTTCGGGGGTGAGTTGCTGGTGAGTCGGCGTTTTCAGGTACGTTCCGACCCAGATCCCGCTGCTGTAGCGAGCGACCTCACGCGTCGGCAAACAGTGGTTCGTGCCGACGACCTTGTCGCCGAAGACGACGGGGGCGTCGTGTCCGAGAAAGAGCGAGCCGTAGTTGCGGAGGCCGTCGACGTACGCCCGCGGGTCGTCGGACATGACCTGCAGGTGTTCCATCGCGTACTCGTTCGCGAGGGCAACGGCGGTTGCGCGGTCGGCCGCGACCACCACTTCGCCGTTTGTCTCCCAGCACTCGCGAGCGGTTGCCTCCGTTTTCAGCTCCGGGAGTTGCGCATCGAGCGCGTCCATGGTCTCGCGGGCGAGCGACTCCGAAAGTGCGACGAGTACCGGCCGCGAGTTCGGATCGTGCTCGGCCTGGGCGAGCAAATCCGTCGCGACGAGTTCGGGATCGGCGGTGTCGTCGGCGATGACGAGCACCTCGGTCGGTCCCGCGAGGAAGTCGATGCCGACGTGACCGAACACTTGCCGCTTCGCCTCCGTGGTGAACACGTTGCCCGGCCCGGTGACGATGTCGACGGAGGGAATGGACTCCGTTCCGTACGCCATTGCGGCGATGGCCTGTGCGCCGCCCACGCAGTAGATCTCGTCGACGCCTGCCCGGTCCATCGCGTACAACTGGGCGGGCGTGATTGACCCGTCCGTCTGGGGCGGCGCGCAGGCGACGATTCGATCGACGCCGGCGACGGCCGCGGGCACGATCGTCATCGCTGGCGTGGCCACCAACGGGTGTCGACCACCGGGGACGTACACGCCCGCGGTTTCGATCGGCAGGACGCGCTGTCCCAGCGTCACGCCCGGTTTGAACTCGCGTTCGAACGACTCGACGTGTTCGAACTGTTCGGCGTGGAACGCCCAGACGTTCTCGATGGTGTAGTCGATGGCCTGGCGCTCGGCGGTCGTGAGTTCGTCGGCAGCCGCCGCGATTTTCGCCTCGGAGACGCGAAACTGGTCGCGGTCGACGTCGTCGAACTTCCGGGTATACTCCGCCACGGCCTCGTCACCTCGCTCGCGGACCGTCGAGAGGACGTCTCGGACGGTGTTTTCCACCTCGTCGTCGATCGCGAGCGAGGACTGGTCGGTCTCTTTGAGGTACGTGTACTCGGACATCGATCAGTCCTCGAGGATGGCGACGGGACGAACGGGAGACCCGGTCCCCTCACGAATGGCCAGCGGGAAGGCGACGTACGTGAATCGCTCACCGACGACGCGCGAGATGTTCCGCAGGTTCTCCGTGTGCGGGAGGTCGTGTTCCTTACAGACGGTGTGACACGGGTACGTGAGGTCGTCGGGCGTGTCCGGGCTCGGCTGGTCGACGCCGAAGTTGACGACGCCGTGCTCGACGAGCCACTCCGTCGCCGCTTCGTTGAGCCCCGGATAATTTTCGACGTACGCGCGGTCGGGATACGTCTCCTCGTAGTGGCCGGTCCGGATGAGCAGGGTGTCGCCGTCGTCGACGGTGACTCCCGCCTCCTCGCAGGCGGTTTCGAGGTCCTCGACCGTGATGTACTCGCCGGGACCGCGGTGGGAGACGTCGATGGCGGTCGCTGGCGTGTGAAAGCGTTCGAGCGGCATGTCGGCCGTTTTGGCCCCGTCGGGTCGGTAGTGCGCCGGTGCGTCCACGTGCGTCGGGCCGTGGTCGCACAGCAACATCCCGCGCGTCTCGAACGTGAACGGCGGCCGTTCGCCGAGTTCGCGCTCGAACATGTGCTCGGTGTCCTCGTGGGACGTATCCGTCCAGACGACGGTCTTCTGGTGGGTGTGATACACTGGGTGGTCGTCGTATATCTCCTGGGCCAGATCGATGTACTCCGGCATACCACGACGGACGAAGGGAACGATAATAAATGTCACTGACGCGTGTCCAGTACCGTGCCGGCGGCGACGAACAAAAGACGAGAATCGGTCCGGTCAGTCGAGAATCGATCCGATCAAGAGGACCGATCCGATCAGTAGTAGTCCCGGTTGTCCTCGCTGTAGGGCATCTCGGCGACGGTCGCGTCGATTTCGGTTTCCACGTGGCGCTCGACGTTCGTCTTCGGCGAATTCTCCTCGCCCCAGACGACGGTGACTTCGGTACCGGGCTCGGCGTGTTCGACGTCGACGACGGCTTCCGAGAGCATCTCGCGTTCGTTGTAGGTGTAGCCGTACCACATCGAGAGGCCGACCTGTTCGCCGTCTTTCAGGACCGTGTCGTAGTGCGCCGAGTCCCAGGCACCGAGGGGCATGTCGATGTACTTGTTCGTCTCGCCGCCGCGGAACAGCGACGCGTAGACGTCGATGACGTCCTCCGGGTCCCACACGAGGGTCACGGGCTTGCGGTCGGGGTTCTCGACCTCGCCCGCGAGCGCGTCCCGCCCGACGAAATCGTGATCGAGCGAGACGACGCGGCCGTATCCGACCTCGACTGGCGTGACGTAGTAGTCAGTGATGTCCTCGGATTTGAAGCTCCCGCCGAGGGGGCAGATGGCTTCGATGCTGTCCTCGGGGAGCCACTCGCGAAACTCCTGGAGGTCCTCGTGTTCGTAGACGGCGGGGACGGGCAGTGGGAACCACCCCGAGACGACCGAGATGTTGCCGAACGCAGCACGGGTGCCGAGTTCCCTGATGCCGTATTCTTCTCCGGCGTCGAGGATGTGGTCCCAGAGGGCCGGGCCGTGCTCGTAGTCGCCCCACAGTTCGAGGCCGCGACCGGTCATCGTGTGTCGCAGGGCGTACATGTCGTGTCCGTCGATGGTGACCTCCCTGAAGTTGAAGAAGGGAATCTCCGGCAGCGGGTCTTCGGTCACCTCGTCGACGACGTTGTCGGTTTCGGGGCCCATGAGCTGGTACCGGAAGAATTCCGGATTGCCCTCGACCTCGTGCGTGCGGCCGAATCGCTCGACTTCGACGTCGTAATCACCGGTCTCGTGATGGAACTGCAGCCAGTTGGCCACCATCGGCACGCCGGTGCTCATCAGTTCGTTTTCACCCAGGCGGAGGAGGATGGCGTCGCCGATCTGATAGCCGTTGGGGTTCGTGACCACGATCTGTTTCGCGGTGCCGACCTCGAAGTCCTCGTAGTTGTTGACGCTGTTGTCGGCGTGGAGGGCGACCGCATCCGGTCCCTCGACGTGGAAATCGACCATGTGATGGGAGAAGTCCGTCATCCCGCAGGTCTCGCGCCAGGAGCGCTGTTCCTCGATCCAGTGGGTGTACTCCGTCATCTCCGAGAGGACGTCCTGGGGGATCGGGAACGCCTTCGCGCCCTGTTCCTGTCGGAGTAGTTCGACCGGGTTTCGGCCCTCGAATCTATCGGCGAGGCTGGTTGGACTCATCGATGGGTTGCACCGTGTGGACAGTCCACTCGTCGGGCTATAAAGATTACGACGGGTCCGCTTTCGCGTTCACTCCGCCGACAGTATTTCCAACTCGATCGCGTTCGCCGTGCCAGCGACGCGCTCGGGCAGTTCGGTCCGGAATCGGTCACCTCTCAGCCGATTCTCGGGACCGGATATCACGATCGAGCCATGGAGCGTCCCGTCGGTGACGACCGGACTGGCCACCGCGCGGAACCTGTTCATCGCTTCGCCGTCGTTGAACGCGACGCCGCGCTCGCGAATGGCCGCCAGTTCCTCGAACAGTGCGTCCGCGCTCGTTATCGTTCGCTCCGTCCGGGCCGGGAGTCCGTGCCGATCGATTATCTCCTGCACCCGTGTGTCCGGCAACTGTGCCAGGATCGCCTTTCCGGCGGCGATGTCGTGTAAGTGTACGTGTTCGCCGAGTTTCCCGTACGGTTGGACGGCGTGGCTCCCCTCCGCCTTCTCGAGATACACCCCCTTGCCGTTCTCCTCGACGACGTACCACGTGATTTCGCCGGTTTCCTCGGCTAGCTGTTCGAGTTTCGGCGTCACGTAGGTGGAGACGCCGACGTTCTCTCGGGCGTGCATTCCGTACTGAAAGAATCGGAGGCTGAGTCGGTACTCCTTGTCCTCTTTCACCAGGATTCCCGCATCCACCATCGAGGTCAAATGGTCGTAGGCAGTACTGCGGGGAACGTCCAGCCGTGCGGCGACTTCCGTCAGCGTTCCGCGGTCGAGGTCGTCCAGCGTCTCGATAACGTCGAACACGCGCCCGGCGGTTTTCACCGGGCTCGACGCCTCTGATTTGGCCATGCAAAACGATCACTCGGTTCGACAATAAGCGTATTCGTTCCCTCCATCGTCGTCTCGTTTGGACTTTTTCCGGTATGACCGGAATCTTCGATGCCGACGTCGACGACGACCGACTTTGGGCTTTAGCAGTAACAATATCATCATATATTGAGAATAGATACGTTGTGTGCGGTCGATCGTCACTTCTCGACGTGCGACGATGACGAGTTCGCAATCGTCGCCGCCAGAACCGCCGTGATCCTCGCCACACATTGATAGTCAATCGACGCATTGCCCCCGGTATGTCCCTGGCGACCATCGCACGCGAGAACGTCGGCCACCTCCAGTCGCTCATGGACGGCCACTTCGACGTGCTCGCGCTGACGGACTACGAGAGCTTCGAACAACTCGTGTTCACGCCGATCATGGACATGTCGATTCCGCGGCTAGTGCTGGTCCCGCAGACGGGTGATCCGCATCTCGTTTGTCAGGCCATCGGCTACGAGCAACTTCTCGAGGAGACGCACCTGCCGGCGACGAACGTCCACGCGTACTACCCCTACGACGTGAGCGCCGGCGGGGACGACGGCCCCACGTTCGAGCAGGCGGTCGACGACGCGCTCTCGGACGGTTCGACCGGGCGGGTCGGCGTCGATCACGATCACGCCACCGTCGCGGACGTCGAGACGGTACGGCGAACGGTATCGACCGACACGGCCGACTGCTCGGACTTCCTTCGAACCGTCTTCCAGCGGCGACGACCCGAAGAAGTGGAGTTGATCCGGCGGGCGGCCGAGGTCGCGGAGGCCGGCGTCGAGGCCGCGCTGGACGCCGTCGAACCCGGAACGACCGAGTACGAACTCGCCAGCGTGGCCGAACGAACCATGACCGCGATGGGCGCGCGTGCCCGGCCGTACGACCTGCACGTCACGTCGGGCAGCCACAGTCTCCACCCCGTCCGACGACTCTCCAGAAAGCCCATCGAGGCGGGCGACTCGCTCGTCCTCGATTTCCTCCCGAAGGTGGACCACTACTTCGGCGACATCGCACGGACGACCGTCGTCGGGGCCGACCCGACCGCCGAGCAACGGGAACTCCAGGAGGTCGTCCTGGCGGCCCTGGAACGCGTCGAGAGCGAACTTCGGCCCGGTATTCGGGCGTCCGAGGTCGACGCAGTCCTCCGGGAGTTTCTCGCGCGCGAGGGCTACGACGGCGACTGCATCACCCACACGGGTCACGCCATCGGGAACGACTGGGGACCACGCATCACGTCGGCGGACGACACGGAACTCACCGCGGGAATGGTCGTCGCCGTCGAACCGGGGCTGTACGTCGAGGGCGTCGGCGGCGTCCGCATCGAAGACGCCTTCCTGCTGACCGACGGCGGTGCCGAGTCCCTGATGTCGCTGCCGCGCGACCCGCTCGACTTGCCGTGAGAACGGACGACAGTACGCCACACGCCACCGCGTCGGCTCTCTCCTCGACTCGTATCACTCACGTCGTGCGTCCGACGACGGCCGGCACCCCCTGCTCGTCTCGGAGTCACGTGGGCAATTAAAATACTAAAAATCTGACTATACCTTAGACATATTAGATATTTTAGTATGATTGGCGACGGAAAACGAGCACAGCCATCGTGAGAAGGGCCGATTCACCGATCGAGATTGAGCCCGATTCACCGATCGAGATGGACCGTTCGGAGCGGACGCGCAGACGCGATTCGAATACGGTATCACAGCACTCATTGACCGGCCGAATCGAGGGCGTGTATGGGCGAGGAGACCGAGACGGGTCGAGCGAACGGGAGGCGACGGCGTCGGCGGTTCCTGCTGCGAGTCGGAGCCGTCGCTGGAGCGACGGTCGGACTCGGTAGCGTCTCCGGGTGTTCGGGACGGAGGCAGAACCGGGCGACCGGGACGTCCCGGACGACGGGCACGGCTCGGACGACGAGCGCGAATCGGGGGACCGCCCAGTCGGCGGTGGAGGGGTGGATGGACGACGTGAGCAACTACGAAGACGTCGTGGACGCGACCGACGACGAGCGGATAACCGTCGCCGTCGGGGCCGAGGGCAACGGCGGCAACTTCGCATTCGACCCGCCCGCCGTCCGCGTCTCGCCGGGGACGACGGTCACGTGGCAGTGGTCCGGAAAAGGGGGCACGCACAACGTCGTCGCGACCGACGGTACCTTCGACAGCGGCGCTCCTGCCGGGGAGGCGGGCACCGAATTCGCGTTCGCGTTCGACGACGGCGGCGCGTACCCCTACTACTGCGTGCCACACAAGTCGCTCGGGATGAAAGGCATCGTCGTCGTGGAGTGAACGGCCGACGGTCGATACCAGTGTCGGGAAAAGCGGGTGTCCCGCGTCGCCAGTGGGTGAACGAGAGGCGGGCGACCGCTTACATGTAGCCGAGGTCGCGCAGCCGTTCCATCAGGTCTTCTTTGTCCTGGGCGCGGCCGGCGCGCTCGGTCGTGTCTTCGAGGTCCTGTAGCCAGGCGGGTTCCTCGGCGGCCCTGTCGGTCGAGACCTCGCTGCCGAGGCTGCGGAAACCGGCGAAGTACTTCGGGCTGACCGGGACGTCATCTTTGGTCAGGTCGTTGGGCAGGTCGTCCTGGCCCTGGGGGACGTAGCCGTCGTCGGGGTAGCCCTCGACGGTATCGGGGACGACGAAGTTCCAGAAGGTGTCCCAGACGGCGCGTTCCTCGAACTGGAGGATGGGCTGGATGCGGTCGTGGGGCGGGTAGATGTCGGGGTCGT
>JBDGSB010000128.1:0-8703 GCA_042217765.1 Haloarculaceae archaeon | reverse complement strand
CGACGGTGACGACGGCGTCGGTGCCGCCGGTGATGGCGTCGACGTGGTACGACTCTAGCTGTGCGTCGGCGGCGTGGCCCAGCGCGTCGCGGACAGCGGAGACGGCGGCGTCGACCGGCCCCGATCCGGTTCCGGAGGCGACGCGTTCCTCGTCGTCGACCGTCAGGCGGACGCTGGCGGTTGGCGTGCCCGACCCCGAGGCGGCGGTCAGGTCGACCAGTTCGACCCGCCGGTCGCGCTCGCGGCCCTGGACCTCCTCGGCGATGGCCAGCAGGTCGGCGTCGGTGACGTGCTTGCCCCGTTCGCCCAGTTCCTTCACGCGGGCGACGACGTCGGCGAGTTCGTCGTCGGAGACCTCGACGTCGTGTTCCTGCAGGGCGGCCTCGACGCCGGCGCGACCGGCGTGTTTCCCGAGGACGAGCCGACGCTCGCGGCCGACCATCTCCGGCGGGTACGGCTCGTACATGGCCTCGTCTTTGAGCGTGCCGTCGGTGTGGATGCCGCTCTCGTGGGTGAAGGCGTTCTCGCCGACGACGGCCTTGTTCGGCGGCAGCGGGATGCCGGTCTTGTTCGACACTAGGTGCGCGAGGTCGTACGCCTGCGAGAGGTCCATCGACCGGACGCCGTAGCCGTGTTCCAGCGCGATGGCGACCTCTTCGAGGGCGACGTTGCCCGCACGCTCGCCGATGCCGTTGATGGTGCCGTGGACGAGGTCCGCGCCCGCGGCGACGGACACCAGCGCGTTCATGACGGCCAGGCCGATGTCGTCGTGGGTGTGGGTGCTGGTCGGGCCGAGTTCCGACAGCGTCGAGACGACGTCGAGCGTGCGGTCGGGCGTCGCGTGGCCGACGGTGTCGGCGTAGCAGACGCGGTCGGTGCCGGCCTCGAAGGCCGCGGACATGAGCGATTCGAGGAATTCGAGGTCGGCGCGCGAACCGTCCTCGCCGATGACCTCGACCCACAGGCCGTGGTCTTTGGCGTACTCGACCAGGTTCTGGGTCTTCTCGATGACCGCCTCGCGGGTGGAGCCGACCTTCGTCTCCACGTGGCGGTCGCTGGCGGGAACGACGAGGTTGACCCCGTCGACGCCGCAGTCGAGCGCGAGGTCGATGTCGCCCCGAACGCCACGGGCGAAACTCGTCACCGTCGCGTCCAGATCGAGGCTGGTGACGCGCTGTATCGTCTCGCGCTCGCCGGGGCCCGTACAGGCGCTGCCGGCCTCGACGACGTCGACGTCGGCGCGGTCGAGCGCCTGCGCGATGTGCGCTTTCTCCTCGGGCGTCAGCGAGACGCCGGGGGCCTGCTCGCCGTCGCGCAGGGTCGTGTCCAACAGCTGTACCTCGTCGATCTCGTCGAGACCAGCAGTCGCTGGGTGGTCTCTGAACAACGAATTGTGGTGCAAAACGGATTCCTCTCGTTCAGGCTCGTCGGGGAATTTCACGCCCAGCCGCCTCGCGGCGACTTCCTCTATCCTCGTCGGGTGCCGGGGAGTGATCCGACATGGTACCCGAACGAACGTGCTCGTCCCACAAGTACCTACTGGATTCGATCCGTGCCGTGGCGAAGGGTTCGATTCGTGCCGTAGCGAACGGCTGGCACAGCGTACCGAACGACCCCATCACCCGTCGACGTAGAGGGCGTCACCGGGGTCGACGGCGGCGGCCGAACCGGCCGGAAACTCGAATATTGCGTCGGCGGTGGCGCGGCCGATTCCACGCCAGGGCTGGAGGGTCGCGCGCTCGACGACCTCGTCGTCGGTCACCCAGACCACGTCGGTCGGAAACGGGACGAACAGCATGTGGATGAACCGCTTGCCGGGACGGTCGAACCGGAACACGAGCGCATAGTCGTCGGGAATCGACCGCTGGAACATCAGCCCCCGGGCCTGCGAGAGGAACGTGTCGGCCGTGTCGACGTTCGTCGCCAGCACCTGCCGGTCGTCGCTGTCCTCGTGAACGACGCGCATATCCGGTGGTCGGGGGACGGGGGCAAAACGTTTCCGACAATCAGTCCTGCCCGGCCATCGATACCGTGTCCAGCGCGTCGACGTCGTTGGCGGCCTCCGAACCGCCGGTCTGCGCTCGCGCGTTCTCGGGGACCGTGAACCGTTTCAGCAGCGATCGCAGGTCGTCGGCGCGGCCGGACAGCGACTCCACTTCGTCAGTGACCTCGGTGATCGAGGCGGTCTGCTCCTGGGCGGCCGCGGCGGCGTTCTCGGCCTCGGCGGCGGTCGACTCGCCGATGTCGGCCACGTCGTCGACCATCCCGGCGACCTCCTGGGCGGTCGTTGCCTGCTCGTCGGTCGCGGTCGAGATCTCCTGGACGCTGGCGTCGAGGTCGCCGACGGTCTCGACGATGTCCTCGAAGTCCCGGAGAGTGTCCTCGACGGTCTCGACGGTGTCGCCGACCTGTTCGGTCATCTCGCGCACGTCCGCGACGGTCTCGCGGGACTCGGACTGCACGTCGCCGATGCGCCCCTCGATGTCGGCGGCGGCGTCTTTGGTCTCTTCGGCGAGGTTCTTCACCTCGTCGGCGACGACGGCGAACCCGTCGCCCTCACCGTCGGCGCGGGCGGCCTCGATGGAGGCGTTCAGCGCCAGCAGGTTCGTCTGTTCGGCCACGTCGTCGATGAACGCGACGATCTCGTCGATCTCGTCGATCTGGTCGACGAGGTCCTCGACGGCGTCGGCCGCCGTCTCGATGCGCGCCTGGAGGTCGTCCATCTCTTCGATAGCGTCAGCGGCTGCGTCCCGGCCGGAGCGCCCTCGTTCGGCGGCCGTCCGGGCGGTTCCCGCGACGTCGTCCGCGGAGGCGGCAATCTCCTCGACCGTCGCCGACAGCGTGTTCATCTCCTGGGAGACCGACTGCAACTGCTCGGTCTGGCGGTTCGCGCCGTCGGATATCTCCTGGATCGAGCGGGCGACCTGGTCGCTGGCGGTGTTGATCTCGCGGACGCTGACGGCCACGTCGTCGCTAGAGGCCGAGACCGTCTCGGCGAAGGTCGCGACCTCGCCGACCGTCTCCGCGAGCGTCCGCACGAGGTCGTTGTAGGCCTCGACGACCGCCTCGTGGAGGTCCTCGTCGGCGACGTCTTCGTCGATGGTCGCGGTCAGGTCCCCCGATCGCGCGCGTTCGGCCGCGTCAGCGAACGTCGAGACGAGTTCCTCCAGGCGTTCCGAGCGCCGTTCGAGGCTGTCGGTCATCGACTCCAGTTCCTCGGTGTACTCCCGGAGGCTCTCGGCCATCAACTCTAGTGAGTCGCCGAAACTGCCCGGAACGTCCTCGTCGAGGGCGGGGTCGTCGAAACGCTGCTGGCTCAGCGCCGCCGCCTGCGCGGAGACGGTCGTCAGGTACGACTCCATGTCCGCGAAGGCGTTCGTCAGCGTCCCGACCTCGTCGGTCTGGTCGGTCCGGTCGACGTCGGCGTCGATCTCGCCGGCGGCGATTCGTTCGACCTCCGTCTCCAGGCGCTGGACGGGTTCGACGAAGTCCCGCCGCGCGATGAGGATCGTGTTGAGAAACGCGACGCCCGCCGTGAGAAAGAACAGCACGACGAGCGCGAGTCGGAGCGGTCCGTGTACCAGAAACGGCAGGACCGCCTGCACCACGGAGATGGCGAACTGGATGGCAACCGCCGCCGTAATCTTTCGTTCGACGGACTCGCCGACCCCCAGCAGGTCCATCGACCGCCAGAGCAGTCGTTCGTACTGCGCGAGCAAGGCTGACATGTCGAGTACTCTCCGGTTGGTCCCCATAAACGAGCGGTGTAGTTTTCAACACCTGGGAACGTCGCGGTCGTCGAACGGGGATGGCCGGGAGGATGCCACTCGTGCGGGTGCGAAAGACGAAGGGATCCACTCGTGTCGACGGCAGGATTCATGCCGCGCGAGCGCCACCGACTCGACATGGAGAAGACGCCCACCGGCACCGCGGTCGGCGTGGACGACCCCTACGATCACGTCGACCGGTGTGACCACTGCACCGACGGCGGCCGCTGTCGTTTCGCCGTCGAGCAGGGCGACTGCGACCCGGCGTTCGCCGACGCGCGCAGCCGCGAGGACTTCCGGTGTCCCGTGGTGGGCGACGCCGACGAGGTGGGGCTGACTGGCCCGTGGGCGTGGACCGACTGTCCGCACTTCCGGGCACGGAATCACGACCGCGAGTGCGTCCGCTGCGGGCTGGCCGAACGTCGCATGGCCCACTCCGACGAGCGGCCGCTGCTCGAGGAACACCACCTGTCCTACCGCGAGGACGACCGACGAACCGCGAGCCACGAGATCACGGTCTATCTCTGTCGGTGGTGTCACGCGAAGGTCCACGACTCGTGGGCACGCATCGACGACGACGTCAACCCCGCTCCCGAGGCCATCGCCGCGCTGGAGCAACGGCGGGCGCGCGAGCAGGACGAACTCGGTTTCGAGTCGGCCGCCGAGCGGTTCGACCGCGAGTGAGTTTTTTCGTCTGGAGCGCATAGGTGAGCTATGCAGGACACGCCGCATCTGGTCGGACACGTCCACCTGAAGGTACGGGACGTCGAGCGCGCGATCGACTTCTACGCCGACGTGTTGGGCCTCGACGTGACCGAACGCCACGGCCGGTACGCGTTCCTGTCGTGGGGACAGCGCCACCACGACGTCGCGTTACAGGAGGTCGGCGACCGGGCGTCGGGTCCGGGTCGCGGCGTCGGGCTGTACCACGCCGCCTTCGAAGTCGAGGCGCCGGCGACGCTGGCGGCCGTCTACGACCGCCTCGAAGAACGCGACGTCGCCGTCAGTCCCGTCGACCACGGCATCAGCAAGGCGCTGTACTTCGACGACCCCGACGGCAACGGACTCGAAGTGTACTACGACACGCGCGCGGACAACGATTGCTGGGAGTGGGACGGACGAAACGCCGCGTTCGATCCACACGAATCGGAGTAAAAAGTGGTTTAAGCGCCAGCCCGCTACGAGTCGCCAATGACTCGCATCGACGTGATAGACAACCACGGCCAGTTCACGCACCTCGAGCAGCGGGCGCTGCGTGACATGGGCGTGGACGTGGAACTAGTGGACAACGCGACGCCGCCGGGGGAGATCGACGCCGACGGGCTAGTGCTGTCGGGCGGGCCGGACATCGCCGACAGCGGCAACTGCGGGGCGTACCTGGAGTTGGACGTGCCGGTACTGGGAATCTGCCTGGGGATGCAGATCATCGCCGACGAACTCGGCGGCCGCGTCGGCGAGGGCGAGTACGGCGGCTACGCCGACGTGACCGTCGACATCCTCGACGACGAGGACCCGCTGGTTGGCTCGCTCGCGCCGGAGACGCGGGTGTGGGCCAGCCACGCCGACGAGGTCAAAGCGGTGCCAGCGGGGTTTTCGGTGACCGCCAAAAGCGACGTCTGTGCCATCGAGGCGATGAGCGACGTCGAGCGCGGCCTCTACGGCGTCCAGTGGCACCCCGAGGTCGCACACACCGAAGAGGGTGAGGCGGTCTTCGAGAACTTCCTCGCTATCTGCGAGTGAGCGAGGAGTGAGGTAGCTTTAACCCGTCCGCGGGGTGACCTTCGATCGATGACAGCGACCCAGAGCGACCTCGCCAGTCTCTCGCGGTACATCTTCCGCGCGCCGAGCTGGTACTCCTCTGTCGGCTTCGCGCTGATGCTGGCCGCGATGACCGGGATCGCCGCCTTCGACTCGCGGTTCGTTCTAGAGGACGCCTGGCAGGGCATCTTCTACGTCGGCCTGCCGACCGTCGTCGCCAGTTTCGTCACGCCACCCATCGACCGGGCGCTAGGCGGTCAGATCACGCCAAATCGGGCGTCGCTGCTGGCGCTGTTGTGCGAACTCATCGTCATCGTCGTACTCACTACGGCGGGCCTCATCGCGATCGCGACGCCGCTGCAACAGCAGTTCGTCCTCGACGCGCTGTTGGTGTCGCTGGCGTCCATCTTCGCGCTCCGGCTGTTGGTCATCATAGCCGTCTCCAGGCAGTCGCTGCCGGTCGCCTCCGTCGCCGCCAGCGTCCAGACGGTGACCGCCGCACTCTTGCTGTTCATCTACAGCGGGACGATGCGCTACCTGGAAGTCGGCGGCGGGCCGATGCTCCGGTGGTTCCTCTACCGACCGGCGAGGGCCCCGCCGCGCATCCAGCAGTTGGGCTACTTCGAGCCCGGGAAGTTCATGCTGCTGGGCGCGATGTGTCTACTGTACGCCGGCGCTGTCTGGCTGTTTCTCGTCGCGATCGACCACCCGTGGAAACAGAGCCTCGGCGTCAGCGCGTTAGACTTCCTCCGCGGGTTCATCGGGCACATCGCCGAGGGGTCCGACGAACTCGAGGACTTCTTCGAGGAAATCGGCGAGGAGGCGATGGTGCCCATCACGGTGCTGTCGTTTCGCCGGCCCGACGGCGACGAGAAGGCGCGGTTCGTCCTGCCGATGATCCACCCGGGACCGATGGGAGAGATCGGCGGCGGGAACCTCCCCAAACGGGTGGCCGATCAGGCCGATGGCCTGGCGTTTCCGCCCCACGCGACGGCGGGCCACGACTTCAACCTCGTGACCGAACGCGAGGTCGACACGATCTGTGAGACCGCCGACAGTGCCTACCGGCAGATCGAGTACACCGACGAGGCGACGACCGCGGCCCGACACGAGGAGGGCGAGGCCACGCTCGTCGGCCAGGCGTTCGGCGACGACCTGCTGGCCGTCGCGACCTTCTCGCCGGGCTTCGCCGACGACGTGGAGTACTCCGTGGGGCTGTCGGCGATGTCGGAAGCCCGTTCGGGCGGCTTCGACGACGTCCTGCTGGCCGACGCCCACAACTGCAACGACGGCCTCGACGGCGACGACCTGGGTCACGTCGTCCCCGGGAGTTCGCGGTCGTTCGACCTGATCTACGGTGCGGGCAAACTCGCGCTCGCGCTGGCAGACGCCGAACGCGGCCCGGTCCGACTCGGAGTCGCCTGGGAGGAGACGCCCTGGGAGCCAAAAGACGGCATCGGCCCGCTGGGCATCCGCGTCGCAGTCACCGAAGTGAACGACCAGCGGACCGCCTACGTCGTCGTCGACGGCAACAACATGGAGCCCGGGCTCCGGGATCGCATCGTCGGCACGGTCGAGGACGTCGACGTGCTAGAGGTCATGACCACCGACACCCACATCGTCAACACCGTCGAGGCCGAAAACCAGGTCGGCCAGGCCATCCCTCACGACGATCTCGTGGCGCTGATCGAGGACCTGATCGACCGCGCCGTCGCCGACCTCGAACCGGTCGAGGCGGGGATGGCGAGCGAGCGGGCCGAAGTAACCGTCTTCGGCAACGACCGCACCGAGACGCTGGCCTCGACCGCCAACGCCTCCATCTCGCTGGCCAGCGCGCTGGCCGGCGCGTTCATCCTCGCGGTGTTCGCAGTGAGCGTCCTCATCTTCTTTCTGACCTGACGGCGCCCGCGCCGTCGGGACCGACGCTCGCCCGTCGACCGGCGATAGATACGTACATCTCGGGGCCGTGTGACCGATCATGAGTCCCTGGACCGCCGCGGACGTGCCGTCGATGGACGGCCGAATCGTGATCGTGACCGGTGCCAACAGCGGCCTCGGATTCGAGGTGACGAAGGTCCTCGCCGGCGCGGGAGCGACCGTGGTGATGGCCTGCAGGAGCGTCCAGCGGGGCGAATCGGCGGCCACGGACGTCCAGGAATCGATCCCGGACCCCGACCTCGACGTCCGGCGGTGTGACCTCGCGGACCTGTCGTCGGTCGCGTCGTTCGCCGAGGCGTTTCGCGGGGACTACGACGACCTGCACGTCCTCTGTAACAACGCCGGCGTGATGGCGATTCCGCGCCAGGAGACCGAAGACGGCTTCGAGATGCAACTGGGCGTGAACCACCTCGGACACTTCGCGCTGACCGGACGCCTGCTGGATCGGCTGGTCGCGACCGACGGCGGGACTCGCGTGGTTACCCAGTCGTCCGGCGCGCACGAACGCGGCGACGTCGACTTCGACGACCTGCACCGCGAGCGCTCCTACGACGCGTGGGAGGCCTACGGCCAGTCGAAACTCGCGAACCTGCTGTTCGCCTACGAACTCCAGCGACGGCTCGACGCCGCCGGCATCGACGACACCATCAGCGTCGCCTGCCACCCCGGCTACGCGGCGACGAACCTCCAGTATCGCGGTCCCCGACAGCGAGAGTCACGACTCCGCTACTGGGGGATGAAGGCCGCGAACACGCTCTTCGCTCAGTCGGCCGAACGCGGTGCGCTCCCGATGCTGTACGCCGCCACGGCCGACGGCGTCGGCGGCGGCGAGTACTACGGTCCCGACGGGTTCATGCACGCCCGCGGCTATCCGGAACGCCAGCAGTCGAACGACGAGTCCTACGACGAGACCCGCGCCCGACGGCTGTGGGACGTCTCCGAGGACCTGACCGGCGTCGAATACGACTTCGAATCGCTCGTCGCCGCCTCGGCGTGACGGTGACTCGTTCCCGACCGTCGGGCGGCGCGGGGGCCGACAGGCCGTCCAGTCGCGCGGTAGTCCAGCCACGACGAGGGGCGGGCATGCCGCGGCATTGATTAGTCGTTCGCCCGTATGGACGGGTATGCCAGCGACGCTGGAAGTCAGGTGCACCGACGAGGACTGCGAACTCGACATGTTCGAGTTGCACTACACCTACGACATGCCCGACGACGTCGGCGTCGAGGACTTCGCCTGTCC
>JBDGSB010000022.1:0-9125 GCA_042217765.1 Haloarculaceae archaeon | reverse complement strand
TGCCCGGAGTGTGAGGGTATCGGCGAGACCAAGGAGGTCGACGAGGACCTCGTGGTGCGGGACCCGAGCAAGCCGCTGAAGGAGGTGTTCGAGGCCTGGAGCTACTCGCGATCGTACTACCGCACCCGCATCGACGCCGTCGCCGACCACTTCGACGTCGACGTCGAGACGCCCTTCGAGGACCTTCCCGCGGACGTCCGGCGGCAGTTCCTGTACGGCACCGACGACGAAGTGGTCTTCGAGCGCCAGACGAAAAACGGCACCCGGCGCAAGACCAAGCGCTTCGAGGGCGTGATTCCGAACCTCGAACGCCGCTACGTCGAGACCGACAGCGAGGGCACCCGCGACCACATCGAGAAGTACATGGCCGTCACCACCTGTCCGGCCTGCGAGGGCACGCGCCTGAAAGACGAGTCGCGGGCGGTGCTGATCGACGGGAGTTCCGCGAGCGACGCGAGCGGACCGTCGTCGGAGGATACCTCCGGCGGAACGTCGATCACCGAGGTCAACCGCATGTCCATCGGCGACGCCCTGGCGCACTTCGAGGACATGGAGGACGACCTGGACGCCCGCGACGCGAAGATCGCCGAGGAGATCCTCAAAGAGATTCGCGCCCGCCTGGGCTTCATGTGCGAGGTCGGACTCGACTACCTCACGCTTGACCGGGAGGCGTCGACGCTGTCCGGCGGCGAGAGCCAGCGCATCCGGCTGGCGACCCAGATCGGTTCGGGGCTGGTCGGCGTGCTGTACGTGCTCGACGAGCCCTCGATCGGCCTGCACCAGCGGGACAACGACCGCCTGCTGAACACCCTCGAAGAACTGCGGGACATCGGCAACACGCTGCTGGTCGTCGAGCACGACACCGAGACGATGCGCCGGGCGGACAACGTCATCGACATGGGCCCCGGCCCCGGCAAGCGCGGCGGCGAGGTCGTCGTCAACGGCTCCGTCGAGGAAGTGATGGCCTCCGAGGAGTCGATCACCGGCGACTACCTGGCCGGGCGACGGGCGATTCCGACCCCCGAGGAGCGCCGCGACCCCGACGGCCACCTCACCGTCCGCGGCGCGCGCCAGCACAATCTCGCCGACCTCGACGTGGAGATTCCGGTCGGCTGTTTCACCGCCATCACCGGCGTCTCGGGGTCGGGCAAGTCCACCCTGATGCACGAGGTGCTGTACAAGGGGCTGGTCCGCCGGATGAACGACACCGACGTCAATCCCGGCGAGCACGACGACATCGAGGGGATCGACCAGGTCGAGTCGGTGCGGCTCATCGACCAGTCGCCCATCGGCCGCACGCCCCGCTCGAATCCCGCGACCTACACCGGCGTCTTCGACCACATCCGCGAACTGTTCGCCGAGACCAAACTCGCCAAACAGCGCGGCTACGCGAAGGGCCGCTTCTCGTTCAACGTCAAAGGCGGCCGGTGTGAGGCCTGCGGCGGCCAGGGCACCGTCAAGATCGACATGAACTTCCTCAGCGACGTCCACGTCCCCTGCGAGGAGTGTTCGGGCGCGCGCTACAACGACGAGACCCTAGACGTCACCTACAAGGGCGCGACCATCGCCGACGTCCTCGACATGTCCGTCGAGGAGGCTTACGACTTCTTCGAGGGCCACACCGGTATCCGCCGCCGGCTGAAGCTCCTGAACGACGTCGGTCTGGGCTACATGCGGCTGGGACAGCCCTCGACGACCCTCTCGGGTGGGGAGGCCCAGCGCGTCAAACTCGCAGAGGAACTCGGCAAGAAAGACAGCGGCGACGCGCTGTACCTGCTCGACGAACCGACGACCGGCCTCCACCCCGAGGACGAGCGCAAACTCATCGACGTCCTCCACCGACTGACCGACGACGGCAACACGGTCGTCGTCATCGAGCACGAACTCGACCTCGTGAAAAACGCCGACCACGTACTCGACCTCGGCCCCGAAGGCGGCGAGAAGGGCGGCGAGGTCGTCGCCACCGGCACGCCCGAAGCGGTCGCCCGCGGCGACGACTCCTACACCGGCCGGTACCTGCGCGACCTGCTTCCCGAGGTCGACCTGGAGGGGCCGCGGGCCGACCGCGAGACGGCGACGCCGCCTGCAGCCGACGACTGACAACACGTCCGCGAGACGGTTCCCCGTGAGGCGCGTCGTCCACGGCGTCGAACGAGGGCGCTCGCCCCTGATCCCCGAGCGACGTCACGAGACGCCGAGGACGCCGAGCGCCTCCCTCGACGGTTTCGACAGGAGTTCGACCTCGTTACCGCCTCGCGTCATCCGCAGGAGCGTCGAGACGGGCACGCGATGGGGGACGTCGCCGAACACCGGGTCCTTGTAGACGACGACAGGGTCGCCGTCGCCCGTTTCGACGCGCTCGACGAATATCGCGTGGCCGGTGAAGATGTTGAAGTCGGTCGCGGGCTCCTGGGTGAAGTCGATCGTCCGACCGGCCGATTCGTACGCGCTCGAACCCGGCCGTGAGAAATAACTCAGAAACGCTCGCGTGAAGCGACCCTCGTACTGTATTCCTCGCGCGCCCGTCGGACGGAGCAGCCGCGACGAACCCAGCAAACACGGGGCAGACGAACGAAGCCGCTGTGTCGCTTCGTCGACCGTCGTCGTCGCCGTCAGCGTCTCGTGTTTCTTGAACAGTCGCTTTTCGTCCTCTCGACCGAACAAATTCGGTTTCATCGCCGTCTGCAATCGTTCGAGCGTTTCCACCGACGTCCGGAGGTGAGCGATGAGTCGCGCCGTCGCGTAGGGCGGGCCATCCGTCTGCCCCAGCGTCGCGTCGATGGCATCGAGCACCTGTCCGGTACCGCGACGCTTGAAGTGCTTCCGTAACTCGTCTTCGAGTTTCGACCGTTCGATCCACTGGTCCTCGACGTCTTTCAGAGCCGTTATCGCTTTTTCGAGCCTGCGCTCGATGTTCGGCAGATTTCGCTTCTGGTCGACGCCTTCCCAGAGGTGCGGCCAGCGATACAGCGGAAGCAAACTCGCGAGATACCGCGTGTCGTAGCCCTGCGCGTGGAGAACCGCCTCGGTCACGGCCAGCCAACACGAGGACCCCTCCTGTCTGTAGATCGCTTTCGACCGCGACGTCTGTCCCCGGGTCTGGGACTGGGTCGCCGGTACGTGATCGCTCGTGTTCGAACGGTGTGCCTGTTGCAGGGCCTGATTGCCGACGTTACTGAGAACGGTCTGTAGTGATTGCGTTTCCGTCGCAGTAGTGGACGTTTCCCAGTCGGTGTTCGGCGTGGTCGACAGCGGCTTCGAGTCCGCGTTCGACGGTCGCCACTGCCTGGGCATCGTTCGTAATATTCAGCGGCAGTACAATAATTTTTCCCGCGAGTCAGTTGGAGATTCTGCTCACCCGTGGCTGCCGTATCGCGCTCGATCCAATCGGGACGGCAACACGCCGACCCGCGACGATCGAACTTTCCCTCTCGAACGCGTAATCCGTACTATGCCGACCGCCTACGCCGCGCTGAACGACCGCCTGCTCGTCGTCGACGTCGAAGCCGAAACGACCACCGAGGCGCTGGTCGACCGCGACTTCGAGTGTCTGGCCGCCTCGCCGGACGCGCCCGAGCGCGTCTTCGCGGGCACCGTCGAATCGGGGCTGTTGGGAACCGACGACGGCGGCGAGTCCTGGACGACCGCCCTCGAAACCGACGACCGCGTCACGGCCGTTACCGTCTCGCCGCACGACTCCGACGTCGTCTGGGCGGGCACCGAACCGAGCGCCGTCTACCGCTCGACCGACGGTGGGGCGTCCTGGGGGCGTCGGCCGGGCCTGACCGACCTGCCGTCGGCGTCGTCGTGGTCGTTCCCGCCGCGGCCGCACACCCACCACGTCCGGTGGCTCGAAGTCGCGCCGGGCGACCCCGGTCGGCTGTACGTCGCCATCGAGGCCGGCGCGCTCGTCCGCACGACCGACGGCGGCGACACCTGGCGCGACCGGCCCGAGGGCGCGCGCCGGGACAACCACACGCTCGCGACGCACCCGGACGCGCCCGAGCGCGTGTACACCGCCGCCGGCGACGGCTACGCCGAGTCGTCCGACCGGGGCGACACCTGGACCTATCCGCAAGCGGGGCTGGACCACCGCTACGTCTGGAGCGTCGCCGTCGCGCCCGAGGACCCCGACACCGTCGTCGTCTCGGCGGCCAGCGGCGCGCACCGCGCGCACCGGCCCGACACCGCCGAGTCGTACGTCTACCGCCGGACCGGCGACGGCCCCTTCGAGCGCGTGACCGACGGCCTGCCCGACCCGACGGGGACGGCCAGGGCGGTGCTGGACGCCCACGAAAGCGGGTTCTACGCCGTCACCAACCGGGGACCGTTCCGCTCGGCCGACGGCGCGCGCTGGAGCGAACTCGCGGTGTCGTGGCCCGACGCCTACCGCCAGCAGGTGCCCCGCGGGTTGGCGGTCGTGTAGCCGAATTAACCCCAGTTAAACGGGCGTAATCGGGACCAATCGGGTCGAAACCGCGTCCACGGCCGTCCGGGTTGAAGTCGAATCGGCCGCCAGTCCCGCCCGCAATGCTCTCGACGAAGACGCTCACGGTCGCGCTGGTCGCCCTGCTGGCGACGGGCGGCGCGGCGGCGACCGTCGGCACGGCAGCGACGGCACAGGGACCGAACGACGCGTCCGTCCACGACGCGGCAGTCGACGCGGTACTGGCCAACGGGACGGTCACCGTCACGGTCACCGACGACGGCGCGGCCCTCGCGAACGCGACGGTTCGCGCGAACGAGGCCGACGCGAGGACCGACGCCAACGGAACCGCGACGTTCGACCGCGCCGCCCTGACCGAGGACAACGAAACCCTCGACGAACTCGACGTCTCCGTCGCGAAGGACACGTTCGAGGCGCGACTGCACTACCGGGTCGACAACGGGTCGCTGACGCTGCTCGAAGAGTCCTACCGGTACCACCAGTCCGACGAGGAGGACCACGGGGCCGACGAGACTCACGAGAACGGCCGGTTCGACCAGGCACCACCCGAACACGCCCACGAGCAGGGACCGCCCGAACACGCGATGAACGACCAGGCACCCCCCGAACACGCCATGAACGACCAGGCACCGCCCGAGAACGCCCACGACGACGGGGCCGAAGACGGCCGCGAACGCGAACACGAACACCACGACGAACACCACGACGAACACGAAGACGACGACTGAGAAGGTATTTGACGTCCGGCGACCGTATCCCCTGTCGATGCGGGACTTCATCGTCGTCGGTGCGGGACCGGCGGGGTCGCGGTTCGCCCGCCGGGCCGCCGAGGAAGGCCACGACGTCGTCGTCTTCGAGCAGGGCGAGGTGGGCAAGCCCCTGGCCTGCTCGGGCCACGTCAGCACCGACCTGTGGTCGTTCACCGGAAACGGCGCGCGCGCGGACCTGCTGCAAAACGAGATTCACGGCGCGCGCTTTCACCTCGACGGGCCCGAGGCGGGCGACGGCTACCCCTTCTACAAGGACGACCCCGTCTCGAACGTTATCGACCGCGTGGGGCTGGACGAACACCTCGCGGACCTCGCACGCGAGGCTGGCGCGGACGTCCGCGAGGGCCACACCGTCGTCGGCGTCGCCGAACGCGACGACCGCGTGACCGTGCAGGTGCGCGGGCCGACAGCCCACGACCGCGACGAACCCGCCGCCGGACGCGACTCGACTGCGGCCGCCGGCCGTGACGACGGTGACGCCACCGTGCGGACCCACGAGGCCCGGCTGGTCGTCGGCTGTGACGGGCCGCGGTCGCGTGTCCGCCGGGAACTCGGCCTGCCCGAACCCGACGAACTGCTCCACGGAGTGTTGGGGTTCGACCCCGAGCCCGACGACCAGGACTTCGTTGACGTCCACCTCACCGTCCCGCGATTCTTCGCGTGGCGCATCCCCCGCGGCGAGGCCGGCGTCGAGTACGGACTGGCCGTCCCGCCCGGCGACGACGTCCGCGAGACGTTCGAGTCGTTCACCGACGCCTACGGGGCCGACACCGAACACAGGTGCTCGGGACTCATCCCCGTCGGCCCGCCCGAAACCGTCACCGGCGAGCGGTCGCTGCTGATCGGCGACGCCGCCGCCCAGACCAAACCGTTCACCGGCGGGGGCATTCGCTACGGCATGCTCGCCGCCGACCACGCCGTCGCCGAAGTCGATCCCCACGACCCCGATACGCTGGCCGACTACGAGCGCGCGTGGCGCGACGACCTCGAACGCGAGATTCGACTGGGGAGTCTGGTCCGCAAGGGCTACTCGTTCCCCCGCCCCGTCCAGCGTGTCGGCCTGTCGGTGCTGTCGGGCGAAATCGGCGTCCACATGGACCGACCGACGACGCTGTTCACGACCGAGCAGTTGAAGGCCTGGCTGGGGCTGTGACCGGACCGCCGAACGGGTGCGCTCGCGTCCCGTCCGCCGGCAGTCACCCGGACATCCCCGGACCGTGCGTTCCCACCCGCTGGCAATTACCGGCCCGGCTAATCTGGATCCCGGCGTAGACTCCGCCCGATGGAGCACACGATCACCCACCAGCCCTCGTATGCCCTCCTGACCGTCGACCTCGAAGCCGGCGAGCGCCTGGTCGCCGAGGCGGGCGCGATGGTGAGCCACACGGAGGGCATCGACATCGAGACCGGTGCCAGGGGCGGCCTGCTCGGGTCGCTCAAGCGCAAGGCGCTGGGCGGGGAGTCGTTTTTCATGAACACCTTCACCGCCGACCGCGACGCCCACGTCAAACTCGCGCCCGCGCTTCCGGGCGACGTCGTCGCACAGGACGTCGCCGACGAGACGCTGTACGTCCAGTCCGGGTCGTTCATGGCCACCGAACCCGACGTCGACGTCGACACGAAGTTCGGCGGCGGCCGATCGTTCTTCGCCGAAGAGGGCCTGTTCCTGCTCGCGCTGTCGGGCACCGGCCGCACCTTCCTGTCGAGCTACGGAGCCATCGACCGCATCGACCTCGCGTCCGACGAGGCCTACGTCGTCGACACCGGCCACGTCGTCGCCTTCGAGGAGACGACGAGCTGGAACGTCAAGCGCGTCGGCGGCCTGAAGTCGACGCTGTTCAGCGGCGAGGGTTTCGTCTGTGAGTTCGCCGGCCCCGGCTCCGTGTGGCTGCAGTCCCGCAGCGCCGACGCCCTGCTGTCGTGGCTCACGCCCCGGGTCGCCTCCCAGGCCGGCAACGGCAGCGGCGGCATCGAGTTCGACTGGTAACCGCCGACCGGACCGTCACCGCTTCGAATCGACGGCTCCGGCACTCCCGCCACCTACAGCGTGTTGTCGACCGCACTGGCGACTGTCTACAGCGCGTTCTCGATCGCGCTGGCGACTGCCCGGGCCTTCTCGGCCAGTTCCTCGCCGACGTGGCCTGCCTCGACGGCGGCGTCGAGTTCGTCGTCGTCGACGCGTTCGACGGTCCCGTCGGGCCGCTTGATCACGTCGACGTGGAGGTCGACGTACCGGACCGCGTCCGGGAACATCTCCACGGGCGTGCAGACGTTGACGTAGGTCCCCTTCGACGTCCCGTCGTCGCCCCGGTAGATCGTCGGGTACCACCACTTGCCCTCGGTGAGCGTCGTCGTCGCGACGTCGCCGCGCTCGCGGTCGGTCCCCAGAGCGTCGTAGGTGCCCCCGCCCGAGAGCGCTCGCTCGACGGTCACCTTCCCCGTCGCGGGATCGCGTTCGACCACCTCGCCCTCGCCCAGCGAGAAACACCGGCCGTCGGGCTTGCCGTGGTCGATGCGGACGGCGTCGCCTTCGGTGGGCCCAAACTGACGCGTCACCGCGCCGAACGGGAAGTCCACCTCGCCGTTGCCGGCGGCGGCCGGACAGATCGACTCCACCAGGTCGACCGCGGCGCTGGCCGCCCGGTCGGCGGCCTTGACCCGGTGGTGGCCCGGCATGGTCGTCTCGACGGCGCGCCGATACTCGTCGAGTGCGAACCGCGCCTCGCGGCCGAACCAGACCCACGCCATCGCCGGATCGGTCCAGACCCCCGACGGCGCGCGCTCGGTCGGGTCGGACACATCCGCCAGCGCCGCCGACAGCGACTCGGCCCGGTCGGTCACCCGCTCCAGCGCGTCGTCCAGCGCGTCCAGACTCGCGTCCTCGGCGGCTGGGCCCCACTTCGGTCGCCAGCCTTCCGGCGGGTCCGTCGGGAGCAGGGCAGCCAGTTCCGGCTGCGACGACGCGACGCCCGCACTGCCCCGCGTGAGCGTTACCAGTCCACCCTGTAACGCCACCGACGCGTCGAGGACGTGCCGGCCGTTCGCCCACGGCGCGGCGGGCTCGCGCACCTGCACGCGCAGACAGTCGCCCGCCGAGACGTGGTCGTCGGCGTCGTCGTACGGCAGGAACCCCTCGCCACCTCCGAGATCGACGACGGCACCGCTACCCAGCGTCTCGGTGACGACGCCGTCGAACACCGCGTCTCGCGGCGTGGAATCCGTCCACCGGAACGCGTCGCGAGCAACGCCGGCCAGCGTCTCCGCGACCGACGTCACCCCGTCGGCGTCACCCGCGACGGCGACCCCCTGCCGGTCGTCGGTCGTCGCCACGTCCACGGCCGCCGGCCCGTCGCCGAACGTGGCGTCGAAGCGCTCGCGGATGGGTGGAGACGCCTGGACGACGTCGTGGCTCACCTCGGTCAGCAGTCGCGTCAGCGCCGTCGCGTAGATGCCCCGTATCCTGACCGTCATAGCGCCCCCCTGTCGCCCGCGAACCCGACCCGGTCGTGAATCTCGTCGGCCGACAGCTCCGCCTCTCGAAGCGCGCGCTGTGTCCGCTGGTCGAAATGCATACGCGTCGATGACGCGTCGAAGATTGAAAACGTCGCGGTCGTCAGACGCCGAAGGCGTTCAACAGGAGCACGAGCACGCCGAACAGCACGCCGAAGGCGATGATCGTCTTCGGGTCGATACGGATGGTGTCGCTCTCCTCTGCGTCGAAATACCGGACGAGTCCGGCACTCGACATCAGTCCGCCGCCCTGACTCTGACTCATGTATTCCTCTCGGCTATCCGGCCGCCTAAGTTTTCCGGTCCGTAGCGTCGAACGAGTCACGATCCGACCGACGCACGAACGGCGTGGCCACTCCTCACGGCGTGTGAACTACGCAGACAGCGTGAGTAGCGTC
>JBDGSB010000037.1:0-9289 GCA_042217765.1 Haloarculaceae archaeon | reverse complement strand
CGGCAGTCATCCAATGGTCGGATGCCACGGCCTTCAGGCCGTGGAGGAGGTCACTACCCCGTGAACTGTGGAGTGTTTCAATTCCAGGCCCGAACACATGGAGACGTACGAAGATCTCGAAGCGAGAGCGGAGAAACAACAAAACAGCGTCCTGTTCTCGCTCAAGCGGCTGCTGTTCGGAGTCGAGGCGATAGACGTTTCCGAACAGCAATCCGAGCGGGCGAGGATCAGAGCGGAGTTCGAGTCCATCCAGGCACAGTTCGAACGGTTTCTCGACCGCGTCGAGCGCGCCCTCGAGAAGCCACGTCGGACGGGCCAGCCAGTGCCGGACGGCTTCGACACCACCCCCCGCGAGATCCGCGAACGAAGTGAGGACGTTGCCGGCTTTCGGTCGAACAACGCACCGTTTCTTCGAGCGGACGAGCACGAAGAACTGCGAGGGTTCGCGTCGACGCTCTCCGAACTCGCACGCTACCTCGACGCGAAACGCGAATTCGACGAGCTGATGGCCGACGTCGAACGGACATGCGAGTCGTTCATCGACATCGCCGACCCGTATCTGGAGTACGAGGCATATCTGACCGGTCCCGACGAGGAACGGCTACGTGAGTTGCTCTCCGTCGTGCAAATGGACGTCGACGGAGTCTACGACGCGATCGAGCTGGACGCGCTCGCGGACGGAGATCGTGATCGCCTGTCTGCCCTCGAATCGAAGGTCGTTACAGTCGATGAACTGGTTCCCGGGTACAACGAGACGTTCGTCCGCCGGCAGCGTGACGCCTACCGAGAACTGTTCACCGACATCGACGAAGCGGGTCACAGCCTGAACGAAGCCCAGCAGAGAGCAGTCGTTCGAAATGGCTACCTCAACCAGGTGGTCGCGGGGGCAGGCACGGGAAAGACGTTCGCCCTCGTCTATCGGGTCGCCTATCTCGTGCGCGAGGGCGTCGAGCCGTCACGAATAGTCGCTCTCACCTACACGACGGAGGCGGCCGAAGAGATGGACGCCCGACTCGAAAACGAGTTCGGTATCACCAACGTCGAGGTCCGGACGATTCACTCGTTTGCCTACAAGATCGCACAGGAGACTTCGGCGGACCAACTGACGGTCGCGCAGGATCAGGACACGTACAATCTCATCGATACGGTACTCGACGAGGTGGAAGACGGCGACGGCGAGTTCGCCGACCACTATCTGCAGTTTCTCTATCACTACGACGACGACTTCGTCAACGAGGCGGATTTCGACGAGAAGACCGACTACATCGCCGAGCGACGGGAGGTGAGCTACGAGACGCTGAACGGAGAAACCGTTGCCTCCGAGGCAGAGAAGGTCATCGCCGACTTTCTGTTCACACATCGGGTGGCCTACCGGTACGAATCTATCGCGGAGTGGGCCGAGACTGCGAACGACAAGCAGCCGTATCGACCTGACTTCTACCTCCCGGAATACGACCTCTACATCGAACACTGGGGCGTCGACGAAAACGGCGAGGTGGCACCGTGGTTTTCCTGGTCGACAGAAGAATATCACCAAAAGCTCCACTGGGCGCGCAGGGGGTTCGAGCGCAACGACCCGGAACTCCTCGATACGTACGACTTCGAACACGAAGTTGGACGGCTCGAACAGGTTCTTCGACACCGTCTCACCGAGGCGGGAGTCGAGCTCGAACGGATGGGGTTCGACGAGTTCGTCGACGAGGTGTTCGAGTACAACCAGAAGAAGTCGGACATCGAGGATTCGTTCAAGGCGTTCATCGAGAACGCAAAGACCTTCGACGTCGACCACGACGAGATTCCCGCGCGCCTCTCGCCTGGCAATCCGCGTCAGTACCACTTCGGGCAGTGTGGGCGGCGGTTGCTGGAACACTACGACGCCTACCTGGAGCGCAACGATCTGTTGGACTTCGACGACATGATCTACGACGCGATCGACGCAATCGAGGCCGATCCGGAGGCGTTCCAGCGCAGATACGATCACGTCCTCGTCGACGAGTTCCAGGACGTTGCGATGAGCCAGATTCGACTCATCGACCCGTTCGTCGGCCCCGAGGCCGACACGAGACTGTTCTGCGTCGGCGACGACTGGCAGAGCATCTACTCCTTCCAGGGATCGCAGGTGTCCTACTTCATCGACTTCGAGCAGCACTTCGGACCTCCCGAACCCGTCCAGACGCGTCTGACAGCGAACTACCGCTGTCCGAAATCCGTCATCGACGCCAGCAATAGCCTGATCCGCAACAACGACGACCGGATCGAGAAAACCGTCGAGGCGCACAGCGGTCGTGACAACCAGCCCGTGTTACACACGCTCGACGGCTACCGAGACGCCGAATACACGCGTCGAGTCGGGACCTACGCAGCAACTCTCGTCGAAGGCTTCATCTCCGACGGAAGCGATCCCAGCGAGATCATGGTGCTGTGTCGGTATGATGCCGGAACACCACACGTCGACAACCTCGAGGAAGAATTGCGCCGCCGGGAAATACCGTACGACGGCAAGAACGATTCGTATCGTCCGAGTGACATTCCCGGCGAGGGCGATGCGGACTTCGATGACGAAGCGGGCGTATCCGCATTTTCGGTCCACCAGTCGAAGGGTCGCGAGGCGAAACACGTCGTGTTGCTACACGCCGTGACCGGACCGTTTGGATTCCCGCCGGACGACCGGGACGACGACCTGCTCGCTCCCGTTCAGGACGTCGAGACGAACACCACGGCCGAGGAGCGACGGCTGTTCTACGTCGCGATGACGCGGGCGACCCACGACCTCCACGTCGTGACGCGGGCCGGTCGGGAGTCGCCGTTCGTCACCGAAGTCGAGGAGTTCTTCCACGAGGACCACTCGCTCACTTCGCCCGGTGAAACGGGCGACCGAATCACTGTCACTGCCAGTGTCAAACGACTCTGGGACGACGTCCACGAGAAACAACACCAAGCGGGCGTTCTCGAGGATCGAACCGGATCGACACGGTTCGTCTCCTGGGTGAACGACGACCCGCCGGACGTCTCGGCAGACACCTGGTACAAGTTTGAGGGGCTCCGGGTCGACGAGTTCGATGGGGAACCGCAACTCGTCATCGACGGATCGAGCAACGTGATCGAACTGTTCGACGAGCGACCAACGGGACGACAAGGAGCGAGTGGTGGGCCCGGAGAGCGCGAACGCTCACAATTCGGTAGCGGTGAAGCAACTGCGACAGGGGACGGTGAACCGAACGATTCGGGGACTGGCGGGCCGCCGCCGGCCATCGCGGGCGGCCCGAACGTCACGCTGGACTACCAGGACATCGCGAAGGAATCGTCACCGATCGGACGGGGCGGGGACGGGGTCGTCCACGGAGCAAGCGTTCACGCAAACGGCGACGAGTACTTCGTGGCGATCAAAGAACCCAATCGACGTGACACGCTACACAAAGAGACGGTCGAACGATTCCTGAACGAGGCCGACGTCTGGGCGCAACTGGACGATCACGACTACGTCGTGGACGTCGTCGACTGGGGGAGCAATCCGTTGCCATGGATCGCGATGGAGTACATGGACGGCGGGGACATGCGCTCGCGAGTAGGCTCCCTTCCGTTCGATCAGGCGGTCTGGACCGCCCGAACGATCACGACGGCCGTTCGGCACGCACACAACAGAGGCGTCCGCCACTACGATCTGAAGCCACAGAATATCCTGTTCCGGAGCGTAGCGGACTCCTACTGGGACGTCCCGAAAGTCGCGGACTGGGGCCTCGCCGAGGAGGCGCTCCGGCCAGGGGCCAGTACCGACGAACTGACGCCAGCCTACGCAGCACCCGAACAGTTGTTCGACGAGTACGGCGAACCGGACCACCGGACCGACATCTACCAGTTGGGACTGCTCTGCTACGAACTGTTCACGGGACGACGTGCGTTCGGTGGTGACCAGACCCGCGTTCGATCGCAACCGTTGATCCCGCCAAGCGACGTCGTGGGGTCGCTTCCGAGAGCAATCGACGACGTCATCGCTTCTGCCCTCGCCACAGACCCCGACGACCGGTACGAAGACGTGCTGGATTTGCGGCGGGATTTGGATGCCCTCACGTAGTTCGAGCCGCATGTGAGACACGCAACGGTATGCTCCTCGGATGGATCGTCGAAGAGAGGGGATTAACACCGGCCGCGTGCAAGCGCGCGCATGAGCTATCACGTCGTCGATCCGGCCGCCCTCGAGGAGTCCCCCGACCACCCCTGCGACCGGCGGTCGATATCGGAGGCGGTAGGACTGAACAATCTCGCGCTTGCAGTGTACGAACTCGACCCCGGTGAACAGCTCTCGTGGTCGTACCACTCCCACGAGGTCCGCGAGGAAGCCTTCTACGTGCTGGCCGGTACGCTCCACGTCGAGACGCCCGAGGGGGAGTACGCCGTCGAGGCCGACCGACTGTTCGTCGTCGACCCGGACAGTCCCATCCGGCCGTACAACCCCGACGACGCGAGCGCGGTCGTGCGCGTGCTCGGCGTGGGCGCGCCGTCGTACGATCCGGGCAGACCCTACGATCCCGAGAACTGATCGTTCGTCGGTGTCGGAGCCGGTCCGCCAGCACCTACGGCCCGCCCAGACGACCCGTCCCGACGACCTGCCTCGATGGCCCACCCAGACGACCCGTCCCGACGATTCGTCTCGACGACTCGTACAGGCGAGCGCGCGCCGTCACGCGAACGCGTCGGGCGGAGTCGTTCGGTCGCACGGACGCTTACCGACCGCGAAACCGGCGTTAATTCGGATTGAAACCGATTAAAACGGGCTCGAAACAGCGAAAATCCGGGTCTACGGCGTTCCCCCTTCAAGGCCCCCGAGCCACGTGGACCGGGTGGAGGCAATCGATGAACCGAACCATCGCCATCGCAGGTATCGTCGCGGTGCTGCTGGCAAGCGGTGTGGCTGCGGCCGCACCCGCGAGCGGTGCCGGCATCGGCGTATCGACCAACGACCACGCGAACGCACAGGCAGGCGACGACGTCGCGAGTTCGACCGACGACGTGTCGGGCCAGGCGAACTCGTCCGCAGAACTGCACGCGAACGCGTCCGTCCAGAACGCAGACGACGACCAGGAATCGGACGACGAGAACGCGTCCGAACACGCGGACGAGAACGCGTCCGAACACGCAGACGCCGGCGGGCCGCCAGTCGACATGCCCGCGCAGGTACCGGACCACGTCGTGGCGATTCACGAGGAGATCGACGACTTCCTGTCGGGTGACGTCGGCGGCCCCCTCGGCCACCTGATCAGCGGGCTGACGCCCGGCCGGGGACACGCCGACGACCACGGCGGAAACGCGGCCGGTCACGGGCACTCCAGCGACCACGGCGCGAACGCGAGCGGTCGGGGTACCGCGAATGCGAACGCGACGGCCAGCGAGGCCGCGGCGTAACGCCGAGCGATGGCGTTCGTCCCTCACGGTACCGAACTGGTGACGTTCGCGGGCGGCCTGCTGGTCGGCGGGTTCGCGATTCACGCCGCCGCCCGGTACCTGGCCGCCCCGTCCGACCCCGTCGGTAATTACGCGGACGGCGTCCTGACGGCGCTTTTCGGTGCGCTGGCGTGGGCGCTCGTCTCGTGGGTCCCCCTGCTCGGTCCCCTGCTGGCGCTGGTCGCGTGGGTCGGTGTCATCAAGTGGCGCTATCCGGTCGGTTGGATTCGGGCGACAGTCGTCGCCGGCGGCGCGTGGGCCGTCGCCGTCGTGGTGGTGGCTCTGTTCGGACTGTTCGGCCTCGACGTGTCGGCGCTCGGCGTTCCGGGTGCCTGACCGCGACCGCCTCGACGGGAACTCCCGAGTCCGCAACCGCCTTGGGACGCCCCCGCTGCCCGAGGACCGGCGATCGTGGCGTCCACGAGACGTCGTTTTGGCCCCACCGAAGCCCTGAACTGCCTGGCAACCCTCGTTTCGGTCGTGTCCGATCGTGCTCGCGAGGACCATCCGGTCCTGCTGTTCGACGGGGTCTGCAACCTCTGTAACGGGACCGTCCAGTTCGTCATCGAGCACGACCCCGAGGGGATATTCCGGTTCGCACCGTTGCAGTCCGACGTGGCCGGCGACCTGCTGGCCGAACGCGGTCGCCCCCGCGAGTACGCGGAATCGTTCGTGCTCGTCGACGGCGACGACTGGTACACGAAGTCGGACGCCGCCCTGCGGGTCGTCCGGCGCCTCGGCGTCCCGTGGTCGCTGCTGTCGGCCTTCCTCGTCGTGCCGCGTCCCCTCCGCGATGCGGTCTACGACTTCGTCGCCGAGCACCGCTACGAGTGGTTCGGCAAGCGCGAGTCCTGTATGGTGCCGACCGACGACGTCACCGACCGCTTCCTCGCGACGAACGGGAACGAGAACGAGAGCGGGGCGGCCCCGGGCGACTGACCGGACCGGTGGTACGTCACTCCCCGCCGCCGACCGGCGGTTTGAGGTCGAGCACCGGCGTCGCGTCGAGCATGTCGACTCCGCGGACCACCAGGGCCGACTCCTCGACGGCGAGGACGTCACAGACGGTGATGCAGACGGGGTTCGGGCGGTCGGGCGTGCGCGTCGTGAAGACGCCCCGGGGACCGTCGCGGTCGTATGTGCGCACCGAGCGGTCGGCGCGGTCGGCGAACCAGACGACGACCACGCGGTCGCCGTCGAAGCCGGTCAGCGCCTCCCGGTAGTCGGCCAGGAGTTCGATGCGTCCCTCCAGGTCGGACCACGCGCCCTGCCGCGGCGCGTCGTCGGCGTCCGTAATCGGCGTCGACACCGTTCCGATGGGGGTACACTGCATACTGGACCTGCGCCCGGACCCGGGATAAGCGGTCGGTGTACACGCGAGAGACAACGGGAGTTGTGTCGACGCGAGCAACGAGAGGGAGTCGTGTCGACACGAGAGACGGGACCGACCGTCGGCCGTCACGACTTCACTCGCCGTCGGAGTGTGGTGCCAACTGGACGGGAATGCGGGCGTGTTTGCTGACGTAGTCCGTCGTGCTCCCGAGGAGACGTTCCAGCCCGCCCCGGCCGCGCGCTCCCATCACGACGAGGTCGGCGTCGTGGTCGTCGGCGAACTCTAGAATGGCCCGGCCCGGACGGCCGTCGACGACGAACCCCTCGGCCTCGACGCCGGCGTCGGTCGCCATTTCGACCAGTCGGGACACGTAGCGCTCGCCGTCCCGCGCCAGTGGTTCGCGCGCGCTGTCTATCGAGAGGTCGTAGTGGCGCGTATCGATGACGTGTACCACGTCGATGGTCGCGTCGTAGGTCGCCGCGAGGTCGATCGCCTGCCGCATCGCCGCCGCCGCGCCGTCGCTGCCGTCCGTGGGGACGAGTATCGTCTCGAACATGCTCCACGTACGCGTGCGTCACTCAGGGTCCTTTCTGTGACTTTCAACCGGTGAGAATCGGTCGGGACCATCAACCGGTGAGAATCGGTCGGGGCCTGTAGACGACGAAAGTACGTGTCCAGACCAGCCGTAGGCGGCGCGTAACAACGTGGCGAAGTCCCGAACCCGGTACTCGCTTCGATCCCCGCTATCGGGGTCTTCGGGTGAGCAGGACACATGTACGAGCAGGCTCAGCACACGCTACCACCAGCACAGGCATCGACGTATCGACGCGAATCCGGCTGCCACCTCGTCCGCCAGCGTGGTGTCGGCCGATGAAACGCACGTGGGCGGCCGTCGGTCTCCTGGCGCTCCTGATCGCAGTCGTGGCCGTCGTTGCACTCTCCGGGTCACCGCCGGGGGACGTCGTCCTCTCGGGATCCTCACCGGGGACCGATCACGTGACCGACGCGGGAACGGCGACGGACCGCCTCACGACCGCGGGGGCGGGACAGTCGGACGGGACGACCTACACAGCGACGACGCCCGCGACGCAACAGCCCACGTCCGAACCCGTCACGGTCGCGTTCATCGGCGACCAGGGGACATCGGAGCACGCGCGAGCAGTGTTGCGGATGATCGACCGCGAGGACGCGGACCTGGTGGTCCACTCCGGCGATTTCGACTACTACGACAGCCCCGGCGACTGGTCGGCGATGATCGACGAGGAACTCGGACCGGACGTCGCGTACCTCGCCGTCGTGGGCAACCACGACCGCGGAAACTGGAGCGGCTATCGGCCGGTGATCGAGAACCAGACCGAACGGGCCGACAATCTCACGTGCAGCGGCGATACGGGACTGCTGGCGACGTGTACGTACCGGACGGTCACCGTCGTGCAGTCGTCGATGGGCATGTGCAACGGCCAGGCGGCGTCGAAGTACCCCGGCCTCTGTGGGGAACTGCAGTCGTTCGACCAGGAGGCGTACGTCTCTCAGTCGCTCTCGAACGCCTCGACGACGTGGCGCATCTGTTCGTTCCACAAGGTCAACCACGCCTACCAGGTGGGCGACAAGCCCAGCGACGTGCCGGTGTCGATGTACGATACCTGTCGACGCGGTGGTGCGATCGTCGCCACCGGCCACGACCACGACTACGCCCGGACCTACCCGATGGCCAATTACTCGCGACGGACCGTCGCGTCCCGTTCGCCGCCCTACACCGTCGGTCCCGACGCGACGTTCGCGGTCGTCTCGGGCGTCGCCGGCACGAGTTTCTACTCGCCGTCGGAGATGGCCCGGAAGGACTGGTGGGCGAAGACGTACACCAACGGCTCGTTCGGCGCGTTCATCTGCACGTTCCGGCAGAACGGGACCGGCGAGTGTTACTTCGAGACAGCCGACGGGGAGGTCGTCGACGGCCCGTTCGCGATCCGGAGTCGCTACGGCCCGCCGACGTGAGTACTGGGCTGGACGAACGCGAGACCGTTCGACCGGACGTGTTAACTGTACGCCTTTCCTACGGGTTCCAAACCGGTCACACATGAGTGAACGAGTCTCGACCGACGGCGAGCAGGCAGGAACGGGAGGTACCGCTGGCGCCGACTACCATCGCCTGAACGGCCTTCGCGTGACGGTCGATCCCGACGGGATGCGCGTCGGGTCACCCACCGACGAGACGGTCAACGGACTGACGGTGCTCGGGGAAGCCGACGCGTCGACGCCGGATCTCCGGACGCCGTACTACCCGACCGAGATGGCGGCCGAGCGCGATTCGAAGGAAGTCATCGCGCGCGCGATGGGCGAACTCGGCAAACCCGTGCTGTTAGAGGGCGAAGCGGGCACCGGCAAGAACACCGCAATCATGCACATCTGCCAGCGGACGAACCGGCCGCTGACGCGGATGAACTTCGGCGCGGACACCACCGTCTTCGACCTCGTCGGCGAGAAGGACCTCGTCGGCGGCGACACCGTCTACATCCT
>JBDGSB010000046.1:0-9600 GCA_042217765.1 Haloarculaceae archaeon | reverse complement strand
CACCGTGAGAGGCATCTCTACCGCCAGAATTCAAATCTGCTATCCAACTACGCTCCATCTGGGTGGCTTCACTCGGACGACTCGCCGGGATGACGTGTGCGTGACGACCACACCCAAAGAGCTATGTCTCTGGATGGCAAGAAGTGACAATATGATCCGGGACCCACGTTCGAGGGGTCGCGTATTCGACCAGTCGTTCCGGCGTTCGACTCCCTCGCGTCTCGTTCGCTCGTTCGTCACCACAGTTACGACAGTTTTCACACGCACACCGGTGTAACGGCCGAGTGCGGAGCGAATTCCGCACGGACCGACACCCGCTTCGTTCCGGTTCGGGACCTCGTTGCCATCGACGGTCCCGGGTCGTCGAAGTCGACCGACGCATCACGTGCTCAACGTACCCTACATCAAGATATCACCCCCATGAACTCACGAAACGAACCGACCCAATCCGATCCCGCGCCGAATCCGGCGCGCGTACATCGCGGGCGATCGGACCGAATCGAACAGTGTTCCATTCGCGTGCTGGTCGACTCCAACACGTCACACACCTGCGAACACTGCGACCAGGAGATCGAAGAGCGAACGCAATACCGGGTCGTGACCGTCCGCGAACCGGCCGGAACCACCACCGAGTACGCCTTCTGTGACGAGCAGTGTCGAGGTTCGCATTTCCCGACGCTCGACTAGAGCGCACAGCACACTTGTCCGACGTGCGACGCGCGTGGCCCGCTACGAAACGCGATCAGCACGCATTCCCGTCGAGCGCCCGGATCAATTCGTCGACTCGGCCGACCCGGAGAACGGTTCGATGGCCTCCTTCGTGGCGTTCTCACGGGAGAACAACGTGACGATGTCGCCGGCCTGAATCCGCGTATCGCCTTTCGGCGTCAGGGCCTCGTCGTCCCGTTCGATGCCGACGACGAGCACGGTGTCCTGGAGGATGCCGGCCGTGTCGGCCTCCGACAGCGAGAGCCCGGCCACCGGTGCGGACTCGGCGACGGAAATCTCCATCACTTCGGCACCGCCGGTGAGGCTCACGAAGTCCGTCAGCGACGGTCTGGTCGCTCCGTTCTCGGGACCGAACGGATCGTAGGGGTGGTTCATCTCGTGCTGGAGGATATCCTCCTCCTCGATTTCGACGCCGAGGTCCGAGAGGTCCCTGGCGATTCTGGTGATGTCGTTCGTGTCGGTCCCGACCCCGACGACGTGCAGGTTCCGCTTGCCGGCCATCAGTTCGCGGACGTTCACGACGCCCGAGACGTCAAGCGTGCGGGTCGCCAGCCGCTCGCGGTCGGCCACCGGTGCCGTACAGATGAAGAGATTCACGACTCTGCCCTCGACGCGCTCGTACTCGATCTGTGCGTGATAGCCCGTGATGAACCCGTTCTCCTCTAGTTGCCGGATGCGATTGCGGATCGTGCCGGGCGTCACGTCCATCTCCTCGGCGATCGTGGGCGCAGAGACGTTGCGTGCGTCCGCCGCCAGGTGATAGAGGATTCGCTTGTCGATCTCGTCGATCCGGTAGTCCATACGGTCGCTACGATCCTGGACGGTAAAAATACCGGAGCCGAAGTGTCCCCGTGAACCGGTCGGGGGGATCGACTTCACCGGCCCGATTTTGGATTCCGTAAAATCCGCCGCTATTCGTTATCGATTGCTGAATTCGATGGGCAGACTTATATGTAATCGCCGTTCAGAGGGAGACAGACCTGGCAACGGAAGTTGGAGACAGCCGGACGCTACTGAGGTGATTACGCATGTATCTCATCGTCGTCGGTGCCGGAAATATCGGGATGCCCCTGCTCAGTCTTGCGACGAACGACGGCCACGAGGTCGTCGTCATCGAGAAGGACGAGGACGTCGCGGACGCGGCGGCACGCGCGTTCGACTGTCTGGTCCTGAACGCGGACGCGACGGTCGCGGATACGCTGGACGAAGCGGGGGCCGACAGGGCGGACGCGATCATCAGCACGACTGACAGGGACGCGACCAACGTGATGGTGATGCTGCTGGCCGACGAACTCGGGATCCCCTCTCGGGTGTCGGTCGTCCACGACGAAGAGCACATGAGTCTGTTCCGGAAGATCGGCGTCAACATCATCGAGAACCCCCAGCACCTCATCGCCGAGTACCTCTATCGTGCCGTCCAGCGACCGTCGATCAAGGACGTTCTTCACCTCGCGGGGAACGCCGAGGTGTTCGAAATCACCGTCACCGACGGGGCACCGCTGGCGGGAAAGACGCTCGAAGACGCCGACGAGGCCGGCCTGCTGGGAGACGAGGAGGTGCTCGTCGTCGCCATCGAACGCGGCGACACCGTTCTCACGCCTCGCGGTGACACCGAAATCCGGGCCGGCGACCTCGTGACGGTGTTCTCCAAACACGGCTACGTCCCGGAGATCACCGACCGATTCGCACCCGAGAGTGCCAACGCATGAGCGTCCCCGATCTCCCCGTCGGTGTCGACGTCCTCGACGACTGACGTTCAAGACCATGTCCCAGGCCAGCCTCGACTACGATTCGGCCACCCGACGTGCGGTGATCTACGGTGAGTAGCATCGGGACCGTCGCCCGCGACCTCGGGCGCATGCTCCAGGCGCTCGCCGGAATGCTGTTCGTTTCGCTTTTGATCCCGCTGGTCTGGGGCGAGTACTACGTCCTGCCCGCGTTCCTCGCGGCCGGCCTGCTCACGCTCGGGATCGGAACCGGGCTGTACGAGCGATTTGCGGGGGCCGAAGACCCCGACAAACTCCACGGCATGTACGTGGCGGCGTCGGGGTGGTTTCTCGTCGCCGCCTTCGGCTCGCTGCCGTTCACGTTCGTCGCCTGGACGGTCGCGTTACACCCGGCGTTCGTGCCGCCGGCGGTCGCGACGCACTCGCTTTCGGCATTCAAGAACCCGCTGAACGGGCTGTTCGAGAGCATGAGCGGCTTCACCGGCACCGGGCTGACGATGACCGTCCACGAGGACAGGATTCCACACGCCTTGCAGTGGTGGCGGTCGTTCATCCAGTGGATCGGCGGCGTCGGCGTCATCGTCCTGACGACGGCGATCCTCGCACGGCCCGGCAGCGGATCGCTGACCCTCTACGAGAGCGAGGCGCGCTCGGAGAAGATCCACCCGAGCGTCGTCTCGACGGTCCGGACCATCTGGTGGATCTTCCTGCTGTATACGTTCCTGTCGATCCTGCTGCTGTGGCTGGCCGGCATGCCGATCTGGGACGCGATCAACCACGCGATGACCGGCCTGGCGACCGGCGGCTTCTCGGTGACCGACCACTCCATCGCCACCTACCACAGCGCGCTCATCGACTACACCCTGATTCCAATCATGGTGCTGGGGAGCATCGCCTTTCCGATCCACTACCTGCTGTTGCAGGGCGACCTGCGACGGCTCTATCGTGACCTCCAGACCCGGTGGGTGTTCGTCTCCTTCGCCGCGGGGTCGCTCGGAGTCACCGGGTTGCTCTATCTCGATCACACGTACGACTCGCTGGCCGGCAGTCTCCGGTACGGCCTCTTCCAGTTCGTCTCGGCCATGTCCTGTACCGGCTTTCAGACCGCCGGCAACCTCGGAAACGCCTGGTCGCCGCTGGCTCAGCTCACGGTCGCGACCGGAATGGTCGTCGGGGCCGCCGCCGGATCGACCGTCGGCGGCATCAAGTTGATCCGCGCGCTGACGCTCTCGAAGGGCGTCCTCTTTCGCATCCGCGGGCTGTTCGTTCCCGAGAGCACCGTCCGCTATCTCGACATCAACGGCCGCAAACTCTCCGAGACCGAGACGGCCCGCGAGTTCGAGGAGGCCGCGATCATCTCGCTTCTGTGGCTGTTTTTCCTCGCCCTCGGGGCGGCCGTGCTCCTGCTGGCACTGCCCACCGGCCAGGATGGATTCTCCCTGGCGAACGTCATCTTCGAGATCGCCAGCGCCCAGGGCAACGTCGGCCTCTCGGCGGGCATCACCGGCCCGGGGATGCCGACGGTGACGAAGGTGGTCCTCCTGTTCAATATGTGGATCGGCCGGCTCGAAATCATCCCCGTCGCGGTCCTGTTCAGCGCCATCGTCTACGGGAGGCGACCCACCTATGCCTGAGTGGTTACCCCTCGAATCCCTGTTCGAGTACGGAGCCGACGACCGCGTGTTCGACTGGCTCATCGTCTACGGCGTCGCGCAGGTCGTCCTGATCGCGCTCGTCGGCAGAACCCTCCCGACCGAGTTGCTCGCCGGCGCGTACGTCTGTACGTTCCTGCTCACGCTGCTCTATCGAGGCTACTGATACCGCCGAACGGTATTACTCGTCGAAGAGTCGTTGTGCCCGACGGTAGGTGGGTGCGCCGAGCCAGTCGCGCGACGCGGCGACGTGGTCCACCGTTGCTCGTGCTTCTCGATTCGTGAGGACGTTGCGTTTGACCAGCGCGCGGAACAGGATGGGAGAGATCGCCACCCGCGCGTCGGTGAGCTGTTGGAGTTCGGGGAGTGCCCGGAGGTCGTCGGTGATCACGAAGTCGGCGTCACGTTGCTCAGCCAGATGGACGCAGCTGGCTTCACCCGCATCGATTCGCGAGGTTCGGAGACCGGAATCGTCAACGTCGTGGACAGTGACGTCTCGGCTGTTGGAGAGAACGTGGTCAGCGGCGGCGCCGTGGACGTCGTCGTAGTCTGCCGTGTTGTTCAGTTCGTCGAAGACCTGCTCGGTGGTGTGGACGTCGTACTCGTTCACTACGTCAGTGAGGACGTCACCGATGGTGATCGAGACGAAGGCACTCGTGTCGACGACGATCATGTCCTAGTCCAACCCAGCCAACTCATCTGCCAACTCTTCGCCCTCATCGAGCAGTGTTTTCGAGGCCCGGACGGACTCGGCATCCCGACGGCCGATGAATTCCGCAAGCGTCTCGAACCCGATCTCGTCGACCAGATACAACTCGATCACGTCTTCCGTGAACGCTTCCTCGTCCTCGATCTCGTCGAAGTACGCGCGGAGCGCTTCGGTCACGATTTCCGTCCGGTTCTTGTGTGTGACTTTCGCCGCCACGTCGGCCTTCTCGATCAGGTCCTCGGGAATGCGAAAGTTGACGCGTGTGGTACCCATCGGTGAATTCGTCTCGTGTACATACATTGTACCCACACAATGGTAAAGGTGAGCATGCGCTCGGAACTCGTCGCGTCGCTCCTCGTTCGTTGTCGCGTCGAAAAGTAGCGGGAGGTGGATTTGAACCACGCCGAGACGGACCGCTCACTGCGTTCGCGGTTGCGACTCGTCCGGTTCGAATCACCGTGACCGATGCTCGCGGCTCACGAATTTGTTCGCCGCGAGAATAGCGGGAGGTGGATTTGAACCACCGGTCTGCGGGTTATGAGCCCGCCGGAATCTCCTGGCTATCCCATCCCGCTACCAGTCCGTAACTGTGGCCCCTCATTAAGGGTTGTGATTCCGAAGCCGTCCGTGAGTTCCTACCGCGGGGTATCGGCGTGGACGCGCCAGGTGAACAGGCTCTCGAAGACGTAGTTGACGACCATCCCAACGGCGATGCCGGCCCCCTTCGCGACCACGAGCCAGAGGTCGACCGAGGCGAGGCCGTGCAGTCCGACTGCGTCGAGTACGGACACGGCCGGACCGACGTCTCCGAGGACGAGAGAGACGAACAGCAGTCGATACACGACGACGAAGACGACGAACTGGGTCGTCGACCCGCCCGCCCTGACGAAGTGCGAGCGGACGAGGCGGCCGAGCAGCGACCGACCGTCGTCCGCGCCGGCCTCGGCGAACGTCCAGCGTTCGTTGATGGCGAACATCACGAGGATGGCCGTCTCGATGCCGGCGACCGTCGCGAGTTCCGGCAGGACGCCGAAGGACTCGGTGAGCACGAGCAGGACGGTCGTGTCGAAGACGGCACCGACGACGCCGACGGAGACGAACTTCCCCAGTCGCATTCCGGACGCGAGCGCGCGACCGTAGTGGCGAATGCGGGCCAGGACGTCGTCGGTCATCGTCGATCGACCAGTGCCGGCCCTTCGTCGCGCCGGGAGGCTAACGCGGTGTGGAGCGTGCTGTTTCGAATCCGTTTCGCCCGGTGGCGCGCCCGCAGCAGCGCCCGCGCCAGCGCCAGCGACGTTCGCACGGGCGAGACGGTCGATCCCGGCTGGTCGTGCCACTCGATGGGGACCTCGGCGACGTCGAGTTCGAGCGCTCCCGCGATGGCCAGCAGTTCGACGTCCCAGGCGAATCCGGCCTCGTAGACGTGCTCGCGAATCCGCTCCCACGCCGCGGCTGTCAGCGCCTTCGCGCCACACTGGTAGTCGTACAGGTCGACTTCAAGGAGGCGACGGGCGAGCCACGCGAAGCCGTCGCCCATGTACCGGCGCGCGAGCGTCTGGTGTGCGGCCACCGTCGCGTCGGGATGGCGTCGGGAGCCGGTGGCAACGTCCGTGCCGGCCCGGACGCGGTCGACGACGCGGGCCAGCGACGCGGCCGGCGTGCTACCGTCGGCGTCGGAGAAGGCCAGCAAGTCCGTCCCTAGCGCCTCGAACCCGACGGTGATGGCCGCGCCCTTGCCACGGCGGTACGGCGAGACGTTGACCGTCGCCGGGAGGTCGGCCAGCTCCGTGGCTACCTCGTCGTCGGGATCGTCGAGTTCGACGCGGACGGCGGACGGTGCCAGTTCCGCCTGGAGGGCGTCGACGTACGAACGCAGGCGGTCGACGTTGGGTCGGTAGGCCGGAATCACGATGCCGAGCGAGGCGTCGGCGTCGGTGGTCGCGGAATTCCGCCGCGTCGCGGACGCGTCGCCGTCGTCCGGGGCCGATTCCATTGTCGAAACCCACCCCGTCGCCGGATAAAAACCGTTCGGCTCCGGCCGATGTCACAAGACGTATGGTGGCTGGCTCGCCCCGTATCGAGTGATGGAGTTCGGCCTGGTCGCACTCTGGCTGGTCGCGTACCTGTCGCTGCTGGTAGTCGGTGCGCCGCTGGCGTCGACGCTGTTTCCGCGATTCGCCGACCGGGGGACCGGGGTCGCGTTGCCGCTCGCGCTGGCGGTTCTGTTCGTCCCCGGGTACCTCCTGGGGCACCTGTCGCTGTCGCTTTCGCTGTGGGCCGCGCTCGTGCTGTTGCTCTTCGCCGTGGGAACCGTCAGCTATCGCGGCGCGACCGTCGACGCGACGGCACTGAAGCGGACGACCGCGGTGTTCACGGTCGCGTTCCTGTTTCTGATCGCCGTCCGGGCCGTCGATCCGGGAATCCACCCCTACGCCGGCGAGAAGTTCCTCGATTACGGGCTAGTGCAGTCCCTCCTCCGGGCGCACTCGTTGCCGCCGGCGGACTTCTGGTACGCCGGCGAGCGCGTGATGTACTACTACGGCGGCCACATGCTCGTCGCCTTCCTGACGCGGTTGACCGGCACCGCCCCCAACTACGCGTACAACCTCGCGCTCGCGGGCTGGTACGCCACCTACGTGACCGCGGCCTATGGCGTCGCGGGGTCAATCGCGGCCCGAGACGACACCTTCGACGGACGCGCCGCGGCGCTGGGCGCGTTCTTCGTCGGCTTCGCCAGCAACCTCATGACGCCGCTCCGGCTGTTGTTGCTGGCGCTGCCCCTGGACGTCGCCCGGCCCATCGCGAAGGCGCTGGCAGTCTGGACGGGCCGGACGCGCAACCCGGGCAACCTGATACGGGGTATTCGGACGTTTCACTCCTGGGACGCCAGCGCGGCCATCGGCGGGACGATCAACGAGTTTCCGCTGTTCGCCTGGATGAACGGCGACCTGCACGGACACATGATGGCCCCGTCGTTCACTCTGTTGCTGGTCGCGGTCCTGTACGCCTACTCGCGGACGCCGTCGGCGAACCGCCGCCGGCGACTGGCGCTCCTGGTCGGCGTCGTGCCGCCGCTGGGCGGGCTGCTGGCGGTCGTCAACACCTGGTCGTTCCCGGCCGTCGCCGGCCTGACGGCGCTTGCGCTGGTGTTTTCCGCGTCCGAGCCCCGGACGCTCCTGCCGCGGTCGCTGGCCGACCCGCTCGATACGGACTCGCGGGTGCTCGCGGAGGTGCGCCGCATCGGTCTCGCGGTCGCTGTCGCGGCCGTCGTGGCCGCCGGCGGCGTCGTCTGGTCGCTGCCGTTCTGGCTGGCGAACGTGTCTAGCCGCTCGCTGGCGTTTCTGCCCGACCGGAGTTCCCTGCCGGCGCTGTTCGTCGTCCACGGAGCCTTTCTGCTGTCGTTCGCGCTCTATCTCGGCTACGTGGCGTGGGCGCGCTTTGGCGTCTCGCGGCGGCAACTGGGTGCAGTCGCCGGGGCGATTGCCGTTCTGCTGGCGCTGTCGGCGGTCGGCCACGTCGCCGCGATCGGCGTGGTGGTGCCGCTGCTGGTCGGCGGATACGTGCTCGGCCGGGATTTGTTGCCGTCCGGCGAACAGAATTCGAGAAACGACGGCGACTCGCCGACGCTACCCGGCTTCGAGGTCGTGCTCTTGCTGGCCGGTGCCGGACTCGTGCTCGTCGTCGAGTTCGTCTATCTGAAAGAGCGAGCCGGACCGGGGCGGTTCAACACCGTGTTCAAGACCTACGCGCAGGTGTGGGCGTTCTGGAGCGTCGCCGCGGCCGTCGCGCTCGGCCGTCTCCTGAAAACGACGCGTCTGCGCGTGCCGACCCCCCGGTGGCGAACCGGCGTGCGAGCGTTCGTCGTCCTGCTGGTCGTGTCGACGTCGGTCTACGGCGGCTTCGCGCTGGTCGGCCACTTCGGCAAGGACCGGCCGCTGATGACCCACGATCACCCGACGCTCGACGGCACCGCGTACGTCTCGGAACGTCACCCCGACGAGGCGGCGGCCATCGCCTGGCTCGACGCCCGCGAGGGAACCCCGACCATCGTGACGAAACCGGGCCGGCACATCTATCGGTGGACGAACGCCCCGTCGAGCCTGACCGGCGTGCCGACGATACTCGGCTGGGCCCACCACGAGCGAGGATTCGGTCGCCCGGTCGAGGACGTCCAGCAGCGGATCGTCGACGTCCGGCGAATCTACCAGGGCACCCCCCGAGAACAGCGAGCCTTGCTCGCCGACTACGACGTCCGGTACGTCTACGTCGGTCCGCGGGAACGCGAGGCGTACGACGTCTCGGTCGACCGCCTCGACGCCGTCACGCGCGAAAGACGGTGGGGGAAAGTGACGATTTACGCGGTGAACCAGTCTTCGCTCTCGTCGTGAGTGCTGGATCGGATGGGCACGTCCCGCCTGACTTCGTCGACGTTCGAGTTGTAACGGCTACTCGGTGTGCGTCGTCTGTGCCATTCGGTCCGGGAGTCGTCCGGGCACGCCGATAGCAATAGATAGAAAAGCCAGCAGTGGCTACGGCGGTGTATGCAAGTGCCGTTCGACTTGAACTCGTACGTGCGCGTGCTCAAGCTCGCGAGCACGCCATCCTGGGAGGAGTTCTCCCAGATCGCCAAAATTGCCGGTGCGGGCATCCTGCTCGTCGGCCTCATCGGCTTCCTCATCTTCGTCGTCATGAACTTCGTCCCCGGAGGTCCATAATCATGGGAATCTTCGCAGTCAAGACCACGGCCAGCCAGGAACGCACCGTCGCGGACATGATCATGAAC